>JAABSL010000055.1 GCA_011390415.1 Desulfobacteraceae bacterium
CCGAACTCGGAAGTTAAGCCCTTTAGCGCCGATGGTACTGCACGGGCAGCTGTGTGGGAGAGTAGGACGCCGCCGAAAAATCTTTTTAAGCCCCGTTTCCTGACAACCGTCAGGAAACGGGGCTTTTTTTTGGGGCAGAACACTTTTCATCACACAGAATTTGTCATATGCACACATGCATTAAGGTTTCTATCGAAACTGATTTTTCCCGGCCGCTGTTTTAAAGCCGGGTTCGTCTTGACAATTTGCACAAATTAGATTTTATTTTTATTTTACTATTTAATTTTGACTTTTATTCGTATTTTGTGTTAGGGAACAACATTAATTTGTCATATCTTTCATATTTGACACTAACCAATTGATTCATTTATATATTTTTAGAATGTTGTTGTACGACTCAGTGGACGGTTGCGTGATTTTTTTAATAAAGCAGCAAATTTTTTATAAGGCGCGGTGTTGATGGAAAATATTTTACGTTTATCTGCGATTGCTCTTCTGGCAGCGGCTGTTTTGTTTTTTTCCCTGTTGTCGCCTCCGTTCTGCAGTGCCTTGAGGCCGATGAGTGAAGCGGACCTGACGGGCAACTCGCCTTCTTTGTCTGATCATTCGAACAATAACGAGGAGAATCATCTGCAGCCGATTAATGAAGAACAACTCGAAGTCCTTTCGCCCTCCCTGCTGGCCCCGGAAGCCCGAACAAAAGATCCGACAAATACTTCCCGCAAATCAGATGATAAAATTAGCCGGGAATTTGAGAACTCAATCTGTTTTAAGCGCTGTCACAGTATCGACGAGATTCATCCGGCGGATAAGACTGCCAAACAATGGCGCCTGCTTATCGAAAAAGAAGGTCATGCCATATTCAGCCGGATTCCCTGGAAAAACCCGGAACAAAAAGAAAAAGTCCTGGATTACCTGTTGCAAAATGCCAGAAAATCAACTCCCGGACCGGCCGGAATCGGTGTCTGGTGATAACCAATTTTGAATAATGATGGATTAACACGTGATTGCTTATAGCAAAATATTACCATTTATCATTTGTGTCAGTTTTATCCTGCCGGCTTTTCCCGTTTTTTCTGAAGGCAATCAAAACGTTACCATTTCGGAAATTCATTACCAGGAAAAAGAAATTTACGAACTTTCCGAAATACCATTATCCGCCGCCAAGGTTGGTCCCCACGACAAAAAGCTGACCCATAAGGTCGATGAACTGATTGATCTTTTGGAAGCACACAAAAAGTCCGCAGAGCAGGGAACGGATATTGATCTTCTTCAGGAGAAAGTAAAAGAGATCAATAAGCTTTTGGAAGAACAGAAAGCCGGACCGCCCCAGCTTACCCTGAAAGAATTTCAGAACTCCTTGTGCTTTAATTGCCACGACCCCAACGATTTTTCACCGTCAGACAAGACCCGGAAGCAATGGCGGCGGTTAATCGAAGAAGACGGTCACGCCATTTTCGAAAATATTTCCTGGGAAACGCCTTTTCAGAAACATCAGATCTTAAAATTTCTTATTGAAAATGCCGGAAACTACCGTGCTGAAGGCATTGGCGTCTGGGAGTAATCCGGCTTTAAATCCCCTTTAATTTGGAGGTGTTCATGATTGTTTTCAAACGATTCCTGTATTTTTCAATGATCATTTACTGTGTTTGCTTTTCCAATGTCTCCTGGGCCCAGGAAAATGATACTCAGCAGGTTGACGCACTTCAGAAACAGGTGGCTGATCTAAATGAGCACATCAATCTCCAGAAAAAAGAATCCGAAGATCTCAAACAACGGGTCAAAAATCAGCAGTCTCAGATTCAAACACTGCAAAAGAATGTGTCCCGTGTCTACAAGCAGACGATTGAAGATACGGGTCAAATTGAAGAGCAGCAGCAAACCGCCAGTGAGCTCAGGCAAACCGTCAGCGAGCAGCAGGAACAGATCGATTCACTGAAAAGCAATCTGGCCTTTGTTTACAAGCAGACCATCAGGGACACCGGCATGATCGAAAAATATAAGCTCGGCAATGAAGTGTACCTGCGGTCTTCCTATTATGACCTGAACCGCAAGGATATTCTTTCCGAAGGCGCGCTTACCGGTGATAATGACGAATATGAAAACGCGTTTGTTAATTATTTTGACTTGAAATTTTCCGCTGCACCCACGGATGAACTCCAGTTTAACTCAACCCTGACCATGTATAAACTGTGGGGAACCTGGAATTCCCCGGAATCTGTCCGGAGCTCTGATTTTAGTTATTCCAGTTCCCCCGCCGACTCCGGCGTCAAGATCAAACGCGCCTATGTCGATTACCGGCCCGAGTGGCTGGGCCGGCATGTCAATTTCACCTTCGGCCGTCTGCCCACGTCTGACGGCTACCTGACCCGATACCGATATAACCGGCCGAGTCAGACCTCTTATCCGGATCTGGCATTCAACGCGGAATCGGATGGTGCGGCATTTACGTTTTATTTTGATGCGCCGATATTGCAATCCCTGAATTTAGTATATGCCAGAAGTGAAGACGATACGGATATGTATCCGTTTAAAAGTGACCCGCAAGGCCTTGAAGATATCGATTTTTATGCGGCCCAGTTCAATTCAACGCTCTCTTTTTTAGATGATTCGGCCTTTACGCTGCAGTGGCTGCGGGTCGATAATATCCGGGTGACCGGTGATGACCTGATCCGGGATCTTATCAATTATACAATGCCCGGAAGCGTTTTAAACTTTCCGGAAGAACTGGGGCATGTGGACAAGTTGACGCTCCAGTTTGATAATGACAGGATTCATGACGGGCCGTTCGACTTTTTTGCTTCCGTTGCATGGAGCTGGTCTGAACCCAATGAGGATCAGATTCTTTTAAATAATGTCCCCCTGAATGCGGGCACTGTTCCGCCGAATTTGGCACCCTACACAAAATATTTATATCTTGTTTCCCCGGACAATCAGGAGTCACAGTCCGGGTATGCTTTTTATGCCGGGCTCCGGTATAATATTGAATCCGAACGGTTTCGAAATCCGAAAGTCGGACTGGAATACAACAAAGGATCGGAATACTGGGTGGGCTTAAATATTGCGGCACTGGACCCGTATCAAAAATTAAACACCCGGGGCAGTGTGTG
The DNA here is from genome assembly GCA_011390415.1 of Desulfobacteraceae bacterium. Classification (GTDB taxonomy): domain Bacteria; phylum Desulfobacterota; class Desulfobacteria; order Desulfobacterales; family Desulfosalsimonadaceae; genus SURF-3. Next base: position 3,111 of record JAABSL010000055.1, read on the forward strand.
GGAAATTTACTGGGTGCAGCCGTGCGTGGAAAATATGCTTCAGCTCAGAACCGGTTATCAGTATATTCAGCGGGATTATACCGAGTCGTTACTCTCCGGACTTTACGGGGGGCCTGAGGATACGGACGAAGAAGATAAGCTGTTTTACCTGAGTTTTGAATTTATGTTTTAAAAATTTATAAAAACAATTTTATATTACAAAAAAATAACCCTGAGATGTTGATGGTCTCAGGGTTTTTTTGTTTTTGTCATCTCAGGTTTTTAGGGTTATCTTTCAGCGGGATGCAATATGATTGATAGCAGATGCCATAAATCCGGCACCAAAGCCGTTGTCGATGTTGACCACCGCCACATTGGAACTGCAGCTGTTGAGCATGGAAAACAAAGCGGTCAGGCCGCCGAAACTGGTGCCGTAGCCGACACTGGTGGGAACCGCGATGACCGGGCGATCCACTAAGCCGGCCACCACACTGGGCAGCGCACCTTCCATGCCGGCCACGACAATGAGTACGGTGGCTGTTTCAATTTTTTCTTTGTGGGCAAATAACCGGTGGATGCCGGCGACGCCGACATCATATATCGCTTCCACCGGATTTCCCATGGCCTTTGCGGTCAGATAGGCTTCTTTTGCCACCGGGATGTCCGATGTCCCCGCAGAAATGATCAGTACCTCCCCCTGGCCGGTTACCGGGATGCTGTCTTTGGCAAGCCATATCATTTGCGCATCCGGATGATATTCCGCGCCGGGAAATTTTGAGACAACAGCCGCTGCCTTGTCTGCTTCGATGCGGGTCACCAGGATAATTTTTTCCCACTGAATCATCCGTTCCAGAATGCCGGTAATCTGATCTGCGGTTTTGTTCTGCCCGAAAATTACTTCCGGAAATCCTTTTCGCAAAGACCGGTGATGATCAATGTGGGCATAACCGATATCCTCAACCGACAGATGTTTTAAAGAGGCCATTGCATCGTCGATAGACGTTTTACCGGTTGAAACCGCACCCAGAAGTGCTTTAAGTGTATCTGAATTCATTTATACAGCCGATCCCGATTCATCAATTGAGTTCCTGTTCAATAATTTCACCGGGCTTGGGCACTATGATGTCGTCCGAAGGCTGTTTGGTCGTGTCCCGGCTGTTTTCCGGCGGGTTTTGCTGTGGAACCGGGGCAGCCGCTATCTCCCTGATTTCTTTTTCCAGGTCTTTGATCCGCTGATGAAGGGCGGCTATTTCACTGAACAAGGCCTCTGACGCATGGGCCATGTTCTGCTGATGAAATTCCCGTTCTTTTTTGAGTTCCTTGTCAAAATCTTCCCGGTCGATATGAATGGCGTCAAGGAGGCTGATCTCCTTTGTATTGTTGAGAACGCCGGTTTGAATTTTTTTAAGATTTGCAGTGATTTGCTCGGTCCTCTCATGAATGCCGATGATTTGTTCGTCAATTTTTTTAACTGACTCCTGCAGCGGTGAAATATCATCTTGTATTTTTTTGGTTATGGCAGCCATTTCTTTTTTGTCCAGTTTGTCGGCGGAAATGGCGGAAACCGAAGACGATAATTTTTTGAGCTGCGTGTCTAAATCCGTCAGCATCCTCCGGGACGTTTCCATATCGGCGGAAAACTGTGAGGAAAATTGGGCCAATTTTTCGCTAAGCTCATTTGAAAGATTGGCAATGCCGGCAGATCCCCTGCTGTTGATGATCTGGATTTTGTTGTTCAGGTTGTAATAAAGATAAGCAACAGATCCGCCCAAAACAAGAAACGCCAGAGCAACAAAGAAGATGGCCGCCTTGTGCGATTGACCGGATGGTTTGGCCGCCGGCATGATGGGGTCGATACTCTCGTCCGGATCGGCATTATGCAGGTTGATTTTGAACCCTCTTTGATCATCCATAGACGTTTATTATTCCCATTCAATGGTGCTCGGCGGTTTTGAGCTGATGTCGTAGGCAACCCGGTTGACGCCGTTGACCTCGTTGATGATCCGGTTTGAAATTTTAGCCAGCAGTTTGTGCGGCAGCCGTGCCCAGTCTGCGGTCATGGCATCCTTGCTGGTGACCGCCCGGATTGCGATAATATTTTCATAGGTGCGCTTGTCTCCCATGACGCCGACGCTCTTGAGGGGCAGAAGCACGGCAAATGACTGCCATAATTTCTTATAATACCCATGGGCCTTGATTTCCTGAATCAGAATATCATCGACCTTTCTTAAAACACTCAGGCGCTTAGGGGTCACATCGCCGAGAATCCGGATACCGAGGCCGGGTCCGGGAAACGGCTGACGCCATACCAGTTCTTCGGGCATGCCCAGTGTTTTGCCCAGGACGCGGACTTCATCTTTAAACAAATATTTTAAAGGCTCAATGAGCTTTAATTTCATTTTCTTGGGAAGGCCGCCCACGTTGTGGTGAGATTTAATAATCGAAGTGGGACCGCCGAAAGCGGACTGGGATTCAATGATGTCCGGGTAGAGCGTTCCCTGGGCCAAAAAATCGGCGTCCTTGATTTTTTTGGCTTCTGCGTCAAAAACATCCATGAATATTTTACCGATAATTTTCCGCTTTTTTTCAGGGTCGGTGACACCTTTAAGTGCGTCTAAAAAAAGTCTGGATGCATTGACAAATCGGATGTTGATTTTTAAATGCTGTTTTAAAACGATTTTTAATTTTGCGGCTTCATTCAGTCTTAAAAGGCCGTTATCCACGAATATGCAGGTCAAATGAGACCCGATGGCCTGATGGATCAGCACGGCGGTAACCGAAGAATCCACCCCGCCGCTCAGACCGAGGATGACTTTTTTGTCTCCGGCCGCTTCTTTGATTTGCGCAATGGACTCTTTGGCAAAGGCTTTCATGGTCCAGTTGCGCTTGCATCCGCAGACATTAAACAAAAAGTTGCGAAGAATCTGTTTTCCTTTGGGGGTGTGTTCGACTTCCGGGTGAAACTGAAGGCCGTAGAGATTTCTTTTGACATTTTCCGCTGCGGCAAATGGCGTATTCTCCGTTGCGGCTGTCGTGGAGAATCCCTGGGGGAGATTCGTGATGGAATCCCCGTGGCTCATCCAGCAGGTGGTGGATGAGCCGATCTTATCAAAAAGTTTTCCTTCTTTTTTGATCTCCAGTTCGGCGAATCCGTATTCGCGTTTGGCGGCTTTTTCCACGGTTCCGCCCAACGCGTCAACCATAAACTGCATGCCATAGCATATGCCCAGCACCGGGATGCCTAAATCAAATATGGCAGGGTCTGTTTTGGGGCTGTTTTTCCCATAAATACTGGAGGGCCCCCCGGAAAGAATAATGCCGTCAGGATTTAATCTTTTAATGGTTTCAATATCTATATTAGGTGGTTCAATCTGGCAATAGACGCGGTTTTCCCTGACACGGCGCGCGATCAGCTGATTATACTGGGAACCAAAATCAATAACGACGATCATATGTGTCCTTTATATTTTTAATAAAATGACTTGTTAATATTATAGATGAGTAGATTCGGTTAAACCGTTTGATAAAATAAAATTAATATGTTAAAGCAAGCCGCAAAAGTCAACTCAAATTTCGGAAACAATTTTTCTGAGTAAAATGAAAATTTTTGAAATAAAATGCAAAAAATAATTTCACAGATCTATGAAATACAGACACCGGCTGAAGCCGAACTGATGATCAGCGCCGGGGTGGATCACATCGGCAGCGTTATTGTTTCCGCCGCTGACTGGAAGCAGGAAGAAATCAAACAAACCATTGAACGGGTGGCGGAAACCGATGCAAAAAGCAGTCTTATTTTGTTATTCAATACCCCGGACCTTGTTTTTGCGTCTCTGGATTACTACCGGCCGGATATTGTTCATTTTTGTGAAATATTAATTGAAAGCCCGTCGGATGCTCCGGGGCGGAATATCCCGGCAGCCGGTTGCAGCGCATTAATTCACCTGCAAAAACAGATTAAACAAAAATTTCCGGAAATCAAAATCATGCGGACCATCCCGCTTCCGGATAAAAATACAGCCAACGGAATCCCCTATCTGGAACTGGCAGAGATGTTTGCGCCGGTCAGTGATTATTTTTTAACCGATACCCTGCTGGTCAGTCATTCCGGAAACAGTGATCAGCCGGTAAGCGGCTTTGTGGGGATTACCGGAAAAACCTGTGACTGGAATTCCGCCGCCCGCCTGGTGGCAGCCACTGACATTCCGGTGGTTCTGGCCGGGGGCTTGTCGCCGGAAAATGTATATGCGGGAATTTGCTCCGTCCGGCCGGCAGGGGCGGATAGCTGCACATTGACCAATTTGTGTGATGCTGACGGACGTCCCGTACGATTTAAAAAAGATTTGGCAAAGGTAAAAGAGTTTGTGGACCAGGTTTGCAGGGCTTCCGCCCGATTGTAGTCAAAAGGGTTTACGATTTTATTTGTCATTATTTAATATATACCCGCAAAAAATAATAAAAATTTGAAAAATAGGAGAGTCGATAAATGTATGAAAGTGGTGATCTCAAAAAAGGCCTTAAAATTGAAATTGACGGCGATCCCTATGTGATTGTCAGTTTTGAATTTGTAAAACCCGGAAAAGGGCAGGCCCTGTATAAATGCAAGCTTAAAAATATGATCACCGGTACCCAGTTCGACCGGACCTATCGATCCGGTGAGAAATTTAATCCCGCCAACCTGGAAGAGCAGGAAATGGAATATCTGTACAGTGATGGCCAGCAGTACTGCTTTATGAATTCATCTACTTATGACCAGGTTTTTCTGGGCCGAGAGCAGATAGGCGATGATATTAATTTTTTAAAAGAAAATACGGTCTGCAACGTGCTGTTGTTTAACGGTCATCCCATTGCCGTTTCCCTGCCAAATTTTATTGAATTGGAAATTGTGAAATCAGATCCCTGGGTAAAAGGGGACACCGCCTCCGGAAGCAATAAGCCGGCGACCCTGGAAACCGGTTATGAATTGCAGGTCCCGCCGTTTATCGAAGAAGGGGAGATGATCCGCATTGATACCCGCAGCGGCGAATATGTGGAACGGGTGAAGAAGTAGCAAGGAGTTGGGGCACGCCCCGGTGCCTGTGCTTTTTTCGTTAAAAAATAGCATGTTATGATTTTTTAAAATCTGAATATTTTTTCTTGACAGCACGATAAACGATTTGATAATGAATGAGCATTCATTCAATGAATGAGTGCTCATTCATTATTTTTAAGCCGTTTAGCGGGGTGCGTCATCAAAATTCAGGACCAGCCAAATAAATCCAATAATGATAAATACCATCAGATCCTCAATGCTGCCATAAAAGTGTTTGCGGAACAGGGGTATCATAAGGCAACCATCTCCCAGGTTGCCCGTGAGGCTGGTGTTGCCGATGGCACTATCTATATCTATTTCAAGAATAAAGCAGATATTCTGTTTAATTTTTTCAGTTATAAAACCCGGCGGGTGTTTGATCGTTTCAAGGGCGAAGTGGAAAAGGCCGAGCATGCCGAAGACAAGCTCAGAAATCTGATCCGCCGGCATCTGGGCGAATTTCAGCGTGATCCGAATATGGCGGTTGTCTTTCAGCGGGAAGCACTGCAGGCCCGCTATATTGACGAAGCCTATATCAAGGATATTACCAAGATGTATCTCGATATCATCGGTGATATTATTGAACAGGGTCAGAAAGAAGGCAGTATCCGGAAAGATTTCCAGTCCGGGCTCGTCAAACGGTTTATCCTCGGGGCGGTCAATGAAGTCATTAATACCTGGGTGGTTACCGGCATAAAATATGACCTGGTGACCATGGCAGATCCCCTGGTGGATCTCTATTTTAAAGGCATCGGGCTGAAAAGTCAGGGTGTTCAATAAAAATATATTTAAACGCAGTAAAAAAATAAAATTTAAAAAGGAGAAACGAAATTATGGCACAGCAAATTTCAGATCGACGGGATATCGATTTTGTCCTCCACGAGCAGTTGAACGTTGATCAGTTCAGTAAAAGTGAACAATATGCAGAATTTAACAAAAAAACGGTGGACCTGATTGTATCCGAGGCCCGCAACCTGGCAGTCAAGGAAATTCTTCCCACGCGTAAAGAAGGGGATGAAATCGGATGCACGTTTGCCAACAACACCGTCACCGTTCCGGAAATTTTCAGAAAACCGTTTGATCTGTTGCGGGAAGGCGAATGGACTGCCATGCCGGAAGATCCGGAATACGGCGGACAGGGAATGCCGAGATCCGTTTCCATGGCAGCCGCGGAATACTTCAACGGCGCCAACTATGCGTTCATGATGTACTCCGGTCTGACCCACGGCGCCGGAAAGCTGGTCGAAGCATTCGGCACGGACGAACAAAAAGCCATGTATCTGAAAAAGATGTTCACCTGCGAATGGGGCGGCACCATGCTGCTGACCGAACCGGAAGCCGGATCAGATGTCGGCGCATTGACCAGTAAAGCGGTTCCCAACGGTGACGGCACTTATTCCATCACCGGTCAGAAAATTTTTATCTCCAGCGGTGATCATGACCTGGTTGAAAATATCATTCATCCGGTGCTGGCCCGTATCGAAGGCGCTCCTGCCGGAACCAAGGGTATTTCCCTGTTTGCGGTTCCCAAGTACCGGGTGAACGAAGACGGCAGCCTGGGTGAATTCAATGATATTACCTGTGTGGGCATAGAAGAAAAAATGGGTATCCACGGCAATGCCACCTGCACCATGTCCATGGGCGAAAAAGGCAATTGTATCGGTACCCTGCTGGGCGAAGAAAATAAAGGCATGCGCGCCATGTTCCTCATGATGAACGAAGCCCGCCTGCTGGTGGGAATGCAGGGATTTGCCTGCGCCACCGCCTCCTACATGAATGCCGTCAACTATGCCAAAGAAAGAATTCAGGGCCGGAATCTGATGGACATGATGAATCCGGATGCTGCCGGCGTTGCCATTATCAATCATCCGGATGTCCGCCGCCAGCTCCTCAACATGAAGGTGTATATCGAAGGCATGAGAAGCCTGCTTTACTATGTGGCCTGGTGTGAGGACAAAGCCAATACAACGGAAGATGAAAAGGAAAAAGAGAAATTCCATGATCTGATTGAACTCCTGATTCCCATTGCCAAAGGATATGTGACGGATAAGGCCTTTGAGGTATGCAGCGCCGGCATGCAGGTATACGGCGGTTATGGCTATATCAAGGAATATCCCCAGGAACAGCTGATGCGGGACTGCCGGATCACCATGATCTATGAAGGCACCAATGGTATTCAGTCCATGGACCTGCTGGGCAGAAAGCTCGGCATGAAAAAAGGCAAACTGGTCATGGATCTGATGGGCGAAATCATGGCCGTGACCGCTGCCGCCAAAAACATTGACAGCATTAAGGATTATGCGGTTAAAGTCGAAGAAGCCCTGAATAAACTGGGTGAGGTCGCCATGCATCTGGGTAAAACCGCCATGTCCGAAAAAGTGCTCAATGCCTTTGCATTCTCCTACCCGTTCATGGAAGTTACCGGTGATGTGGTAATGGCCTGGATGCTGCTGTGGAGAGCACAGATTGCAGCGGAAAAACTGGAAAAAGCAAAGAAAAAAGACATTCCTTTCTATGCGGGTCAGCTCAAGAGTGCGCAATATTTCTGCACCACCGTACTGCCGACCACCCTGGGAAAAATGAATGCCATTCTGGCAACCGACGGGGCGGTCATTGAAATAGATGAAGCCTCTTTTATCGGTTAATACCGGATTCTTTTATATGTTTTTTTGAGTATATGTTCAGGGGGCTTCATCAGAAGCCCCCTGATTTGTTTGCGGCGGATAGCGAATATTGTTCACTTTCAGAAAGTTATCGAAAATAATTTTTCCTTGACTGATTTTTAATTTTCAACTAAGAATGATTGTTCGTTCATATTGGTTTAAGAGACGGAGTCATTTTTTTGCCGTTTATAACATATTAAGATATTAATATTATTTTCATCATTGGGATGAAGGGAGAAAAGGATTAAAGAATGGAACCTGTATTAATTTCTCCGGCGTCGTTCAAGCTTTTTGGGTTTTTCCCAACGGTTATATTTTCAGTGCTGTTGCCTTTGCTGGGCGTGGGATTGTTTACCTACATCATCGCCCGGCGTGTTGCACCGATGGTAAAAGCCAATCCGGATTTCCGGTTTGACCGACTCAAGGAACGAATCGTTAACGTATTAAAAATCTGGCTGGCGCAATATCGCCACCCGCGGTATATGATGGCCGGGGTGCTGCATATTATTATTTTCTTTGGTTTTTTAATCCTGTCCGTCCGTTCCACCGAACTGGTGATCAAGGGTATCAGCGACGGCTTTGTCATGCCGGGACTCGGCGGAACAATCGGCGATATCTATTATTTTTTTAAAGATTATGCGGCCACTGCCGTATTTTTTGCCGTCATGATTGCCGCAGTCCGGAGGGGGATTTTCAGGCCGGACCGGTATCATTACCCGAAATCATACGGTCATGATCATACCAATGAGGCGATTTTTGTGTTGCTGATTATCGCCACCCTGATGGTTTCCGAAAGTCTCTACGAAGCCGCGCTGGTGGCGGCGGAAGTACAGGCGGGGCATGAAGCCACTTTTCTGGCGCCGGGCACCCTGGCATGGTTTTTCAAGAATATCCTTCTGGACAACTCCAAGGAAAGCCTTCAGGCCTATCACATCGTTTCCTACTATGTGCATGATCTGACGTTTTTCTTTTTCCTGTGCTTTTTGCCCATGGGCAAACATTTCCATGTCATCACATCGCTGTTTAACGTATTTTTCATGCGACTGGATCGCGGCAAAGTGCGTCCGGTGCGCTACGGCGTCAGTGATGAAGAACTTGATGACCTGGAATCCTTTGGCGTTAAAAATTTTTCCGATTTCACATGGAAGGATATCCTGGATTTTTATACCTGTGCCGACTGCGGCCGCTGTTCGGATCAATGTCCGGCCAACGCGGTCAAACGCCCTCTGTCTCCGCGGTTTATTTCCATTAAAGGAAGGGATTATGCATTTTCTCACTTTCCGTTGATGGGGAACTTTGTTGCTCAGGAACCCTTAATCGGGGAAGATGGAATCTATTCAGAAGATGAAATCTGGTCCTGCACCACCTGCGGCGCCTGCGAAGAGGAATGCCCCATCGGAATTGAATACATCAACAAAATTGTTGATTTGCGCCGGGGAATGGTGGAAGAGGGAAATGTGCCCCAGTCCTTGCAGAAACCCTTGTCCTCGTTGGAAAAACGCGGCAATCCCTATGGCAAGATGGAAAAGAAGAGAGCCGACTGGACCAAGGAACTGGAAGACTGCGAAGTCAAGATTCTGGACAAGAAAACAACAGCCGACACCCTTTATTTTGTGGACTCGGTAACCTCCTATGATGAGCGTATGATGGAAGTCGCCCGGGCCACTTCGAAAATCATGTGTGCGGTGGGTGAAGATTTCGGTATTTTGGGTAAGGAAGAAAGAGACAGCGGAAATGAGGTGAAGCGGTTTGGCGAAGAAATGCTGTACCAGAGCCTCAAGGCGCACAATACCGAAGCCATCAAAAACGCCGGTGCGAAAAAGATTGTCACCGCCGATCCCCATGCATACAATTCATTGAAAAATGAATATACTGATATGCCGCCGGTGGAACATATCAGCCAGGTGATCCTGAAAGGGGTGTCATCCGGTAAGCTCAAGCTCAAGGGCGTCACCGAAGAAGAAGCGGAAAAAGTCTACACGTATCATGATCCCTGCTATCTGGGTCGTCATAACGGGTTGTATGAAGAACCCCGTAATGCCATTGATTCGATTCCCGGCATCCGGCGGGTGGAAATGCTGAAAAACCGCGACCGCTCATTCTGCTGCAGCGGCGGCGGGTTGATGCTTTTTTATGAACCGGAAGAAGAGGAAAGAATGGGGGTCCGCCGGGTGAAGATGGCACAGAAAGCCGGCGCCAATGTGATTGTGACCGCATGTCCCTTCTGTCTGGTGAACATGGAAGATGGCATCAAGGTGGCCGGCCTGGAAGGAAAGATGGAAGCGATTGACCTGGGCGAGCTGATTGCCGCTCATATTGAAAAGTAGGCTGCTTTTTCCGGGCTGATCTTTTAGTGTATACCGTATTTATTTGATGGGCGGATAAACGTCTGTAAATTTTATAATAACAGATAGAGTTGGAGGTCGATATGGAAATTTTGGTATGTATTAAGCGTGTTCCAGATACCTCGGAAAACGAGATCGAAATCAACAGCGATGGCAATGACATCGAGCGTGACGATCTGGTTTACTCGGTAAACGAATGGGACAACTACGCAGTGGAAGAAGCAATTCAGATCGTGGACAAAGTCGGCGGTTCCGTAACCGTGGTCACGGTCGGCGATGATGAATCTGAAGAAGTATTAAGACGTGAAATGGCCATGGGCGCCAACAACGGTCTTTTGCTGACAGATGACGCATTTGAAGGCTCTGACGGCAAAGGCATTGCAACAATTCTCAAAGCCGCCGTGGAAAAGGGCAATTATGACCTTATCATGACCGGTGCCCAGGCGGATGAGGGTGCTGCCCAGGTCGGCGGTATGCTGGCAGCCATGCTGGATTATCCCTATGCGTCTCTGGTGAACCTCATTGAACCCGGCGATGGCAAGTTGAAAGTCGGACGTGAAATTGAAGGCGGCAACCAGGAAATGAATGAAATCGAGCTTCCCTGTGTTCTGTCCATTCAGACCGGTATCAATGAACCCCGATATGTGGGTATCCGTGGTATTCGAAAAGTCGCATCTGTTGAAATCCCGGAGCTCGGTGCCGGAGATCTGGGTGTGGACGCCGGTGCCATCGGTGAAGATTCGGCAAAGGTAAAACGTGTTGATTACTTTGTCCCGGATATGGGCGAAGGTGCTGAAATGCTCGAGGGCAGCACCGAGGAAATCATCGCAAAACTCATTGAATACTTAAAATCCAAGGGAGGGTTAAAATAATGGCTGATATTTTTGCATATATCAAACATGCTGATGGGGTTGCCGAAGATTCCGCCTTGGAACTGATCGTTGCAGCAAAGAAAATCGCACCGGATGCTTCTGTAACCGCGGTTGTTACCGGAAGCGGCGGGGATCTGGATAAAGTCTGCACTGAAATGGCAGCTGTTTATAATGCCGTATGGAAAATCGACAATGCCGCACTGGCATATCCGAACGCGGAAGTGGTTCGTAAAGCACTGGTCAACATCCTGCCGGGAGACAGCATTGTGCTGCTGCCCCATGATACCTTCGGGATGGATCTGGGACCCGGATTGTCCATTAAAATGGACTCCACTTTTGTTGCGGACATTGTCGGCATTGAAGGTGTGGACGGCGAAACACTGAAAACCATTCGCCAGGAATTTTCCGGTCAGGTCAGTACTCATGTGACCTGCGATATCGCAAATGGTGCCGTACTCAACATCCGCCCAGGTGTTTTCCAGCCGGATGATGCCAAATTCGGTGGTGATGTGGTGGACAAATCCGGCGATGCCGGAGACCTGAGCACCAAACGCACCTTTCTGGAAGTGGTTGAAGCCGAGGCCGGTGATGTCGACATTACCAAATCCGAAGTCCTGGTTTCCGTTGGCCGCGGTATTGAAGATGAAGACAATGTGGAACTGGTTTTTGACCTGGCCGAAGCCATGGGTGCGGATGTTTCCTGTTCCCGCCCCATCGTTGATGCCAAATGGCTGGAAAAATCACGTCAGGTCGGTACTTCCGGTCAGACCGTCAAGCCCAAAGTCTATATGGCCATGGGTATTTCCGGTTCTTTCCAGCACATGGGCGGCATCAAGGGAAATCCGTTTATCGTTGCGGTAAACAAAAATCCCAAAGCGCCGATCTTCCAGGTTGCCGATGTCGGCATCGAAGCCGATATTCTGGAATTTATTCCGGAATTGACCGAAGCCGTGGAAGGGCTGTAATTTTTTCAGCAGTCTGAATATAAAAATAAAAACCCCGGTTCGATGATTCGATCCGGGGTTTTTTTATGTTTATGCCGGGCGGGGTTTTATATTTACCGGTAAATGCGGTTTTCCGGTTTCCGCGTCATGCTTTTCTTGATTTTTTTGTAATCCGTATTATTATCAATGTGCCGTTTATGATTAAAAATAGTTTTTTCCCAAGAGTTACTGAATGAGGAGTTAATGGAATTAATAAATCGTGTTGTGTTTGAAAGGCCATCTCTTTCTGATCTTATACAAAACCATACTGTCGTTGATATGCATTTTCATTCCCGTTATTCCGATGGAATGAATTACATCAGAAGTATTGCAAAACGGGCGGAAAAAATGGGCATCGGTATCGCCGTAACCGATCATAATGCCATCAAAGGCGCAGTCCGCCTGGATGAATTTAAAAATATCCTCACCATTCCCGGCATAGAGGTAACCTCCAGAGAAGGTGCGCATGTCCTTGTTTATTTTTATGATTTAAAGACATTGATCCGGTTTTATCAAACAGATGTGCAGCCGTTTCTGGGCAAGGATCTGATGTCTTCCATTTCTTTACCCATGGATGAAGTTGTTCGCCGGGCCCGCAATTACCAGAATTTGATTATCTTTCCGCACCCTTATTGCGGCGTTTATACCGGTATCTGTAATGCGTTTTTTTCAAAAAAACAGCAGGCGGATCTCATGGATTGTGTGGACGGCGTTGAAGTCATCAATTCCGGAAACATAAAAAAAGGGAATTTGCAATCCGCGGTGCTCGGATTCAATGTGGGCAAATCAATGACCGGCGGCAGCGACGGGCACAATCTCTTTCAAATGGGAAAAGCCGTGACATATGCCGATTGCGCACCGGACCGGCAGGCGTTTCTGGATGCCGTTAAAAATCGCGAATCCTATGTCATTGGCAAAGAGACGCATTTACTGCAAAAAGTGACCAGCAACGGGTACAAGATCCGAAGCAGTATCAAAAATTCTCCGAATGTGATGGAAAAAAATGTCAGATACAGTTACACCGTCATCAATTCCAAATCAAAACAGGTCCGGGATTCCGTGCAGCGCCGGCTCAATAACCGTTTCCGGCGTCACGGATAATTTTTTGCTACAGGTATGAAGAGAAAAGCCACATCAGCGCATCCCGGACTTTAATGATAAACGGGCGTTGCAATATCGATTCAAGGGTCACCGGTTCCGATTTCCGGATTTGATGCTCTATGTGTGTTGACAGTATATTTGCAAATTGCCGGTCATAAATTTCAACAGCAAGCTCAAAATTTAATCGAAGGCTTCGCGGGTCCAGGTTCGCGGTCCCGATTTGCGCGTATTGCTCATCAATTACAAATAATTTGGTGTGGACAAACGGCGGGGGCTGGTAGAAAATTTTAACGCCTCGTGCCAGAAGCGGCGCAAACATGTTCGTGCCGGCCCATTTGATATAGGGCAGGTTGTTTTTGGACGGCAATACCACGTGCACCTGAACCCCTCTCAAAGCCGCTGTCTGAAGGGCGGATATCATCTCCGGCGCCGGCAGAAAATAGGGGGTCATGATCAGAACCCGTTCCCGGGCGGAGGATATAGCCCCGATCAGGATGGTGGCCAGGTTATCCATATCTTCATTGGGACCGTCGCTGATGACCCGGCACACGGCGGATCCGGACTTTAAGGGAAGTGTCCGTGTCGGTTCCACCTTTTCTTCAGTGCAAAACGCCCAGTCTTCAAGAAATATTTGCTCCAGTTGCGCCACAACCGGCCCCCGGAGTCTGAAGTGCATGTCAATGGAACGGTGCCGGTTGCTGATATTTTCCGCAAGGTGCCGGTCCCCGATATTCATCCCGCCGGTGAACCCCACCTGTCCGTCCGCAACGAGAATTTTTCTGTGATTCCGGAGGTTGATGTGAATCGGCGGCAGAAGGAGTCGCGGCGGAAGGAACCGGGCCACACGCACGCCCTTTTTTTTGAGTTGTTTGCTGGCCCGGGTGATGGAATAAAGTTCACCCACCCCGTCGATAATGACCCGGGTGTCGACACCCCGGGCCACCGCACGCCCCAAAGCATCAATGAAAAGTTTGCCGGTTTTGCTCGTGTCAAAAATATAAGAAATCAGAAAAAGGGTTTTTGTCGCGGATTCAATGGCGGCAATCATGGCCGGGTAGGCGGCCTCCCCGTTGTGCAACGCCTCCACCTGGTTCCCGGCCACCATGGGCAAGGCGCTGACCGTATCCGATATCCGGGCGATCTGCACATAAGATTTGGGCAGGTTTAAGCCCGACGGGGAAACAGAGGCAATGTTTGACGGGTTCTCATGATGCCGGAGGATGGCCTGAGAGGCCTGGCGTTTGTGTTCGAGTTTCTGGGCCCGTGTTCTGACGCGATTGATTCCGAACAGAAAATAAAAGATCGGCCCGACAAAGGGAAACATCAGGCAAACCGCCACCCAACCCAAAGCGGATGACGGTATTTGCTGGTTCAGCAGGGCATGGCCGGCGGTGGTAAAGGACAATAAAATACTAAAGGATATGGATGCCCAGTTTAATATTTCCATTTGTTTCCAGACACGCCCTTAGCCCTGTTAAACGTCATAAGTTGATATGACAGGATCTCTCAAGATCAGATCAATGGCCCGGGCGGACGTTTCGGCGGCATCGGGAAATACCCGGCCGATATTCCGGATGTGCCGGAGGTTGTCGGCCGTTCTGAAAATCAGCATGGCCAGGTTCCCTTCCGGCATTTTTGAAATCGCCACCACTTCCTCCCACGGCATTCCCTTCGCCCACAAGTAAAGGGTCACGGCGGGCAGAAAATAAAGGGTCGGTGCTTCAAAACCGTTTGCGACCATCTCTTTTGCAAACGGTTTCAGGCCGCTGTCTATTTTGGTAAAAATTTTAAACAATGTTTTGGGAAACAGGGATTTGTCGATGGTTTCATCATCTGTTTCCCGTTCATTGACAAACGACGCCATAATCGCGGCCAGAAACGCCGGGTCGGATTTTGGAAACAGGTCCTGCCGGAATCCTTCGGCCACCATGAGGGGATGGTCAATTCTGAGCTGGGATGTCCACTCACCATCGTCCGTCAATCGGTCGTCTTCTGTAACATACTCTTTTTTCTTCAAAAAGTCAAGATGGTCCAGAAAGTCCTGCCAGAGAATATCGGCATTGGTGACGGTTATATTTTCACCTTCTTTTTTCTGATCCATATGGGTCATCAAATAAGCGGCAAATGACTTGTCCAGCAGTTCCTTGACCTGTTCCGGCAAATGGGAAAGCAGAAGGTTCAGCACCATGGAAAAATTGATTTTGATCTGGCTGTAGACACCGGTGGGAGGGGCATTAAACAGTTTTTCCACCAGTCTCAGATCCATGAACCGGCCCGGAATCACAATGCAGAAGCCGATTTTATCCATCCCCCGCCTGCCGGCGCGGCCGGTCATCTGGTGAAATTCGGTGGCGGTCAGCGACATGAATTCCCGGCCGTTAAACCGGTCGGAATTCAGAAATAAAATGGTCCGGGCCGGAAAGTTGACGCCTGCGGCCACGGTTGATGTGGCAAAAACCGCATCGAGCAGGCCTTCGGTCATCAGGATTTCAATAATCAGTTTCCATACCGGCAATTGTCCGCTGTGATGGGCGCCCACGGCAAATTCTCTCAGATAATGCATCTGCTTATGATCCGCCGCATGGGGAGAGGCGGCAATGAGTTCATCAATCCGGCGATGGCGCAGCGCTTTCCGTTCCGGGCTTTCTTCACGGCGGCCCATGGCGCTGAGGACCAGTGAATGGTCGCAGTCCGCGCGGGATTTCATGAAAAAGATGGACGGCAGCAGGTGGTATTTGTGTAAAATCTTTAAAATGTCGCCCATGGGCGGGAGCCGGTTGGACCGCATCAGGCCGGATGAATGACGGGCACTGGCAAATTTGTGTACTTTTTTGTAGAGTCTTTTTTTTGATTTTGCCCCGGGCGCACTGATCTCGCTCAAAAACGGAAACAGGGTGCCGGACGGGTGCAAAAACAGGGGATACAGCGGCACCGGCCGGTTTGTTTCTTCAATGACAATACATTCATTGCCCCGGATGGATTTCAGCCATCCGGCAATCTGGTGCGCATTGCCGATGGTGGCGGACAGCAGCAGCAAGGGGATGCGCCGGGGAAGGTAGATCATGGTTTCTTCCCAGACCACGCCGCGCTCCTGGTCGCCCAGAAAATGGGCTTCATCCAGTATGACAAAGTCCGTGTCCAGATCCTGGCCCCGGTGCATGGCGTCGTAAAGCTGGTTGCGCAAAATTTCCGTGGTGCCCACGATGATCGGGGCATCCAGGTTCTCCTTGCGGTCACCGGTGAGAATGCCGACATTTTCGGGTCCGAAGATTTCGGAAAATTCGGCGAATTTGGAATTGGTCAGGGCTTTCAAGGGAGTGGCGTACCAGGCTTTTCCTTTGTTTTCGGCTATACGCGCAATGGCCTGTTCCGCAATCCAGGTTTTGCCGGCTCCGGTGGGAACTGTTACCAGACAGTCCCCTTTTTTGATGGCATCCAGCGCCCGGAGTTGGAACGGATCCGGGGTGAATGGTTTTTTTTCAGGGATGCCGATGGTGGCAAAAATTCGTTTTAATTTCGCATCAGAGCCGGGTTTTAAATGCTGGACCGGGGCGTGTTTTTTAGGTGTACCGGATCGCCGGTGGTATTTTCGTTTTTTAAAATCAGTCATTAAATTTTAGCAATCATTTCTTCAATAATGTTTCGGGATTCGGATTCCACATCAAATGGCGACATGCCATTCAGGTCCGCTTCGATCAGGGCATTGTCATAGGGGATAAACCCCAGAAATGAAAATTCGCTCAAATGTTTTTTCAGGAAATCTTCGTCTTGCGGGCCTCTGATTTTGTTGCCCACCAGCCCAATAGCGTCCAGGCCGATTTCAGCGGCCAGTTTTTTGATGTTGCGGGCCGTATCAATGCTTCGGCTGCCGGGTTCCACCACCACCAGAAGCTTGTCGACAGGCTGGGCGGTACCCCGGCCCAGATGCTCGATGCCGGCCTCCATGTCCATCACCACCACCTCGTCTCTGGCCAGAACAATGTGCGTGATCAGTGCTTTTAAAAGGGTGCTTTCCGGGCAGATACAGCCGGCCCCGCCTTTTTTGATGCCGCCAAGCCGCATCAATTTGATGTTTTCGAATTTCGCGGACAACGCATCGGGCAGGTCGTCTACTTTCGGATTGAGTTTGAAAAACCCCCCGATACTGCCCGGCTTGGCCTCGGTCCGTTCATAGGCCAGGTCTTTCATTTCGGATATGGGGATGATTTTATCCGCATCCGGGATACCGATGGCGGCCGCCAGGTTGGCATCCGGGTCTGCGTCAATGGCCAGAACATTTTTGCCGGCCGCATTCAGGGCGCGTATTAAAAGAGATGCGAAGGTCGTCTTTCCCACTCCGCCTTTACCGCTGACTGCTATTTTCATGGTCTTTTCCTTTGTTGCAATTAATTTTTTCACGTGGCATGACACGGTGTCTGTCATACGACAACCGGGTATGTCTGAATTAGATCATACAATAAGCATCAATAGTGATTACGCAATGATGATAACGCATGCGGCGCGGCCGTTGTCATATTTGCATTGATTTTAAATTTTTATGTTTATAACATCTACTCAGAGTTTGGGCAAGTCGATAAGCAGAAATGGGCTTGATCATAGCTTCCCTCAGCGCCATTCGCCCCTGCGAAAAATTATTGTTGGCCGGAAAGATGATCATGGCCATCTATCATATCTATTTCAAAAGAATGACATTCTTTCAAAATTAAAGTGATTTTAAATGAACGATCCATCCATAATAAATATTAATTCAGCGAACAAACCTTCCCGGCCTGAAATTCTGGCGCCGGCCGGAGGCAAAAAGACGTTTCTGGCGGCGCTGGCAGCCGGTGCGGATGCGGTTTATTGCGGGCTCAAGAGTTTTTCCGCCCGCATGGCAGCGGAAAATTTTTCCATAGACGAGCTGGGGCCGTTAACGCGGCTGGCGCATGATCAGGGGAAAAAAGTCTATATCCCCATCAACACCATGATTAAATCCGACGAACTGAATTCAGCGGGCCGGCTTCTGGACCAGCTGAACCGGCAGGTGGCGCCGGATGCGTTAATCGTCCAGGATCTTGCCATGATTTCCCTTGCCCGTCAGACCGGATTTTCCGGCGAGATTCATCTGTCCACCCTTGCCAATATTTCATTTCCGGCAGCATTGAATCTGGTCCGCCAGTTTCCGGAAATCAGGCGGGTCGTTTTGCCGCGGGAACTGAGCATTGATGAAATAAAGATGGCCGCCGCCGCCTGTCCGGAGGGATTGGCGCTGGAAGTCTTTATCCACGGGGCTTTGTGTTATGCGGTTTCCGGACGGTGCTACTGGAGCAGCTATATGGGCGGCAAAAGCGGACTCCGGGGACGGTGTGTGCAGCCCTGCCGCCGGATCTACACACAGGACAACCAGAAACAGCGGTTTTTTTCCTGCCAGGATTTTTCAGTGGATGTGCTGACCAAAATTATCACCGCTATTCCGGAGGTGGCGTCCCTTAAAATCGAAGGGCGAAAAAAAGGGGTTCACTATGTCTATTACACGGTTTCTGCCTATCGCCTGCTCAGGGACCATGCGGATGACCCGAAAGCCAAAAAAACCGCCCTGTCGTTTCTGGACTATGCCCTGGGGAGAAAAACCACCCATTACAACATCCTGCCCCAACGGCCCCAGAACCCGGTTGACTTAACAGCCCAGACCGGATCCGGGCTGATGGTGGGCAGTGTGAAAGGTGAACGCGCCAAACCCTATATCGTGCCCCGGGAAGCGCTTTACGCCAGCGATATGCTGCGAATCGGGTATGAAGATGACCCCTGGCACAATACATTCCGGGTGAGCAAATTTGTACCCAAAAAAGGCCGGCTGTTTTTGAAATTTCAATCCGGCCGCAGGCCCCGCAGCGATACGCCGGTATTTTTGATAGACCGGCGCGAAACAGCAGTGGAAAAGGAAATCGATATTCTGGAAGATCAGTTGGCAGCGTTTTCCCGTGCCGGCACTGCTGACTCGGGATTTCATATCACTTCCCCGCCAAAAGCCGCATCAAAAGGGCCTTTGCAGGAGATGCGGGTGACGCATAGTATGCAGGGGGTAAAACAAAATACCCGGGATCAGGCAGGTGTCTGGCTGTCGTCGGATACCGGGCGAATTTTAGTCGGCGATCGAAAGCGGTCCTGGTACTGGCTGCCGCCGGTGATCTGGCCGGATGACGAAAAAAAAATCGGCTCACTGGTGGAAGACGCCCTGAAAAAAGGGTGCCGGAATTTTGTCTTAAATTCCCCCTGGCAGCGCGTTTTTTTTGGCAGAGACAAACACCTGAATCTCTGGGCCGGCCCGTTTTGCAATATTGCCAATGAACTGGCCATTGAAAACCTGGCTGCCATGCGATTTTCCGGGGTGATTGTCAGCCCCGAACTTGGGCAGCTCGATTACCAGGCGTTGCCGTCAAAAAGCCCGCTGCCTCTGGGAATCGTGGTCTCCGGCAACTGGCCGTTGTGTGTCTCCCGGATTGTTTCCGACAAATTAAACACGGACAGCCTGTTTGCCAGCCCCAAAGGGGAGCAGGCCTGGGTCCGCCGTTACGGATCGGATTTCTGGGTGTTTCCGAACTGGCGGATGGATTTGACCGCTAAAACCGATGAACTAAAAAAAGCCGGGTACAAAATGCTGGTACATCTTCTTGAACCGCTGCCTAAAAACGTCAAACTAAAAGAACGACCCGGGCTGTGGAACTGGAAAATCGAGCTGCAATGATCATCCATGTGGACATGGACGCGTTTTTTGCTTCAGTGGAGCAGCTGGACAATCCGGAACTGGCCGGCAAACCGGTAATTGTCGGCGGCACCTCCAACCGGGGCGTGGTAGCGGCTTCAAGCTATGAAGCCCGGCGGTTCGGTGTGTATTCCGCCATGCCGATTTTTCAGGCCCGGCAGAAATGTCCGGACGGAATTTTTATTTCGCCCAGCCGACACCGCTACAAGGAGGTGTCGGTGCAGGTCATGTCCATTCTGGCTTCATTTACGCCGGTGATTGAACAGATATCCATAGACGAGGCGTTTATGGATGTCACGGGCTGCGAATCCATTTTTGGTCCGCCACGTGAAATCGGTGCAAAAATCAAACAAAAGATAAAAGATCAGGTACACCTGAACTGCTCGGTGGGGATTGCACCGCTGAAATTTCTGGCCAAGATCGCCTCGGACATGGATAAGCCCGATGGCCTGACCTATATTGCACCGGAAGCAGTTGCGGAATTTATCAATACATTGCCGGTGAAAAAAATTTCCGGGGTGGGAAAAATTGCTGCCGGCCATTTGCAAAAAATCGGCATTGTCAACCTGGGGGATGTGAAAAAATTTACCAGGGAGTACCTGGCGGCGCAGCTTGGCAAATACGGCAACCGCCTGCATGAGCTGGCCAACGGCATTGATCGCTCGGAGGTCAATGTGCACCGGCCCGTAAAATCGGTCAGCACCGAGGAGACGCTCGTCGCAGATATTAGTGATAAGGGCCGGTTGAGACAATACCTGCTGAAGCATTCCGAGGATGTGGGCCGCCAGCTCAGAAAAAAGGGGCGAAAAGCCCGCACTGTTACCGTAAAGATCAAGCATTCGGATTTCAGCCAGGTGACGCGCCAGACCAAGCTTTCCCGGTTTACGTTTTCTTCTGAAAAAATCTATCAGGCGGCGGTGGATCTGCTGGAAAGGTATCCGTTGAGAAAACCCGTGCGTCTGATCGGCGTTGGCGCCTCTGATCTCGATGATGGGCGAAAGGCGGTTCAGATGACGCTTTTCAGCGAATCGGATGACGGTTTTGAAAAATGGGAGAAAGTGGATATGGTGGTGGACGGGATTGCCGAAAAATTCGGCACAGACGTGATTAAAAAAGCAGGACTGACAGAAGAGGATTGAGCCAAATTTTCAGCAGCCTCTTAAATGTCATTGCATAAACAATCATAGATTATTACCGTAATCGCACAGCTTATTTTTTTAACTTTTCCGGTTTATCCGGGTTCGGTTTAACAATCTTGCATGTGGAAAGGAAAAATTAAAATTATGTCAAGCCAAACTACTTTTGAAATCGAAGACAAATATATGGCCCCGTTTTTTGTTAAGCAAAAAATCTCCATCGACCGCGGGGAAGGGGTGTTTGTGTGGGATGAGGACGGCAACCGGTACATTGATTTTACCTCGGGCTGGGGAGTCACCTGCATCGGTCATGCGCAGCCGGTCATCACCCAGGCGCTGGTCTCCCAGGGACAGAAGATGCTCCAGAACCCCAACTCCGGGCTGACCTATTCGCCGGCCCGGGCCGGGCTGCTGTCTGTTTTGATGAAGGTGCTGCCGTCCCATTTAACCCATATATTTTTTTCAAATTCCGGCGCCGAAGCCAATGACGCGGCCATCAAGCTGGCCCGGAAAGTCACCAACCGCCTGGATGTGATCTCCACCCATCAGAGTTTTCACGGCCGAACCATCAGCACGGCCTCTGCCACCGGCCAGGCCAGTCACAGGGAAAAATTCAATCCGCTGATGCCCAATTACCGGTTTGTCACCTATGGCAAACTCGATGAACTGGAGCATGCCTTAGACGAAAGTGTGGCGGCATTCATTATTGAACCCATTCAGGGAGAAGGGGGCGTTCACATTCCATCGGAAAAATATCTCAAAGAAGCCGAACGCCTGTGCAGCGAAAACGGCACCCTGCTGATTGCCGATGAGGTACAGACCGGTTTTTGCCGGACCGGTCCCATGTTTGTGAGCGGCGCCATGGGAATAAACGTCGATTTTCTCACCATGGCCAAGGGCATTGCGGGCGGTTTCCCCTTTGGCGGATTTGCCATGTCCGAAAAGGTGGCCTCTGCTCTGGAAATCGGCGACCATGGCGGCACCTATTGCGGTAATCCGTTGGGATGCGCCGTGGCCCATGCCGTAATTAAATATTTGGTGGATAACGATGTGTCCGCCAATGTCCGGCACATGGAGACCATCTGTATGGAAACCATGGGGGTGTGGCAAAAACGGTTTCCGGAGACCATCAAAGAGATCCGGGGTAAGGGATTGCTGCTGTTAATCGAGTTTTCCGATCCGGATATTGCGGCAAAAGCCAGCGATGAATGCCTGGCCCGGCATCTTTTCGTAAGACAGACCCAGGGAAACGGCATCCGCGTATTTCCGGCCCTGAACATAAAAGAAGAAGAACTAAGAGAAGGGCTGGCAATTATGCAGTCTGCCATAGAGGCAGTTGCCGATGCTTGAAAATCGGGCAGGATAAGACAGTGCGGCCTGCAACTTAAGTATGAGATTTTACTATTATGCATGCGGCTTTTTATTGAAAAAAACAATACTTGTGGCGGATTTATTTAATTTTGTGTTTTATGTAGTATAAAAATGGGAAAAAGCCAAATCCTGAGCGATCAGGAGACGGAAAGCCACGGGTCTTTAACAGACGGCCGGGTTGCCTGAAGAGGGCAGTCCGGCTTTTTTTGTGCGCTAAACTCTTACTTATTGGAGGGGGACAGTATGAAGCATTTAAAGTTCGT
Organism: Desulfobacteraceae bacterium; assembly: GCA_011390415.1. Taxonomy (GTDB): domain Bacteria; phylum Desulfobacterota; class Desulfobacteria; order Desulfobacterales; family Desulfosalsimonadaceae; genus SURF-3. Next base: position 25,637 of record JAABSL010000055.1, read on the forward strand.
TAAAATTGGTATGGTTCTCGTTTCTTTTTTGTTAGTCGCTGCAATCGCAATTGCCGGTGGTTTGCCTGATGAGTGGACGGAGATCAATCCCGCAGGTTTTGAATTCAATGGCCTTACACCGGCATGCTCAGACGCTCCCGGCACCACGAATGATGAATTTTCTTTTTTTGTGAAAGGCGGCAAAAGAAATAATCTGGTTATATTTTTTCAGGGTGGCGGCGCGTGCTGGGATTATATCAACTGTGTGGCAGCCCCCACCTATACGCAAGAGCAAAAAGAAGTATTAGAGATGTTTACTGACGATATGGCCGGATATGGTATATTTGACCAGACAAAGAAAGAAAATCCGTTTAAAGACTGGGGGTTTGTTTATGTCCCCTACTGCACGGGCGACCTGTTCTGGGGGGCCAATGACGCGAATTACTACGGCGTTAATATTAAGCATCGCGGATTTGTTAATTTTCAGGCTGTATTAGCCTATCTGGAAAGTAATACCAATTATCCGGGAAAAATTTTCGTAACCGGTTCCAGTGCCGGCAGTTACGGGGCAACGCTGACTTATCCCTATATCAAGGAAGCCTTTAAATGGTCCAATGTCTACCTTCTGGGGGATGCCGGCGCGGGTGTCCTGGGCGGAACGTTTCCCACCGAAGGTATTCTGAACTGGGATGTTCAGATGCCGGACTGGATTTTTCCGAATGGCTATGATCCCAGTTTGACCATGCCTGTGGTGTATTCCGCTATTGCCGCCCAATATCCCTGGAGCCAACTGGCCCAATATACCACCGCCTTTGACGGGACCCAGATCTTTTTCTATAATGTGATGTTAAATATTGATAACCCGAATGTGTGGTACGATATTACCCCGGAAGTGGCCGGTACATGGCATTACACGATGAAAAATTATGCACAGTACACCGCAGCGACTTCTCCGAATTATCGTTATTACATCGGTGAGGGAACCGTTCATACCATCCTGATGTCTCCCAAATTTTATACGGAAGATTCGGCAGGGGGCAAATCCTTTGTCGAGTGGGTCGATGAAATGATTAAAACGCCCAAAAAGTGGGAGAGTGTGGGGGATGAAAACTTTCTTCCGTAAATAACGTCAAAAAAAGAGAAAATAAAAAAGGCAGGACCGGAAAACGGCCCTGCCTCTTTCTTTTAATGAGGTTGTTAATTTTTAGAAGATCTCACCGGAGTGATTCGAATCATTACTCCACGGGAATTTTTGCAATTTTGATACTGACAAAACTAAAACCTGTTTAGCTCTTTTGAGCAAACCTTTTTTTGCGGTTATAACCCACCAATCCCAGCAGACCGGTCCCAATGAGCAGGATGGAGGCGGGCTCAGGGACGGGAAGGGTGCTGACATACGCATCGCTGTCTTCACCGATACCCTGCACATGAATGCCCACACGCAAATCACCGCTAAAAAACGCAGTCTCAACCTCAGCATAGCTTCCAATAAAGCGGAAGGCACCTGTTTCTCCGTCATCAATGCCCTCGTTATCTGTACCGGGACTGTTAGCAACTTCTTGCACATCAAACTCAAATTTTGGATCAAGATTGTTTCCCTGAGGCAGAGTCCCACCTGTTTTAGGTACAAAATTGACATTCCCCACGGAATTACTAATGTCAAATCCGTATAATGTAAGGAGATCATCCGGATTGAAATCAAAAAATACCTTACTAATGAATATTGTTGATGGGGATTCTACGTTATTTGAAATTTTGAACAGAACCTGTCCGTTATCCTCGACAACCTCTCCCGAAAAACTACCGGAATAATTGATCCCATTATCGGGAGGAATGTCTGCAAAACTAAAGGAAATTGCAAACACAGGGGAACTCGCTAACATTATAATTCCCAATACCATTATTGTTGAGACAATGAATTTTTTCATGATCTTTCTCCTTTATATTAAAGAAACCAGCCACAAAATATTATTGCAAATAATGCGCCAATTATTTAAATATCTGAAATTAATATATTTTTTCATATTCAATTCGTTTATGAAACAGTCGGTGTAAAAAAAACCAACAGCTTTTTACCGGACCATCCTGCTACTTTTTTTTGCGTAATCACTTATAAAATAATTAATTACAAATAGTTATAAAAATTACTTGTTAAGGAAAAAATTTTGGCAAAAAAATCTCGTGAAAATGAATGACGGAAGGGTTTACACATTAACGAATTGTGATGTTAAACCGAGGTGTTACGGCAATTAATGCCCACCGTATAATATATTGCGCGATTCATTCTGCTTAACAAAGCAGAGACAAATTCATTGCGAAGTGCAGTGTCAGTTTAGGGGTTTTAAGTAAATACCTGTTGGCCTTGGACAACGATCAATCATTGGATACGAAGGAATTAATAAAATCCTCTGATGAAAAATATGGCTCTGAAATAATTAAAGACTCTAATCCCGGTGATGCTTTAAAATAACAGTCCAAAATAATAGGAAATATCGAATAAACAACCAGCCCATTGAGATCTAATCATTCTCAACCAGTTTCCAGACCACTTCGTAGAGTTCTTTCCGCCGGCTTTCCAGGTTCCGCACGCTGCCCTGCTGTCGCAGTTCCTTGAGCAGGTCCAGGTCCAGGTCCACCATGAGGGTCATTTCCGTGTTGGGGGTCGCTTCGGCGGCAATGGCGTCATGGGGAAAAGCAAAATCCGAGGGGGTGAACACGGCGGATTGAGAATACTGGATATCCATATTTTCCACCTTGGGCAGATTGCCCACGCTGCCGGAAATGGCCACATAGCATTCATTTTCTATGGCGCGTGCCTGGGCGCATCGCCGGACCCGCAGATAGGCGTTTTTGGTGTCCGTCCAGTAGGGCACAAACAGCATGGTCATGCCTTTGTCCACCAGGTTTCGCGAAAGTTCCGGAAACTCCACATCATAGCAGATCAGAACCCCGATTTTCCCGATATCCGTATCAAATATCCTCAGGCGGTCGCCGCCTTTTAAGCCCCAGTACTGGGCTTCGTCCGGTGTGATGTGCAGCTTGTATTGTTCGTCCCAGGTGCCGTCCCTGCGGCACACATAGGAGACATTATACAAATAGCCGTCTTTCAGCTGGGGCACACTGCCTGCCACGATATTGATGTTGTAGGAGAGGGCCATGTTGACAAAGGCCGTGCGGATTTCATCGGAATATTCCGCCAGGGACCGCATGGCCTCGGCCGGGTTTTCCTGGTTGAAATTTTTTAACAGCGGGGCATTGAGCAGCTCCGGAAACAGCACCAGATCAGAATTATATCCGGCCACTGCGTCGACAAAAAATTCCGCCTGATGCAGGAATTCATCCAGATCATTGAAGGGCCGCATCTGCCACTGCACCACGCCCACGCGCGGATAGGACTTCCGGCCGCCGAAAAGTTTCTGGCGCTTTTCATAGTAAATATTATTCCATTCCATCAACACCCCGTAGGCGTCTGAATGGGTATCTTCCGGCATGTAATTTTTTAATATTTTTTTGATATGAAAATCATTGGACAACTGAAAGGTCAAAACGGGATCATAAATTTCATTGGCTTTGACTTTCTGAATGTAAGCCGCCGGTGTCATGTCATCGGAATATTTTCCATACCCCGGAATCCGGCCGCCGAAGACAATGCTTTTTAAGTTCAGTGTTTCGCACAATTCCTTGCGGGCATCGTAAAGACGTCGGCCCAGCCGCAGGCCCCGGTAATCGGGGTCTACAAAAACGTCCACACCATACAACGCATTACCGTCCGGGTCATGGGCCGTCATTTCACCCCCGTCAACGATGTCATCATACGTATGTTTGCGGCTTTCAAATTCTTCCGCATTGACGATGATGGTGAGTGCTGCGGCCACAATGCGCCCGTTGTCTTCAATACCGATTTGTCCGCCTGGAAACTGGTTGATCAGCGCGGCGAATTCCTCCGGTTTCCAGGCACCGCCCATGCCCTTGTATACCCGGTCCATAATCTCTTTAATGCGCGGATAATCCGCGCGCGTCAATCCTCTTAATATTAATTTGTGGTCCTGCTGTTCTATGTCGTTCATAAAATCTCCGTTGTTATTTATCTGTCGATTCCTTATTAAAAAATACAGTTGGGCCGGTCTTTCACCCACGCATAAATGGTGCTGATCAGCCAGTCGTCCAGTTCTTTTCGGATATAAAATGTGGGCATCAGCAGATTGTCGTCAGGGCTGATCATGCCTTCTTTTCTGGCGGTTTTTGCCAGCAGCGTGTCCGGATAAATCCGGATGCCGGCGGTGATTTTGATGACGTCCGGATTTAAAGAGTCCATAAAATCAAGGCTTTGCATTACCGTATCCCGTGTTTCACCGGGGCCGCCGAGCATGAGAAATCCCATTTGGGCAATATGGTATTTTTTCAGCAACCGGGACGTTTTCCGGACATCAGCGGTGGTAAAGCGTTTGTTAAACTGTTTCAGCATGTCATCACACCCGCTTTCAAATCCCAGCGACACCTCCCGGCAGCCGGCACGCGCCATTTTTTCCGCCAGGGATTCGCTGAGTTCGGACGGATATAGAATACACCGCCAGGCGATGTCAAGGTTTCGGGTGATGATTTCGTCACACAGGGCGCTGGCATAGGCTGGCGGCAGGTTAAAGGTATTGTCCACAAAGAAAAACTGTTTGAATCCGGCGTCGGCCCATGCAGCCAGTGCGTCTACGGCCTGTTTGATGGAAAATTTACGGATGAGGCGGCCTTCGATGGATCCGGTGGAGCAGTAGGAACAATCCATGGGGCATCCCCTGCGGGTTTGAAAGGGGACCCACAAGTCTTTGGCTTCAATTTCAGCAATGCCGTCGGGAATCGGCAGGTGGATTCCGGGCAAAGGAAAGTCGATGTCCGATGTCTGGCGGATGCATTGCCGGGGGGAGACCGCGCCCTGGCCCGGGAGGTAAAGGCCGGGGATATCAGTCACCGGCTGGCCGGTGGCGATTTTGTGTAAAAGTTCGGGAAAAGCGGTTTCGCCTTCCCCCTTGATTCCCATGTCCGCCCCCAGATAATCGAGGGCCGCTTCCGGATAAATGCTGTACCCCGCGCCCCCTATGATAATCGGGGCGCTGGAAAAAGTACGGCACCAGTCGATCATTGCCTTGACCGGATCGAGCATGAAAACCGGGTTTTTAATATCCTGGGTGTCGATATTGCGGACGGAAATACCGATGGCGTCCGGCAAAAATTCCTCTATGGTTTTTTTTAAAAGACTTTTTGTGTCTGCTGCGCCCATCAGGTTGAGGGTTCGGGTTTCAAATCCACGGGCCATGAGCGCGGCATTGACAAACGCAAGGCCCAGGGGCAGCACCGGCATGTTGAGCGTTTCAGTATTTGCAGCGATTAACAGAATTTTTTTCATATTATTCCCTCAATTTGGATATTGTTTTTTTACATCATTTTTGATGAGAATACAAACCCTGATCAAGGCCCTAAAATCAACCCTGGGTTTTTTAATGAGTGACCCTGAATATGATTTTTGTTATATTCTTTTTACATTTTAATGAAAAATATTGCAGGGAGTGAATAAGATGAGTGACACAATATGGCATATGATACCCGATAAGCCCAAAGCGCTTATGCTGGCTAAACGGCAACTATCGGAATTGGTTTGCGATGCGGTTAATCTTGAGGGACTTGCGTTTACGCTGCCCGAAATTCAGACTCTGCTGGATGGTATCACTGTCGGAGGCCATAAACTGGCGGACCAGCAGATTGCTTTGAATCAGGCAGACGCATGGCGAATGCTTTTCAAATGGATTGAGAAAGAACAATTTGCCATTAACGGGGAAACAGTTTGCGCACTGCATGGAATTGCCGCACGGGAAGAAGCATTGGAATGGGGCAAATTCCGGTCCGGTGGGGTCACCATTGCAGGGACGGAGTATCTGCCACCATCGGCGGATTCGCTGCCGGTGTTATTTAAGCAGATGGTGAACGAGGCTTCCCTGATTCCGGATATTTATGATCAGGCCATTTATTTTTTTTTGACAATGGCACGATGCCAGTTTTTTTATGATGTCAACAAACGCATGGGGCGGTTTGTCATGAATGGGCTGTTGTTGAGTGAAGGATTCCCGGCCATCAATCTTCCCGCCAAACGGCAACTGGAGTTTAATCAATTGATGCTTGAGTTTTATGAAACAGGAATTCAGCAACCCATGAATACTTTTCTGCGCTCCTGTCTGGATGAAAGAATTATTCATATAATGAAAGAGTCTTGATGAGTGCAACGTAATGTCTTCTGCAATTTATTATCTCGGCCCCGGAATGTCATAGGTGGAGCACGAACCGCCGGAACATTTATGAGAGCTTGACGACGCTCGTGCAGCGCCGGCACCGGCACCGCCGGAAACGGAAAAGTTGGTTGAACTTAAAACCCTCTGAAGGTTGACAGACCCGCATTTGTCGCATTTCATTTCGACTTTTTCATCATTGCTGCGAAACAGGATCTCTTTTTTCTCACCGCAATCAGCACATTGGAATTCATATATCGGCATAAATTTCTCCTTTGTATTTTCAAATTTCATTGTTACCTGTGAGTAGGTAATATTATTATCCACTGTCAAAAGTCAAGAATATGAAATATCCGTTGTGTCATTTTGTTTAACTTATTATTATGAAATTTCTCTGGTTATCCGTTTCGTCAAGCTATGCCTAACATTATACGGATATCGGCTCTCTCTGTCATTGCGAGTGAGGAACGACCGAAGCAATCTCCCAATCGACAGGGGATTACTTCGTCGTTCGTTCCTCACTTCTCGTAATGACTGCCATTATGTCGAAAAATTTGGCATCCGCTTGAGTAAAGTGGATAGCCAGATAGATTTTTTTCTGATATTTTTAATTTTTCAAAACTGAGTAAATGATGACCTGGTTTACATTTGCCATATTGACCGCACTTTCCGTGGCCCTCTATGATACCTGGGTGAAGAAATGGTTCTCTCACCTGACGGCCTATGAGATGTTTGCCATTCCCATGGCCAATTGTGTGCCGTTAACGTTGATCAGTCTTTTGTTTATCGAAGTGCCGCCCCTGGACCGGGTTTTTTATGTCGCGTTTTTAGTCAGCCTGCCGTTTAACGGGGTGCCTTTTTTCATGTACATAAAAGCCATTCAAATTTCGCCGTTGTCGCTGACCGTGCCTTACCTTGCGTTTACACCGGTTTTTATGATCGCCACGGGCTTTCTGGTGTTAAATGAAATGCCGGACATCTGGGGAATCGCCGGCATTCTGGCCGTGTGCATCGGCAGCTATGTGTTAAACATTGATCCGCGCAACCATTCTTTTTTGGGACCCTTGCGGGTAATGTTCAAAGAAACCGGTTCGTGGATGATGCTGATTGTGTCTTTTATCTTCAGCATTTCCGCAGTCCTCGGTAAGCTGGCGATTTTACATTCTTCAGTGATGTTTTTTCAGATGTCTTTTTTTGCTGTTTTAAATATATTGATCGTTGTGATATTTTTGATGTTTGGCAAAATCAGGCCATCGGTTTTTGTCCGGTATCCGGTAAAGGGTCTGGTTGCGGGGATCTTTTTTTACGGCCATATTTTTTTTCACGGATTTGGGATTTCCATGACCAAAGCCGCTTATATGATTTCCATCAAACGCCTGAGTATCGTTTTTGGTGTGATTCTCGGCGGGCTGGTCTTTCATGAAGAAAATTTTCTGATGCGGCTTCTGGGTTCGCTGCTGATGTTTGCCGGGGCGGTAGTGATTCTGTTGATGGCCGGGTGATGACATTTATCTTAAATTTGGGGAGGCAGTTCAATGAAGGGCACGTTAACGATTGTACTTTTAGTGGCGCTTTTGATTGTCGGCATTTTGACAATTAAAAACATGAAAACGGAAACCGTTGACGGCGTGAAACGTGAAGAAGCCGTGGATCGGGCCAGGGAAACCGCCGCAGAAGCTGAAAAGGCAATGGACCGGATCAAAAAGTCGGTAAAAGACATCGAAATCCCGTCAGTGGAGTAGCAAAATCAGAAAGATTATAAATATGGTTATATGTTTAGATTTTGACGGAACGGTTGTGGATCATTGTTTTCCGGATATTGGCGCGCCGGTGCCCGGGGCAATCGAATGGCTGAAGCGATTCCGGAAAGCCGGCGCAAAGATCATTCTCTTTACCATGAGGTCCGACGGCGGGCAATTCGGGAGCGTGCTGACCGCGGCGGTGGACTATCTTGAAAAAAACGGAATCGACCTGTACGGCGTTAATGCAAATCCCGATCAGCCGGACTGGTCATCCAGCCCAAAGCCATATGCGCATCTTTATATTGACGATGCGGCTGTCGGCTGTCCTTTAATCCACCCGGAAAACTTTATCCGCCCCTGTGTGGACTGGGAAACGATTGGAAAGATGGTTAATGACAAATTCAATATATAAAAAAAACAGGGCATGACTTCAATACTGGCAATTAACGGTTCCTATCGAAAAGGCGGGGTTACGGACCAGGCTGTGGGCGCGATGTCTGAAGCGCTGCGTGCGGCCGGAGCGGATGTGGAAATTGTCTTTTTGCGTGAATATCCCATCGAATTCTGTAAAAATTGCCGGGAATGCACCCAGCCGCCCGGAAATGTTCCCGGAGTCTGCGTCCAAAAGGATGGTATGCAGGAACTTATTGATAAAATAGAAAAAAGTGACGGATTTATTCTGGCTGCACCCACCAACTTCGGATCGGTGTCAGCGGTTTTCAAGCGGTTTATGGAGCGACTGGTCTGCTATGCATACTGGCCCTGGGGAAAGGCCGCCCCGCGTTACCGGAAAAAAGAGGTGCCGCCCAAAAAAGCCGTTCTGGTCTCTTCATGCGCAGCCCCGGGGATTATCGGGCGCCTGTTTTACACAAGCGGCAAAGACCTTAAGGCAGCTGCAAAAACCATCGGCGCAAAGCCTGTGGGCATTGCGTTTACGGGTCTGGCTGCCGGAGTCCCCGGCTATCGGTTGTCGGAACGGGAACAGGCAAAAGCCCGGGCAATGGCGCTGAAATTGCTGAAGGGTTAAAGGTCTGTCTGCATATTCACTGCGCCGCTGCAATCCCATGTCTGCCTCCATCCCGTGTGTCTGAGGGGTCAATAAATATCATCTTTGTGTACTTTTGTGCACTGGTCTCCTGTCAGAAATATCCCGCGGTCTTCTCATTGAATTTGAAAATCCATTTAAATCAAAC
>JAABSL010000056.1 GCA_011390415.1 Desulfobacteraceae bacterium
AGCGCTTTTTCCTGTTTGTCGATCAGCCAGTAATATTTTCCCATAAGCCTGGAGGATTCAGTCTTCTCGGATGCAACCTTTTTTCTGGTATAAAACAACCCAGCCTTACCGATAGTTAGTGTCCGTCCCAAAATAGCTATTTTGGGACGGACACTACCTAATTAGATGTGAAACCCGGAAATTTCTAATCTATCATTGCTGCAAAAATCCATGCATATCATTCATAATTTGTGTCTCTATTGCTCCTGCCGCAGGCCCTAAACTTCCCTCGGAAAGAATTATCCCAAAACAAAACAAACAATTAAAAAAATGCATAAGAGGTTGGCATGTTTATTGGAGTATTAATAATCAAACAGCAACAAAAACCAACCACCAAGGGGGAGACAAAATGGAAACTTTATTAGCATTCGGACACATTGTTTTTTACACCATTCTCTGGATCGCATAGTTAACCAGGGGCCATACAAATGATTCATAATTATGAAACATCATAGAAAGGGATAAAAAAATGGAAACTTTAACAATACTCGTAAACATTATTTACTGTTTTTCTCTTGGGTGGATTGTATAGCCCGATGCCCAATAACTTTCTTACAATTTATTTTTTTGAGTCACATATTCATATCAAGGGAGCTTATTCATTTTTCTGGCCTTAAAATAATCCTTTGAAAAGGAGATCTGACATGAAAACAACCCTCATGGAAGAATTTAAAAAAACCGCAGATCAGTTCGCCGAAAAACCCGCCATGAAAACCAAGGTGAACGGGCAGTGGGAAGAAACCACCTGGAAAGCGTATTATCAGCAAGTCAGGACAACTGCGAGGGCCTTCATGGCGCTGGGTCTGGAAAAAGGCAAGTCAGTGTCCATTCTGGGCTATAATTGTCCGCAATGGTACATCAGCAATCTGGCTGCTATCTTTGCCGGCGGGATCCCCAGCGGCATTTATACCACCAACAGCCCGGAGCATTGCCAATACATCGCTGAACACAGTGAGGCCAACATCATTGTCGTTGAAAATGCGGAACAGTTGGCAAAAATCATGAAAGTAAGAGATCAACTGCCGGATTTAAAAGCCATTGTCCTGATGAACGGCACGGACCCGGACGAAAATGTTTTTGCCTGGGAGGACCTGCCGAAACTTTCCCATTCAGTTTCCGAAGACGATCTTAATATCCGTATCAACGCACAGCATCCCGATGACTGCTGTGAACTCATCTACACATCCGGCACCACCGGCGATCCGAAAGCGGTCATGCTCAGCCATGACAATATCATCTGGACAGTTCGTCAACTCATCACTGCTTACGATGTAAGAAATGATGAACAAGTGATCAGCTATCTTCCAATGAGCCATATTTACGAACAAGTTTGCAATTATTACGTTGTAATAGTCGGGGGTGGTACGGTGTGGTTTGCCGAAAGCCTGGAAAAACTGAAAGAAAATCTGATCGAAGTCCGGCCGACAATTTTTGTCGGGGTTCCCCGGGTATGGGAAAAAATTCAGGAAGCAATGATGGCGGCCGGTGCTCAAAGTTCTCCGATAAAGCGAAAAATTGCCGCATGGGCACGTAAAAAAGGGCTTACCGGTGAATACGCCCACCAGGAAGGCAAAGCCATGCCATTCATGTACGACATAGCCGGTAAACTCGTCTTTTCCAAGGTCAGGCAAAAGCTCGGATTGGATCGGTGCCGAATCTTTTCGTCATCCGCTGCACCGATAAGCGTAGATACGCTAGAATTCTTCAGCAGCCTGGGCATTCGGCTTTCCGAAGCTTATGGGATGAGCGAATGCACTGGTCCAAGCACTTTTTCCGTTCCCAAAAGTCGAAAATATCGATTCGGAACTGTAGGAATACCGATTCAGGGTACCGAGCTGTCGATTGCCGACGATGGCGAACTTCTCATCCGGGGTCCCCATGTGTTCAAGGGATATTATAAGAATGCGGCCGCAACCCGGGAAACCATTGACGTAAACGGCTGGCTCCATTCCGGCGATGTGGGTGAAATCGATGAAAAAGGCTTTGTAAAAGTCACGGATCGGAAAAAGGAGCTGATCATCACCGCCGGGGGAGAAAACATTGCTCCGCAAGTCCTGGAGGGTAAGCTCAAATCCCTGCCGGAAATCAGCCAGGCGGTCGTTATCGGTGATCGCCGAAAATACCTGGCGGCCCTGCTCACCCTGAATCCGGAAAAGATCAAAGACATCATCCATGCGGCTGGCAGTAACGCAAAAGACATGGTCGAGGCCGTAAAATGCAAACGGTGTATGGAATTCCTTCAAAAACGAATTGATGAAGTAAATGCCACGCTGGCCAGGGTCCAAACAATCAAGAAATTTGTTATTCTGCCCGCGGAAATGACCATTGACGGCGGAGAACTGACACCGACAATGAAACTCAAACGCCGCGTCATCTATGAAAAATATGCAAATGAGATTGACGCCATGTACCAATGACGCTCTGAATATTGCCATAGCTGAAGAAACAAGACAATTGAATGGTTTGTTACATGGCGTTCTTATAGATCTAATGGATTCAGCAGGCTGTTGAAAAAAATTCAATAAGGAGAATATTATGTCATCGAATGTATCAATCACGAAATATACAGGCAGCCCGGATTCTCTTAGGAAAAGCATTGATTTGTGTGCAGGGCTTCAAAATCTGAAGCAATCCGACCAAATCCTCATTAAGCCGAATTTGGTGGTGTGGGAAGATATTTTCCCAATTGCTCCTTTTGGTGTATACACCACTACCCGACTGGTCGAAGACCTTATAATCTGTTTAAAGGATTTCGGATGTCGCAATATCCGTATCGGTGAGGGTTCTGTTGAAAATAATAAAAAAAAGGGAACTGGTGCGGCATTTGAAGGACTTGGTTATAAAGCCTTTAAGAAGAAATACGGTGTTACTCTGATTGATTTCAACGAGAGTGATGCCGATGAATTTCTCTATCATGGTGAACATAAGCTGCATATCGCAAAAGAGGCTGTTGAAAGCGATTTTTTTATTAATTTCCCGGTTCTAAAAACCCACAGTCAAACGAAAATATCGCTGGGCACCAAAAATCTTAAAGGATGCCTTAAACTTAAATCAAAACGTCACTGCCACAACCCTGAATCCAATCTGGAATTTGCGTTTTCCCATATTGCAGATTTTGTGAAGCCGGATCTTACAATCATTGACGGCGTATACGCACTGGAAAGAGGTCCGCTGCATTTTGGGAAAGCGTATCGCAAGGACCTGATTATAGCATCAACCGATATGTTTGCCGCCGATCTAATAGGTGCCCATATTATTGGGTATTCCGGTGCTGATATCGGTCATTTGGGCCATTACGCACAACGTCACGCCAAACCGCTGACCATTGATCAGTATTCTATTATTGGTGAAAATATATCCGATCACGTTCAACCGCTTAAGTGGGATTGGCGCTGGACAAATGACAACACCGGACCTGGTATATTTGAAAAGCTCGGAATCACTGGGGTGGCTCTCCCAAAATATGATGAAACGCTTTGTTCTAGATGTGCCAACATTCCAAATATAACCAGTATACTTACTCTTTCAGCTTTTAAGGGAAAGCCTTTACCTAAAGTTGAAATTTTAAACGGTAAGAAAATGAAGGCCCGAGAAGGTTATGAAAAAACGATTCTCCTTGGCAATTGCATTATTAAGGCCAATAGAGATAATAAAAATATAAATGAAGCTATCTGGGTTAAAGGATGCCCCCCTCCTGATGATGATATTGTCAGCGCCATGCAGTCTGCCGGTCTGGATGCAAATATTCTGGCGTACCATGGTTTTTTGAAGCAGGAGAGTAAAAAATATGAGGGAAAAATTGAGTTTGACCGGGCATTCTTTAATGCATAAGCCAATGGGTGTTTTTTTTGATACCGATCTCAATATTTACAACAGGGATACATGAATTTTTCGTCCCAAGGCTTCGCGAATTTTTCAGCGTCGAAAGCCGAATATCAGTTGCGTGGTTTTCTATGCGAGAAATGACTGATTTTGTTGTCTTCAAGTTTTTTGCTATCTGCTCCTGAGTCAGGCCGGATTCAAGACGGGCTTGTTTTAGAATGATGCCGAGCTTAAAAGTTTCAAGACGGTCATCGTATCCTGACCAGAAATCGAGATCTTGTTCTGCACGTTTTTTTTTATTTTTGTAAATCACTCATTTTTTCACCTTTCGGTTGAAATAATCTTGTTATCGTTTTTCAGCAACTGCAATTTCAATATTTCACGTAAACTTATCGACATGATGTACAGGTGAAAAATTTAAGACTGTTGGTTGGCTACACTTGTGGCAAAAGTTTGTTGTTCAGGCCTTTATCACCTCTCCGCCATCACCTTATCCAACTCATCCAGATCCCACTGAAGATCCATCTCGATAAACAGGGTCCGGGCTTTTTCAAGGTATTCTTCGGCGGTGATGCCGTTTAACTCTTTGGTTTTGCTGTTAGGTTCCAGCAGGCTTTTGCCGACTTCAAAATAAGTGCGGGATAATTCCGGCCGGGCCTGCAATTCTTCGCCCGCCTTGATTGCTTTGCCCCACCATTTGAGCGCTTTTTCCTGTTTGTCGATCAGCCAGTAATATTTTCCCATGAGCCTGGAGGATTCAGTCTTCTCGGATGTGACTTTTTTTCTGGCATAAGATATTGCGATTTTGCCGGCAGTTAATGTCGCCTTTTTGAATTTTTTGATATCATCCGGCCTGTTTTTTACAATCGCATTTTCCAGCATGGATAAATTATACAAAAACACACCCATTAAATGGTCGCAGTACCAATTAACAAAAAGAGCTTCTTTACCAACCTGTCTTATCAATTCTTCTGCTTTTTCGATTGTTTCCCGCGCTGCCTCCAGGTTCCCACACAGAATTTCAGCTTTGGTTTTTATGCCAAAAGATTCAACCACCCTGCCATGCCATTTTGTTTTATTTGAATGGATGATCGATTGGTCCGCATAGTGCCGGGCATCGAAAATTTTTCGCTGTTTCATTGGCAATTTTGTCTTCAATACATAGACATCGGATTCGGCATGCTCAAAATTATATTCTTCATAGATCTGGTGCAGCTTATGAATAATTATTTCGCATCCGGCAAAATCTCCCAATTCAAGTCTAATGTAGCCTCCATATAGCAACAAGCCTGTGGCAAATTGAAAATCCCCAACTTTAAGTGCCTCATTAGCGAAACTTTCATTAATTTCCTCCTGCCAGATGCCGGCCTGAAAATTATACATCATATCGATGCATTTAAAACAGTAAAGCAAGACGCCTGTGCTTTTGCCCGCCGTCTGTTTAATGGCATAATCAATTATGGTCCTGGAAAGCCTCATGGAAATGCCGCTGATGCAAGCAAGGGCGCCGAATCCCGTGAGCACATTAAAATAAGGTTGGGAACTTGAAATGTCATGTCTAATCGCCCGTTCAGCAGCTTCAATATTTTTCACTAACGCTCGTTTCGTATCAATCATTGCAAATGCTGTCGCTATTTTCATTGTTTTTTGCATTGCCTGGTTTTCTGCTTCAGTCGGGATATTGTTTTTACGGATTGAGGGTAAATATAAATGGCGTAAAATTGAAAGCATGTTCAGAAGTATTTTGGGGATCATTACAATCAACTTTCTGTTGGGTTTTTCACCCCGGCGAAGAGCGGATCTGTCAAAATAGTCGACCGCCTCAAGATAAAACCCTTTATTCATGAATGCATACGCAATATTTTCCTCCATCCCTGCCAGCTTGTGATGGTCAACCGCCTCTCCATGTTTATTTACATAAAGTTCCATGGCTTTTTGATAATAGTGAAGGGCTTCATTGGACGCAGATGTCTTGAGCGCCTCTTCGCCGGCTTTGAGCATGTATTCTTCCGCTTTATCAAAATCATCACCGCTGCTGTAATGGTATGATAGGATTCCATAAAACTCGTGCAGTCTTTCATTGAATATTTTTTCAATGGAATCAGCGGTTTTAAGGTGAAGCTCCTTGCGTTTTTGAGATAATATTGACTCATAGGCGGCTTGCTGGGCAAGGGCATGCTTGAACAGATATTCCAGCTCTTCCATCCGCTGTTGTTCACGAATGAGCTCAACCTGTTTCAGATAGGACAGTCGGTTGTCGATTCCGTCAATTGTGCTCGCCACTTCCGTGAGAATTCGATAAAAAAAACTCCGCCCGATCACCGAGGCAACCTTGACAAGGTTACGGGTCTCTTCATCGAGCCGGTCGATTCTGGCCATGAGCACATCATTAATGGTGTGCGGAATAATGATGTTGTCTATTTTTTCAGTGACCTTGAATTCACCGTTGGTTTTGATGACCGCTCCTTCATCAACTAATGAGCGCACCACCTCCTCGATGAAAAAGGGATTTCCGCCGGCTCGATGAATGATCTGATCAACTAATGCGTGCCGCAGCCCTTTGATGTTGAGCATATTGTTGATGAGCGTTTCCCCCATTTTTTCGTTTAATGGCTGCAGAATAATTTCAACACAATAGTCAGGCAGCTTTTCTTCGGTGGTTTTTATTATGCGATCGCTGGTTTCAGGGTGATTAGGTCGGAATACATTGATAAAAACAATCCGATGTTTTTCCGCAAGGCGGAACAGGGACTCAAGGAGTTCGATAGTACTGCCATCCGCCCAGTGAAGGTCTTCCATGACAATAACCAGTGGCATCAGTTCCGTGGCCTTAATTAAAAGGTCCCGGACATTTTTAAAGATCAGCTTTTCAAGGGCTTCACCCTCAATGCCTTGCAATCTTTCTTTATGCCTGCCGGATAGTTTCATGCCCATCAAGGTTGCCACAAAAGGGAAAATTTCATTGATGTCTTGCGAAAATACATTTCGGATGGTCGATTCCAGTTTGTCCTGGGCTGATATTGCGGTGTCGTCTTCTTTTATGCGAGCCCAATCCTTTAAAAGGTGGATTATGGGATGAAAACTTAAACTCCTTCCGATGGAGATCGCTTTTCCCTCAAGAAAGGTAGCTCGTTTCATGACGTTGCTGGTTCTTAGTTCTGCAATCAGCCTGGATTTGCCGATGCCGGCTTCTCCGATGACATTAACGACAGAACCCTCGTTGTTGATTGCTTTATTGATCTGAAGCTCCAGCTTATTGAGTTCCTGCTCCCGGCCCACCATTTCAGAAAAAATCTGACGTTCCAACCCCAGACGCGGCCGGTCAATTTTTCCCTTGATCAAAACATACACATCCAGCGCGTTTTCCTTGCCTTTGACATCGGTTTTGCCCAGGGGCTTGAATTCAAACTGCTGTCTCACTCGATTATAAGTTTCAGATGACACCAATACCGTACCCGGCTCCGCCATGCTTTCCATGCGGGCTGCTAAATTGGTGGTGTCGCCGATGGCGGTATAGTCCATCCGCAGGTCATCCCCAATGGAACCCACAATTACCGGACCGGAATTCAGGCCGATACGCATTTTGAAATCTATCCCGAACTTTGTTTTCAGATTTTCACTGTAATTTTTTATAGCGCTTTGTATGGCAAGAGCC
>JAABSL010000057.1 GCA_011390415.1 Desulfobacteraceae bacterium
AGGCGCATTGTGTTGTCTTCGTGAAGATCATAAGCCGCCTTGAGGTCTGCATGCAGCATTTCAAATCCCCGGATCACCAGGTGGATGTATATCTCATCCTTGCTGGCGAAATAATTGTACAGGTTGGGGGCTGTCATACCGGTTTGTCCGGCAAGGCTGCGCATGGTCAGGCCATCGAGCCCTTTTGCCACGATAATATCTAGGGCTTTTTCCAGAATGCTGTCCCGAATCTGCCGGATTTCTTTTTTGCCGCGCGCGGTTTTCATTTTTATCCCCGATACCGTATCAACCCTTCCTGGACCGTGGATGCCACCAGGGTTCCGTCCCGGGTATAGATGCGGCCATGGTTCAGTCCCCGGGACCGGCTGGCATTGGGACTGTGAATTTCATAGAGCAGCCAGTCGTCCATGCGAAATTCCCGGTGAAACCACATGGCATGATCCAGGCTGGCCACCTGCATTTTGGGGTCCCAGAAGGTCCTGCCGTGGGGCCGGAGGGAAGTGGAAACCAGCCCGAAATCCGATGCATAGGCCAGTATGTATTTATGTACGGACAAATCTTCCGGCATGGCCTGGATCGTTTTAAACCACACATACCGGTCCGGGGATTCTTTTTTCGGGGCAAACGGATTCATGGGGTTTACCGGCCGGATTTCAATGGGCTTTGCGCAAAGAATCTGGTTGCGGATGGATTCGGGGATTTTATCACTGATTCTGCGGGCCAGTTCCACCTCGGACAACAGTCCTTCGGGTCCCGGAATATCTCCGGGCATAGCGTCCTGGTGCTCAAATCCGGTTTCTGCCACCTGAAAAGAGGCGGACATGGACAAGATGGCCCGTCCGTTCTGGATGGCCACCACCCGGCGGGTGGTAAAACTCTTGCCGTCCCGGATGCAGTCGACTTCGTATACAATGGGTTTTGCCGGATCGCCGGGTCTCATGAAATAGGCATGCAGACTGTGGGCGGTTCGATCGTCTCCCACCGTCTGAGTGGCCGCGGACAAGGCCTGTCCCAGCACCTGACCGCCGAAAACATTGCCGAATCCCAGATCCTGGGAATTTCCCCGGAAAATGTTTTCTTCGATTTTTTCAAGTTTCAGCAGCGCCAGGAGTTCATCCAGCACATTATCAACCGGGGTGCAGTGATTCATTTTTTATCCTAATTTCTGATGACTCGGGTGATGGTTTAAAATTCAGATTGAAACAAATTATCAGATATCTTAACGGAATACAAGCCCGTGGACAATGCGATGAATACATAGTGGCTGACTGAAAAACTCAAAAGCCACACTGTCTTTACGGAAAGAGAGGAACGAACGACGAAGTAATTCCCTATCTATTCGACCTGACCGACTGAATCATCCGGTCCAGAACCTGGAGAAAGCGGGATCGGTCTTTTTTCTGAAAAGGTGCCGGTCCGCCGGCCATGGTACCCATGTCCCGGAGATGAGACATGACTTCCCGCGTGGCTAAAATGTCGCCGATATTGTCTTTGGTAAATACCCGTCCTTTGGGGCCGAGCACATGGGCGTCTTTTTCCAGACATCGGGCGGCCAGCGGGATGTCCGCGGATATCACGATGTCGTCAGCTTTGACATGATCTACGATCCAGTCATCGGCTTCATCAAATTTCCCGCCCACCACCTCCAGCCGGATCTGTTTTGATGCCGGCGTCTTCATCCATGCGTTGGCGACCAGGATCACATCCAGTTCATAGCGTTGTGCCACCCGGAAGACTTCATCTTTGACCGGGCAGGCATCCGCATCGATATATATTTTCAGCAATTGTTCCCTTATGTTCTGTTTTATTTGAAACGATCAATTCAGGCATAACAAAACTCAGCCGGAATTAACAGGCATAAAAGGCGTTTGCCGGAAATATCGGCCAAAGGGTTAACATGGGCTGAAAATTTTTGTCCGGAAAATAAAGAAAACTGCTCCCAGCAGGCAAAGGCCGGCCCACAGGTAATCCAGGGTCAGCTTTTCCTTCATGTATAAAAAAGAAAAAGGGACAAACACGGACAGGGTGATGACTTCCTGTAAAATTTTTAACTGCCCGACATTCATCACCTCATGTCCGATCCGGTTGGCGGGAACCTGAAGCATGTATTCAAACAGGGCAATTCCCCAGCTGATGAATGCGGCGACAATCCACGCCCGGTGGGAAAGATTTCGCAGGTGGCCGTACCAGGCAAAGGTCATAAATACATTGCTGAAGCAGAGCAGCAGGGCAGTGATGAGATAGTGGTTCATTGGTTTTTCAAAAGCCTTATTATAAGAAAGAAAATAGACAGTTATCCGGGCCCGATGTTTACGGTCTATGATCTTTTCTTTGGAATAAGTCAATTAAAATTCAAGGGTAAAATTGAAGGCTTCTGATCAGAAAAATAAAAAGACCGTCAGCCCCGGTGTATGGGCTGGCGGTCGTTTATCCGGTTGAATGAAACCGCGTCTTTTTCCTTTAACCGAGGTAGGCGTAAAAAGAAAAGGCGGTTCAATTTTTTTTATATAATATTAATATCTCGGCCGGCGGGTTTTTTTCCCTTTGGTTTTCTGATTGGCCTGGTTGACTTTGATATCACGGCCTTTAAAGTCTTTTCCATTCAATGCCTTGATGGCTTTATCCGCTTCCGAGTTGTCCGGCATATCCACAAAGCCGAAGCCTTTTGACTGGCCGGAAAAACGATCTTTTATGATGTTGACACTTTCGACATTTCCAAATTCCGAGAATGCTTCGTTGAGATCTTCTTCCGTGACGTTGTAAGCAAGGTTTCCGATATACATATTCATATGAATCTCCTTTACGCGTGGCATGATCGAGAGAGCGCCGTCCGACAACCAGCCACACAATTATCGGAGGGCGTAGGCCAAAGATTGGCCTTTATCAGGTGGTTAAAAATCGTCCGCGCCCGCCTGTACGGCGTTAAATCTTGCCTGGTCTGAGTTTTCTTTTGGCAGCGCTTTGGTGTTTTTCAACAACCTGTTATATGGCGGCCGCATCCTTTGAATATTAAAATCCGGGAAGCGAACCGGCCCGGACGCTGACACAAAATCCGGGGATGTGCAAAAAATTATGCTTTTTTGCCGTATTTTTTTTGTTTCGGCCGGGGTTTTTTTCTCTGGGCCACCTGGACCATCACATCCCGGCCGTCGAGTTTTGCATTCTTCATTGATTTAAGTACCGTATCTGCCACATGATTATCAATTTCAAAAAATGAAAACTCTCTTAAAATTTCAATCTTGCCGATCTGTGCATTTGAGATACCCGACTGATCGCACAGCAGGCGGGTGATTGCGCCTTTTTGGATATTGTCCAGCTGGCCGACATTAATAAAAAAACTCTGGGTATCGATGCCGTTGCGCGGCCGCTGGTCTTTAAATGCGTCGTTTTTATCTTTAGAAAACCGTTTGCCGTTTTTGCCGGCATTGTTTTCAGCCCCCGATCGGCTGTTTGTGCGCCGGGCGTCCCGCCGGCCGTTCGGCTTGCTGTTCGGGCGGTCGGTCCGGTCGCCGGCTTTGGCGGTGGCATTGATGTCTTTGGCATTTCTGTAATAATCCAGAAACCGGTTGAACTCGGTGGAAACAAACCGCTGGATCAGTTCTTCTCTGGACAGGCCGGCCAGGGTTTCATACACCGGATCCAGAAATTTTCCCACTTCTTCATGATTGATGTCAACCGTGACCAGGCGGTTGACCATGGCATACATTTGCTTTTCGCAAACTGCATATCCGGTGGGCACTTTGGCGGTATTGAATTTGATGCCGGAGCGGCGTTCCACTTCCGCCAGTTTCCGCCGTTCCCGGGTATTCATCAGGACGATGGAAATCCCGGACTTGCCGGCCCGGGCGGTTCGACCGCTTCTGTGGGTATAGGCTTCCGGCTCATCCGGAAAATTATAGTTAATGACATGGGAAATATCTTCCACATCCAGTCCCCGGGCGGCCACATCGGTGGCCACCAGCAGCTGAATGCCCTTGCTTCTGAATTTGCCCATCACCGCATCCCGCTGGGCCTGGGAAAGTTCACCGTGAAGGGCTTCCGCATTGTAGCCGTCTTTCATCAGTTTTTCAGATACCTGCCGGGTCTCGTTCCGGGTCCGGCAGAAAATCAGGCCGTAAATATCCGGATAATAATCAATAATCCGTTTTAAGGCCGGATACCGGTCTTTTTCCAGCACCACGTAATTGGTGTGGGCAATGTTTGACGCAATACTGTTTTTTTTGCCCGCGGTTATTTCAACATAATCGTTCATGTATTTGGTCGCGATTTTGGCCACGGCCTTGGGCATGGTGGCGGAGAACAGCCAGGTCCGCTTCTCTTTCGGTGTTTTGCTTAAAATAGCGTCCAGGTCTTCTGAAAATCCCATGTTGAGCATTTCATCGGCTTCGTCTAAAACCACAAATGCCACGCTGGCGATTTTGACGACCTTTCGTTTGATCAGGTCGAGCAGTCTGCCGGGGGTGGCCACAATCACGTGGGCCCCTTTTTTGATCTGCCGGATCTGGGTTTCAATGCTGGCGCCGCCGTAGACGGAAACAATTTTGGCCCCCTTGATATAGCGGGTGAATGCATTGAAATCAGAAGAAATCTGGATACAGAGCTCCCGGGTGGGGCAGATGACAACTCCCTGGGTATGGGGCGCATCAAAATCAATCAACTGAATCATGGGCAGCCCGAAAGCCGCGGTTTTTCCTGTTCCGGTCTGGGCAAGGCCCACCAGATCCTTGTCTCCGTTGATGATCTCGGGAATTATTTTTTCCTGGATCGGTGTGGGGACGGTAAATCCCATTTTTTCAACGGCTTTTAATATAGGGTCGTTTAACCCTGAATTTTCAAAACTCATTAAATTACATACTCTTACCTGAAAATTTTTCAGTTTGCTATGGTGATCAAAAATGACGTCAGCCGGTATGGCGTAATCAGAAAAAAACCGCGGACGTCGGCGTTTATGCGTGTACCTGATTTCAGCTCTTGGGTTCGGTTATATTATGCCGCCGCGCCCTGCCTGACAACCACTTTCCGTCCATGGGCGGACAGAATGGCCTTTCGCAGCCGGATAATTTTAGGGGTGACTTCCACCATTTCGTCGTCGCCGATAAACTGGATGGCTTTTTCCAACGTCATGGGCAGCACAGGGGTCAGAATGACGGCGTCGTCTTTGCCGGATGCCCGCATGTTGGTCAGGTTTTTGGTTTTACAGGGATTGACATTCAAGTCATTGCCCCGGCTGTGCTCCCCTATGATAACCCCTTCATACACATCATCCCCGGGCTGGATAAACATGGTGCCCCGGGCTTCCAAATTAAACAGGGCAAAAGGCACGGCCTTGCCCTGGCGGTCGGACACCAGACTGCCGGTGAACCGGCTGGGAAAATTGCCCCGGTATTTTTCATACCCGGCAAAGGATGAATTCATGATGCCGGTGCCGTGGGTGTCGGTCAGAAACTCGTCCCGATATCCGATCAGCGCACGGGAGGGGACGCTGAATTCCAGGCGCACCCGGCCGTTATCCCGATGTTCCATCCGGGTCAGGCTCCCTTTTCGTTTTTGCAGTTTTTCCGTCACATTTCCGCTGTAGGTGTTTTCACAATCGATCAGCAGGTTTTCAATGGGTTCGAGTTTTTGTCCGTTTTCATACCGGAAAATAACCTGTGGCCGGCCCACGCAGAGCTCAAAGCCTTCCCGGCGCATGGTTTCAATGAGAATTGCCATCTGGAATTCCCCCCGGCCCTTGACAATAAAGCTTTCCTTGTCCTCGGATTCTTCCACCCGCATGGAAACGTTCATCAGGCTTTCCTTGATCAGCCGGGCGCGGATTTTACTGGCCTGGACCAGCTTGCCGTCCCGTCCGGCCAGCGGAGAGGTGTTGTTGGTAAAATTCATGAAAACCGTAGGCTCATCAACCCGTATCCGGGGCAGGGCGTTTGAATTTTCACTGGTGCTGATGGTATCGCCGATATGAACGTTTTCGATGCCGGACAAAACGATAATGTCACCGGCTCTGGCTTCGGCAGCATCCTGTACGCCCATGCCGCTGTAAACCTGGAGTTTGGAAACCTTTAAGGGAACGTGGCTGTTGTCTTCTTTAATGCAGATCAGGTCTTTTTTGGATGCCACCGAGCCGTTAATAACCTTGCCGATGGCCAGGCGGCCCATATAGTCAGAATAGCTCAGATCAGACACCAGCATTTGAAAGGGTGCGTCTTTTTCGGAAACCGGTGCAGGGATTTCATCGACGATCATATCCATGAGCAAATGAAGGTCTTGTTCTGTTTCCTCCGGCGACTTCATGGCGATTCCCTGTCTGCCCACCGCATAAAGATAGGGAAATTCGATTTGTTCGTCAGTGGCATCCAGATCGATCAGCAGGCTGTATACTTCATCCAGCACTTCCGCCGGCCGGGCATCGTCTCTGTCAATCTTGTTGATGACAACGATGATTTTGAGCCCTTTTTTCAGGGCCTTGTCCAGAACAAAACGGGTCTGGGGCAGGGGGCCTTCGGACGCATCCACGAGCAGAATGGCACCGTCCGCCATGGACAGCGCACGTTCCACTTCTCCGCCAAAGTCCGCATGGCCCGGGGTGTCGATGATATTGATTTTGGTGCCGTGCCAGTTAATGGCGCAGTTTTTGGCGGCAATGGTGATGCCCCGTTCCCTTTCCAGATCCATGCTGTCCATGAGCCGGTCGTCAACGGTCTGACCTTCCCGGAACATTCCGCTTTGTTTGAACATGGCATCCACAAGGGTGGTTTTGCCGTGGTCAACATGGGCGATGATGGCGATATTTCGTATAGCGGTATTGAGTGTTTTTTCCATTTTCATAATCTAATCATTAAATGTTGTTTGTCCGACGTTTTTTTATCGGCGTTAAAATAGGTGTCGGTTGTTTAAGGGCCGTGGAAAGAAATAATTATCCCATCTGACTTGTCTATTGGCCCGTATTCTGTGTTGCGATGAAGTTCACATATCTCGATATGCTCGCTCCATCGCGCCTTGAATACGAACCAAAATCCTGCGCCATCCGGGGCAATTATTTCTTTTCACGGCCCTAAGTTTTTAAAACCACGAAACCCGTCATGTGCCACACGACGGGTTATTATTTAAATGATGCATATCCTCTACAGATGATTCAATTTTATTAACCAATAATTATTATCTGATTTTTATAAAAAAAGAAACTCTTTTTTTGATTTATTTTGTTTTTATTTTTTTGGGGTTTATTTTTTACCGAATTGATCCAGAAAATGCCTGGGTGTCACGATTTGAATGCCCATGTAATTTTTTATGTCAAGAAC
>JAABSL010000058.1 GCA_011390415.1 Desulfobacteraceae bacterium
TAATGCAGCCGCCGCAAAAAAGGCGCGGCTTATTAGCGACCTGCGAAATTTTCAATAGTGCTCACCACCAAAGTCCTATCTCTCAATGCAGCATGCAATAGCCATGCGGCATTCTATAAAAAATCAGACAGTCCCTTTATGCTTTCATTCCCCTAACCTGGATGGCTTTTGCCGTCATGATTAACTTTTGCTTTCAACGATGAGCGTCACCGGCCCGTCATTGACCAGTGAAACCGCCATCATGGCCCGGAATTTTCCCGATTGAACGGTAATTCCTTTTGTTTTTATCTGTTCGATAAAATACGTGTAAAGTGCCTCGGCCTTTTCCGGCGGCGCGGCATGGACAAAAGAGGGCCGTCTTCCTTTCCGGCAGTCGCCGTACAGGGTAAACTGGGAGACCACCAGCATCGCAGCTCCGGTGTCAATTTGTTTCTCAACAAGGGACCGGTTCATTTTGCCGTCCGGATCTTCAAAAATTCTTAAGTGTGCAATCTTTTCCGCCAGAAATTCGGCATCTGCCGGTTCATCGGCAACCGATACCCCCAAAAATACCAGAAGACCGGGACCGATGCGGCTGATTTCTTTATTGTCTACGGAAACAGATGCGGAGGTTACTCTTTGAACCACTGCTTTCATTATTCTTTATTCCATTGGAACCGGGTTGCCATGCTGCGGGTTATTTCCTTGACACACAAGACTTTTGTGGCTTAATTTAGAAAATTTATACATCATCTCATACATCATTGCGTTAGCAAAATAAATTAAAATTTAACATATTCCCGTGCCGGAGGAATTTATTAATGGACAATAAAATGGACTATAAAAAAACACTGAATCTGCCGGAAACGAAATTTCCCATGAAGGCCAGTCTTGCCAATCGTGAGCCGGTGCAGCTGAAAAAATGGGAAGAAGACGGAATCTATGAACAGGTCCGGAATGCATCCCAAGGCCGGAAACGCTTTATTCTGCATGACGGCCCCCCCTATGCCAATGGCAATATCCATATCGGCACGGCATTGAATAAAATTCTCAAAGACATTGTCATCCGCTCCCATCAGATGAAAGGGTTTGATGCGGATTATATTCCCGGGTGGGACTGCCACGGTCTGCCCATTGAACATAATGTGGACAAGAAACTGGGACCCAAAAAGAAAGAGATGACCACCGGGGAGATCCGGCGCGAATGCCGGGCCTATGCCAGTAAATTTGTGGATATTCAGCGCGAAGAGTTCAAGCGTCTCGGCGGCATGGGGAAATGGGAAGATCCCTACCTGACCATGGCCTTTCGATATGAAGCGATTACGGCCCGGAAATGTGCGGAATTCGCCCTTGACGGCAGTCTGATTCACAGTAAAAAACCGATTTACTGGTGCTGCAGCTGCAAAACCGCCCTGGCCGAAGCGGAAATCGAGTATGGCGATGAATCGTCTCCCTCCATATTTGTTAAATTTGAACTCAAAGATAACATCAGTGACCGGGTGCCTGAACTGTCCGGTAAAAAAGTATTTCTGGTCATCTGGACCACGACGCCGTGGACATTGCCGGCCAACCTGGCGGTGGCCCTGCATCCGGAGTTCGATTATTCAGCAATTCAGGTGGAAACAGACAATGCCAAAAACAAGGAAGTCTATATTCTGGCCACGGACCTGGTGGCATCGTGCATGAAAACCTTTGGAATTGAAAACTTCTCCACTCTGGCAAAAATCAGCCCCGCGGACCTGGAAAATAAACATTGTCAGCATCCCTTATATGACCGCACGTCGCTAATTGTATTGGGCGATCACGTGACCCTGGAAGCCGGTACCGGATGCGTCCATACCGCCCCCGGGCATGGCCGGGAAGACTTTGAAGTGGGCAATAAATACGGGCTGGATGCCTATTCTCCGGTCAATGCCAACGGCTGTTTTACCGATGATGTGGACTTGTTTGCGTCCAAATTCGTTTTTAAGGCAGATCCCGAAATTATCGAAAAACTGGATGCAGACGACAACCTGCTGGCATCGGCAACAATGAAGCATTCCTATCCCCACTGCTGGCGGTGCAAAAAACCGGTAATTTTCCGGGCCACCCCCCAATGGTTTATTTCCATGGATAAAACCGGGATTCGCCAAAAAGCGCTGGAAGCCATCGACACCGTGTCCTGGATTCCGTCCTGGGGCCGGGACCGGATTTATTCCATGATTGAAAACCGGCCGGACTGGTGTGTTTCCCGGCAGCGTTCCTGGGGCGTACCCATTACCGTATTCTACTGCAAAGACTGCAATGAACTGCTGATTAACAAAGAAATTGCCGACCGGATATTTGCCGAATTTTGTGAAAACGGGGCCGACATCTGGTTTGAAAAGGATGCGTCTTATTTTATTCCAAACGGCACCACCTGCACGTCCTGCGGCAGTAAGGCCTTTATCAAGGAAACCGATATTTTAGATGTCTGGTTTGATTCCGGCGTCAGTCATGCCGCGGTTCTGGAAGAACGTCCGAGCCTGGGCTGGCCGGCGGATCTGTACCTTGAAGGCAGTGACCAGCATAGGGGCTGGTTCCACAGCTCCCTGCTGACCGCCATTGGCACAAAGGGGAGGGCGCCCTACAAAACCGTGCTGACTCACGGGTTTGTCGTGGACGGCAAAGGAAAAAAAATGTCCAAATCCGTGGGCAACGTCATTGCCCCCAAAAAAGTCATTGACCGGTATGGGGCGGAAACCTTAAGGCTCTGGGTGGCGGCATCCGATTACAAAGACGACATCCGGATTTCGGAAAACATATTAAAGCAGTTAAGTGACGCGTACCGCCGCATCAGAAACACCTGCCGGTTTATCCTGGGCAATCTGTTTGATTTTAATCCGGAAACCGACAGTGTCGCTTATGACGAAATGACGGATCTGGATCAATTCGCATTGCATTCCCTTCAGGAACTGGTTGAACGCAGCATCCGGGCATACGGCAGTTTTGATTTTCACGTGATTTATCATTCCCTTTACAATTACTGCACCGTGAGCCTGTCGGCTTTTTACCTGGATATTTTAAAGGACCGGCTGTATACGTCAAATCCGGAATCCACGGAACGTCGAAGCGCCCAGACCGTGATGTACCGGATTGTGGATGCCATTTCAAAAATAATGGCCCCGATATTGCCGTTTACGTCCGAAGAAATCTGGAGTTATATGCCGGATGCCGAAAACAGGTCCGCCAGTATTCATCTTGAGGCGTTCCCGGTGCCGGATGAGAATGCCAAAAACCCGGAGCTGGCGAAACAGTGGGAGATGATCATAGATGTCCGCGGCGAAGTCACCAAAGTGCTGGAAAATGCCCGGGTGGATAAAATAATCGGCCATTCCCTGGATGCGTCGGTCGTTCTTCGCACGTCTCAGGAATTGTATAATCTGCTGGCCCTTTATGAAAAGGATTTGAGGTCCATTTTTATTGTATCCGAATTAACCCTGCTCGGCCCCGATATGGCGGAGTCACCGGATGAAGCGTTTGTCGCCACCGACATCGACGGGCTGTCGATTAAAGTTGCGGCAGCGGCCGGACAAAAATGCCGGCGCTGCTGGGTCCATGATGTAAGTGTTGTCGAGCACCCGGAAAATGAAGAGATCTGCAGCCGGTGTCAGGCGGTGCTGGATTCGATGAAATGAATCTTATCAAAAAAAATAAATACATGATGCTGATATGGATTGCCGGCGTGGTCGTGGCCATGGATCAGGCCACCAAATTGCTGATTGCCGGTTCCATGTCATATTATGAACAGATAAACGTGATACCGGGTTTTTTAAACCTGATATACATTCATAATCCCGGCGGGGCCTTTGGTATGTTTGCCCAAAACCAGAGCAACCTGCAAAGCTTCTTGTTTATCGGCATCGCAGTGGCCGCCATGGGCCTGATCCTGTATTTATACAAAAACACCCCTTCCGAATATCCGCTGCTTTCCGCCGGGCTGGCGTTAATTTTCGGAGGAGCCCTGGGAAACATGATCGACCGGATCCGGTTGGGCGAGGTTATCGATTTTATCGATGTGTACATCGGGCATCTGCACTGGCCGGCATTTAACGTGGCGGACAGCGCCATCACCATTGGCATGATTATTTTCGGATTTTACATTCTGTTCCGGAAAGTCCCTTTATAGCACCATTTTTTCAAACGCGGTTTTAAAAACCTGAGGCCAGCTCTTTATGCATCCTGTATTGTTTGATTTCGGCGGATTGACCATCCATACCTATGGTTTTTTTATTGCCCTGGCGGTGCTGGCAGGTATGGTTGTGGCCCGGCATGAAGCCCTGCGGCTCGGAATCGATGCCGACAAAGTAATGGACGTTTTTTTCTATGTAGTGATTGCCGCCATTGTCGGTTCCCGCTTGTTCTACGTATTGACCAACCTTGAATTTTTCAGGTCCGCGCCCCTGGATGTATTTAAAATCTGGAATGGCGGTTTGGTTTTTTACGGCGGGTTTATCGGTGCCCTGATTGTGGTGGTGATTTACCTGAAAATCAATCCGCTGCCCCTGGGAAAAATGGCGGACATTACGGCAATTGCGCTGCCTTTAGGCCAGACCCTGGGGCGCATCGGCTGTTTTTTTGCCGGGTGCTGCTATGGCAAGACCTGTCACCGGCCCTGGGGCGTTATCTTTGAAAACCCGGATTCTCTGGCCCCGCTGTATGTTCAGGTGCACCCGACCCAGCTCTATTCCGCGGCATCCAATTTTTTAATCTTTCTTCTGATCTTTTCTTTTCGCCGTTTTAAAAAATTTGACGGGCAATTATTCTGGATATATATTGCAACCTACGGCATCACCCGGTCCATCATTGAAATTTTTCGGGGCGACGACCGGGGGATAACGATATTGCATACATTTTCAATATCACAGGCCATCGGCCTCAGCTTTGCCGCCATTGCCATCTTGATGTTGATTATTCTCGGAATCAAGAATTCATCAAAAAATGCCTGAAATCAATTATCAATCAATTAAAGAACATATCAGTGAATGCGTAAACCTGTGCTTTAGCCCCGTATACCTGATATTCGGGGAAGAGTTTTTGTACCGGCAGGTAACACAGGACCTGATCAATGCCATAATTCCGGATGTTGCCAGGCAAAAACACAATTATGAAGTGGTCAATCATCGGGAAGAAGGGCAATTGGCTGACGTCATTGAACGGATGAATACCTATTCGTTTTTTTCCGACAAAAAGATTATGGAACTTCGGGATGCCACGGTTTTTGTGGCCCGTCATAATCAGGGCAATGCGTTGCAAAAAATCAGACAATTATACGAAAACAACGACTTTGAAAAAGCCGGCAACCGTTTTTTAAGCCTGTTGAGCCGCCTTCAGATTGACCTGTCTGATATCCCGGCAGAGATGACCGATGATGCGCTGGCAGATAAATTTAATATCGGTGAAGCGCAGACCAATGATATTGACTGGATCAAAAAGCTTTGTGCCTATTGTCAAGAGCGGAAACTGCCGGTGCCGGAATCCGGTGATGATGCCGAACGCCTTAAAATTGCCATAGAAGCCGGATTTCCGAAAAACAATCTGCTTATTATTACCACGGACACGGTGGATAAGCGCAAAGCATTGTACAAAACAATTAAAAACATCGGAACGGTAATCGACTGTTCCATTGCCAAAGGCACCCGGAAAGCCGATATTGACGCTCAGCGCGGGGTTTTGCAGCAGCATATGCACCAGTTGCTGCAAAAACATAACAAGCAGATTCCCGGGCCGGCATTTGAACTGATTTTTCAATTCACCGGGTTTGACCTGCGGGCCTTTAGCGCAAGCATCGACAAACTGGTGGATTATGCCGGAGACCGGGACCGGATTTCCATCGAAGATGTCCATGCGGTCTTGATCCGGACCCGAAAAGATCCGGTGTATGAATTAACCGGGGCCCTGGCCGAGCGAAATACCCTCAAAATGCTTAATCTTATAACCTCTTTGCTTGCTGACGGGTTCCATTATCTCCAAATAATGGCTGCATTGACCAATCAGGTTCGAAAACTGCTGGTGATAAAAGATTTTCAGGAAAGCGGGGCCGGGCGCAACTGGCATCCGCAAATGGCTTACGACCAGTTCCGGCAGACCATTATTCCTTTGATTGTGAAATATGATGAAACATTACTGGAAAAGGTAGGCGTTTATCAGGCCGCCGCAAAAGGCCGGTCTGAAGAATCAACCGATTCAAAAAAGAAAAAAAAACCCGATTCCGATCTTGTCATTGCCAAATATCCCAACAATCCGTATCCGGTTTTCCTGCAATTCCGGAATTCTCCGAAATATACCAAAAAAGAGCTTCTGGCCGCATTTGACGTGCTGAGCCATGCGGATGTCAAATTAAAAACCACCGGTCAGAATCCGGCCACCGTGCTCGAAGAAGTGGTGTTTAAAATCTGCACCTGAGTTGAGCCTTTTGGTACTGGTCACTATGTCCTCAAAAAAAAATATCGACGAATATATCCGTTCCCTGATGGCATCCAAACGCCTGGGGGACCAGGTGGTCTTTAGCAAAGAAATCAAAGCCAGGCCGTCTTCGATCTGTTCTCTGGATCACTTCGTCTCCGATCCGGTCAAAAACATGCTCTCTCTTTCCGGTATTCACAGTCTTTATTCCCATCAGTACCAAGCCATACAGGCGATTCGCCAGGGGAATCACGTGGTCACGGCAACGCCCACGGCCAGCGGTAAGACAATCATTTACAATGTGCCGTTTTTCGAAAAAGTGATCCAGCAGCCGGAGGCCCGGGCCATTTATCTGTTTCCCCTCAAAGCTCTGGCCCAGGATCAGCTCAAGTCATTTCAGCACATGGCGCAAAATCTGTCTGGTGTCCGGGCCACGGCAGCGGTTTATGACGGTGATACCACGGCCTGGCATCGGAAAAAAATAAGATTGGCACCGCCGAGCGCCATTCTGACCAATCCGGAAATGCTGCACCTGTCCTTTCTGCCGTATCACGACAAATGGCGCGAACTGTTTGAGAATCTGGAAATGGTGGTGGTGGATGAAGTCCATACCTATCGCGGGGTTTTGGGGTCTCATATGGCCCAGATATTTCGCCGGTTTCACCGGATCTGCGAAGCATACGGCAGCAGCCCGAAGTTTGTGCTGAGTTCGGCCACCATTGCCAACCCGGCGCAATTGTCCGAAGCCCTGATCGACCGGCAGGTCAAAGCGGAAACCGTCAGCGGGGCCCCGTCGGGCAAACGGCATTTTGTTTTTATTGATCCGGCGGACAGTCCGTCCCATACGGCCATTTTACTGCTCAAAGCTGCCCTGCATCGG
>JAABSL010000059.1 GCA_011390415.1 Desulfobacteraceae bacterium
TAACTGATCATCAAAGAAAAAATCCTTGCACCGGCCGATATCCCCGTCCTGTGCTGCAAGAACATAATTATAAAGCTCCTTCACGCTGCGTAGCATTCGACAGTCCTTTCTTATTGTTAAAAAAAACAAGCAGCGGAGCAGGTGTTTTAGCTGTCCCGCTGCCTGATCCCGAGCGATTACCGGAATTTGTTAACAGCCTTTTTAACGCCGTCTGCCAGTTCATTCCATGCATGTGAAGTGCTGTCCCGCAGTTTCTTCCAGCTGTCACTTCCGGACTGGCGGACGTCATGCAATTTGGATTTGGCTTCAGCATAGAGGTGCACCAGCCTTTCAGTTTCCTTATCAAGCTCCGCTTTTGCTTCCTGGCTCAGATTTTTGCTTTTTTCCTTCATCTCATCGGTCATGACTTTTAGTTTTGCCACCCGTTCTTCCATGGCCTGAACGTATTTTTCCTTGTTCTCTTCCGGTTTAATGGTTTCAGCCGCAGACTCTTCAACTTCCAGCTTGTCCATCATCTGCTGGCGAAATTTCTTTGATTCATTTACACGATCTTTTGATTCTGTCATAGGTAAACCTCCTCTTTAGGTGTTTTTTTAGATAGTAACGCGTTTTTCTCTTTTTTTGCTGGGTCTGTATATTCAAAACTATCCCCGATATTCCTTGAATTGACAATACGGGTTTTCCCGCATATTGGATGCAAAGAGCATGTAGATGATATTTTTTCTCTCTGTTTTTTGATCTGTTATTGACTGAGATGGTCAACAGTATAATATTTAGATCGCTCAATCTGGATTAAAAAAAGTCGGCATCATATAGTTGTCGTCAAAAAATGACAGGCGCTGGATATGATTTACGAAAATGTTGAACTGCATAATATCGAAGATCTTGTTTCCGTGAAAGGGCGATCCGGATTGCGAATGCAGCGGATTCCCGAATCCGTAAGGTTAAAGCTCAACGAGCGGGCCCAGGTCCAGATGTGCCATCCGAATTGCGCGGAAATACGATTTGTGAGTGGTCATCCGGTGAGCATCACTCTTTCATGCCCGGAGGGGACGGCAGATGTTGAAGTGTTTTACGGTCCGTTTCAAAGCCCGGAACGATATGAAATTAAACAGACCCAGTCGACTGTCACTGTAACAAAACCCGATCAGATAAACATGTATGACCAATCCAAGATGCCGGATTTTGGGTTCTCGCCGGATGTCTGCCGGCTGATGATGTCGGGGGATATCGTATTTATCCATGGTATAGACGGTGTGCACTGCAGGCCCCCGAATAAAGACGAACTGCCCCGGTTAAGATATATGGCCTACGGCACCTCCATTACCCAGCAGGGCAACGCCACCGGTCCCCATCTGACGTATGTGGAACAGGCCGGCATCCGGCTCGGGGCGGATGTTATTAATCTGGGCACCGGGGGCTCCGCCTTCTGCGAACCTGAAATTGCGGACTATATGGCCGCCCGGACGGACTGGGATTTTGCCACCCTTGATATTTCCGTCAACATGCTCAAATTCCCGCTGGATTTTTTTTATCAGCGGGCGTCTTATATGATCAACACCCTTTGTAAATCCAACCTTAAACGACCCGTTGTCTGCATTACCCTGTTTCCGTATGCAAGAGAGTTCGGCGATACGTTTATGGGTTTGGAAGACAAGGGATCGCCGGATGATTTTCGCAACGCCCTGCATCAGGCGGTTGACGATTGTCCCTATAAAAACGTCTATCTGATTGAAGGTGATGAGGTTTTAGATGACATCCGTGGACTTTCTCCGGATCTTCTGCATCCGGGGGATCAGGGTATGATTTTCATGGGAGAAAATCTGGCCCGGCAGATTAAACCCTTAATTGATAAGTTTTATCCGTCTAAAAAAAATTGACGTCCCGTAAAATAATAATTAATCTATGGCCAAAGACGTTTTTTGTTATTTTATCATAAATACAAATAAAAAGGAGACTGCCATGTACAAGAAAGAAGATCTTTGTAAAAAAATTCAGGAAATTTATCCGGATATCGGTGAATGCGGTATTGATGTGGATGTTAATTATGATGATTCTGAAGATACCTGGGTCGTTAATCTGAAATCAGACAAAAAAGAGCTTAAAACGTTTCTTGAACAAAAAGATGCGGATCTGTGCATGGAAGGGAAGCAATGTGTTTCTCTGGGCATTGAGATCAATCAGTTAAAGGACAGCATCGAACGGATGCCCAAAGACAGTTAATTTCCTGATATTTAAAATTATATAATGTCACAAAAACTATCACATGCAGAAATTGATTTTTATTTATTAAAAGCGGCTCGGGAAACAATCCAGATCGGTTTGATGATTACCGGTACGGAAACCGGCCGCATTCATTACGTTAATTCCAAATTATGCGAGATATTTGACTATCCGGTAGCCGCGTTGCTGGAAATGAAATTTTCCGGGCTTCTCTATGAAGGAGAAGACCCGGACCTCTGGAAACACGACATCAGCAATAATGTGATCAAATTTAAATCCCGCAAGGGCGCTTTAATATGGGGGCTGATGTCATCCCGGCGGATTCAGGATGAGCCAAAGGGAAATGAGGTGGGTATTTTGTATTCTATCTCTGACATTACCCCCAGAAAAATTGCGGAAAATCAGCTGGCCCAATCGCAAAAAAAGCTGAGACATCTGACAAAAAAACTCATTGATGCCCAGGAAGCGGAAAGAAAACGGATTGCCGTTGAGCTTCACGACGGTATCGGTTCAAACATTAATGCGGTTCGGCTCATGCTGGAAAGAAAAGTTGCAAAAAGCGGCATCCGGGACCAAGAACTTGCCGGTATTGTGGACATGCTGAAAAATGTTTCCAATGATACCCGCCGGATTTCCCGCAACCTTCATCCGTCCGTTCTCGAAGATATCGGACTTGTCGCCGCATTCCAATCTATTATCAGGGAATTCAATTATCTGAAACCGGATATTCTTTTTCGGCATCAGATCTCCATCGATGAAGACAGAATCGACGGCAGCGCCAAACTGACCCTTTACCGGATCTTACAGGAAGCCTTAAACAATATCATACGGCACAGTGGTGCGGACACCGTCGATATCACGTGCGGATTTAATAACGGATGCGTTGAACTGGAAATTTCAGACAACGGATCCGGCTTTGATGTGGACGATGTCCTCTATTTTGAAGATACGAATATAGCGGGACTGGGCATGCTGAACATGAAGGAACGAACAGAATTTTGTCAGGGCACCTTTGACGTATCGTCTGAAATCAACAACGGAACCCGGCTGTGTGTCAGCATTCCGATCTGATATTTTCAACAATCCCGCCTAAAATTTCTTTTTTTAATTACCTGTCAATCTTTTCGCATGATACATGTCCGCCAACCATAAAATACAGGAATACCCGTATTTAAATTACCTGTTTTGTGTGCCATTATACAAATATGTACAAATAAACAAGGTTTCGGTGCCCGATAACGGGCATTCGTTATTTCATATTCTTCAGGCGAGGCATATTATTATGGAAAAAAATGTTCAATTATTTATAGAGGATACCCCGGTACGGTTCACGCCCGCGGGGAAAGTGTATGTGGTGGATGCCATTCGGGCGGTAAGCGAAAGCCGGGAACCCGGTACTTTGTGGGAGCAGATGAAACAGGATGCTCCCGAAATTTTGTCCTGCGTCTCGGAATTTCAAATCGAAAATACCCAACCCGTGGCTGTGGCTGACAGTGCCTGTTGGGAAAAAATTCAGGATATTTTAATAAACAGGCTTTTGCTCAAAGAAGATGCAAAGCAAACCCGAGTTTGATTTAATAATCAGAAAATAAGGAGGTAGTAAGAATGTCATTAAAAGATAATTTAATCAATAAACTGGAAACGCAGATTGATGCCTGGGACAAAGAACTTGATGCGGAAAAAGCCAAGGCGGAGAAGAAAGAAGCCCAGGCGGAAGCAGAAAAGTCAGATACCCGTTTAAAAGAAGAAATGATGGATAATGTGCGTTCTCTCCAGGCCAATATCAATGAGGCAAAGAAAAAGATCCAGGAAATCCGGGAAGCCGGTGAAGACCGTATTGACGATTTTAAGGCACAAATAAGAGACTGGCTGAAGTAAAGCTCGACTGAGAAATCGGGTGTTCCCCGGGTGCATAGAATCAACAGTAGTTTCCCGGAGAACACCTGATTTATCCATAATATAAATCAATGATTGCAACGCAAGCCGGGAGTAAGTAAAATGCAGCATCGTTCTAAAATTATTGAGTTGACGGTAATTATCTTGATCTTTTCCGTTATGTCTGCGGTGTCGGTATTTGCATTGGATCATGAATCAGAGAAAAAGACCGCGGAAGATGCTAAAAATGAAATGCGTAATACCATTGAGGCGGTTCAGGAGAAACTCTGATACAGGTTCACTGAGTGCATAAATTCGGTACAGGAAAATAAACACGCATGGATACAAAGGATACATATGATGCCGTGGTCGTAGGTTCCGGCACAGCAGGCCAGACCGCGGCATTTCATTTGAAAGAAAAAGGGTTGAATGTGGCCCTTGTTGAAAAGTCCGACCATCCGGGCGGAACCTGTGCCCTTGCCGGATGCCAGCCGAAAAAATGGTTTTATGAAGTGGCGGAAGCAATTGCCAAAAGCCGTGATCTGATGGGAAAAGGCATCGTAATATCGGCTGAAGGCAGCTGGCGACGGGTATTTGAACAAAAACAAAGATTTACGTCAAGTGTGCCCCAAAAAACAATAAAGCAATTAAAAGATGCCGGCATTGCATTTCTGCCCGGCACTGCCGCATTTATTGATGAAAAAACCCTGTCCGTAAACAAAGAAAAAATTCAGAGCCGTTTTTTTGTCCTGGCAGTCGGCGCAAAACCCATGGCTTTGCCTATCGATGGAAATGAACATGTTATTACCAGCAGTCAATTCCTTGAATTAAAAATTCTTCCGTCATCTATTGTATTTATCGGCGGGGGATTTATCTCTTTTGAATTTGCCCATTTTGCCGCCCGGCTGGGGTCCGATCGTCAGCGTTCGGTTATCGTTGAAGTCGGCGACCGGCCCCTGGGACCGTTTGATGCTGAAATGGTCGAGGTGCTGGTGGCGGCATCACAACTTGAAAATATCGATGTCCGGTGTGGCGTGCAAATCAAAAGAATTGAAAAAACGGAAAAAGGGTTTTTTCTTCAAACGGCGGAAGGCGAGGGTTTTGAAACTGATCTGGTGGTACACGGCGCAGGGCGCGTACCGGATCTGGACGACCTTGGATTAGATATAGCCGGTGTCGGCTATTCGAAGCAGGGCATCACGGTGGATGCTGCCATGCGAACCACCAATCCGAGAATTTTTGCCGCAGGTGATTGTGCCGCCACCATTGCGCTCGCAAGAGTAGCGGACCAGGAAGCGTTTGTGGCCGCGAACAATATTCTGGCCGAACTGGATCGGGGGCCGGATGCGGCCATGGATTACAGAACCGTGCCTTCCATCCTTTTTACCATCCCTCAACTGGCAATGGTCGGGCAAACAGAAGCGTCGCTGAAACAGGACAACCGGACATATCATAAAAGCGCTGCCAAAAATCTCAACTGGCCGACCTATTGGCGGGTCGGCCTGGAACATGCCGCATATAAGATATTAACAGATGAAAAGAACCGGATTTTAGGGGCCCATATCCTGTCCGATCAGGCCTCGGGCCTGATCAATACCATCAAGCAGGCCATGATAAACGACACCCCGGCGGACGAATTATACCGGCAGACCCTTGTCAGTCCGTACCCGACCCGGGAAAGTGATTTGAGTTACATGCTGGAACCGCTGCTGAAGGGCTGAGGATTAGAGACGTGGAAACACCGACTGAAGAAAACCATCTCAACCACACCGATACTGCCGCATCCGCCGATGTCGTGCTGGTCTATCCGTATTTTTACACCCATGCCCCCCAGGCCATGCTGTTTCATCCCCTCGGCATCGCCCAGCTGGCAGCGGTTCTCAGAAGCCGCGGCCTGCGCACACAGGTGGTTGACTGCACGTTTGAACAAACCAGAGACGTCATTTCAAAAATAGTTCATGCCCGGCCCCGGATTGTGGGAATTTATGCCATGCTCTCCATGTCGGAAAATGCCATGGCCCTGGCCCGTGACATCCGGCAAATTCTTCCCCACACACTGCTGGTAAGCGGGGGGCCGCTGCCCACGTTAAAACCCGACCGGTTTTTGTCTGATTTTGACACGGTGTTCTGCGGCGAAGCAGATGCCGCTTTTCCCGATTTTTGCTCAGATTATATTGAGTCCGACAGCCTGCCGAAAGATCTTTTTTACTGGGTTAAGGATCCGGAAAAATATCCCGGCATTTATCTGAAGCACCCCCGGAGTGAAACTGTGACCCGGAGCCAGCCCCGATCATCTGACGAGAAAACCATTAACGCGCTTTCCATGCCGGACCGCAGTGATTATGATCATTTACCATACCAGCAGTTCTGGCTGGATCGGGAGGGGGTTTCACTGGCCACCATCATGACCAGTTACGGATGCCCTTTTGACTGCGAGTTCTGCTCAAAACCGGTGTTCGGCAATCATTTCCGGCAGCGCGGCCTGGATCAGGTGTTTGAAGAAATCAAAGATATCAAGAGATTCGGGTACACAGGGCTCTGGATAGCAGATGACTGCTTTTGCCTGGATCCGGGATATGCCCGGGCGTTTTGCCGCCGCATGATATCGGAAGAACTGGATATGAAATGGTTCTGTCTGTCCCGGGTGGACCGGATGACATCGTCTGATATCGCGCTGTGGCAGGATGCCGGCTGCAGCAAGGTTTTTTTCGGCCTTGAATCCGGCAGTAATGATATTTTGAAGTTGATGAACAAAAAGACCACCACCGAAGAAGCGGAAAAAACCATTCACCGGTTTGCCCAAAGCGACATCCGGACCGCTGGATTTTTTATGGTGGGATACCCCGGTGAAACCTATGATACCATTGAAACGACGTTCAAGTGGGCGCTTTCTTTGCCTTTGGATGAAATTTCCTTTACCGTTCCCTATCCGCTGCCGGGAACACGATTGTATGATCGGGTGACGCCGGTAAAAGAAAATCCTGACTGGCGGTATGAAAATGAGAACCGCCTGGTTTTTCAATCC
>JAABSL010000060.1 GCA_011390415.1 Desulfobacteraceae bacterium
AGAGCCCTTCCTCCACCGACCGGACATATTTGGGTCTCGGATTGCCGGGTTTTCCTTCGATGGACGTGAACAGAGCGGTGGATTCCCCGCAGACAAATGCGCCGGCCCCCCGGTTGATCTGAACGTCAAAGGAAAATCCGGAATTCAGGATATTGTCTCCTAAAAGCCCGAAGGCCTTGGCCTGTGCAATGGCCAGATCCAGATGTTGAATGGCCAGAGGGTATTCCGCCCGCACATAGAGATATCCTTTTTCAGCGCCCAGCGCGTATGCGCCGATGATCAGGCCTTCGAGGACGGCGTGGGGATCCCCTTCCATGATGGTGCGATCCATAAATGCGCCCGGATCACCTTCGTCCCCGTTGACCACCACATATACCGGCCCGCCTTTTTTCTTCACCGCCTGCAGTGCGCCGCGCCATTTGCGGCCGGTGGGAAATCCGGCCCCGCCCCGGCCCCGGAGGCCGGATTTTTCAATTTCAGCGACCACTTGTTCCGGCGTCATGGCGGCCAGTGCTTTTGCCAGGGCCTGATACCCGCCGGCGGCGATGGTGTCCTCAATGTCGGTGGGATCGATTTTTCCGATATTGTGCAGCACGATGCGTTCCTGCAGATTGTAAAACGGAATATCCGCCTCGTGCTCAATGGTTTTTCCGGATACCGGATCTTTATACAGAAGCCGGTTGATCGTTTCATTTTTGATAATGGTTTTTTCGATGATTTCATCTACATCTTCGGGCCGGACGTGCTCGTAGAAAAGCCCCTGCGGCTTGATTAGGACCAGCGGGCCCCGGGAACAGAATCCCTGGCAGCCGGTTTTCTTAATTCCGGGCATGACTTTCGCGTCAATGCCCGCGCCTTGAAGCGCTTTTTTGAGTGCCTGTGAAATTTTCGCGCTGCCATTGGTAAAACATCCGGTGCCGTGACAAACCACAATTTCAGTTCGGTTCGGATCATGACGGTCCAGAATCTGTTTCTGTAACGCGTTGAGGTCGTCATGGGAATGCAGGCGCCGGGTGTCAATTTTGAATGCCGTGCTCTGATGGATCATTTTAATTCCTCCCGTGGGTGGTTATTTCTGATGGATCTTTTTCAGCAGTTTTTTGACTTTTCCGGCAGTGGCATTGGATTCATATTCATCATCCACTACCATTACCGGGGCAAGGGCGCAGGCGCCGACACAGTTGACCGTATCTAAGGTAAACATCATGTCTTCGGAAGTTTCCCCGGCTTTGATTCCTATGTTCCGTTCCAGTTCCTCGACTATCCGCTGGCCGCCTTTCAGGTGGCAGGCAGTGCCGAGACACACCTTGATTTCATGTTCCCCCCGGGGCTCCAGCCGAAAGGACTGGTAAAACGTTGCCACCGAATAGGCCTGGGTGACGGGCACGCCGGTGTGGTCGGAAATGATTTTCATGGAATCGGATGAAATATATCCGCAGTCCGATTGGATATCCTGGAGCAAAAAGATGAGATATTCCGGTTTCGCCGGGTATCTTTCGAGTATTTCTTCTATTATTTCTGTTTGTTGCAGCATTCTTGCCTCCTGTGTTCTTGGGTGATTGCCTGGCGGCCGTTTGTCTTATTTTTCGAGATCATCGCCATTGCAATCAGTATGCCATAACTATAATAATATGA
This sequence comes from Desulfobacteraceae bacterium, assembly GCA_011390415.1. Classification (GTDB taxonomy): domain Bacteria; phylum Desulfobacterota; class Desulfobacteria; order Desulfobacterales; family Desulfosalsimonadaceae; genus SURF-3. Next base: position 1,636 of record JAABSL010000060.1, read on the forward strand.
AATTATTATGTATTTAGCTTATAAACGGGATCGGCCAAAAAGAATGCAGGCGTATGTTGCAAAAATGATAGAATCTGAACGGATTGATGGTGTGATTTGTTTCAAAAGGAGGCGGTTTTTACGGAAAAATGGATATAAACAACTTATTTATTGTGTAAATATTGCATTTTGGAGGTTGAAACATGGGCTGAAACAACTGAAACAGTTTGAAACGTTTTTTTATTCGATGCCGTATTTTTTCATCAGCCGCCACAGGGAGGTCCGGCTCAGGTGAAGGAGTTCGGCGGCTTCCTGGCGTTTTCCCCTGCTGCTGGAAATGGCCCATAATACCGCCTCTTTACTTTTGGGGTCCCGGACCGGCGGCCCGGACGCTGCATCTTTGGCTCCGGAAAGACTGAATTCCTCGGGAGCCGGCAGGTTGCTCATGAAGATGACCGGTCCTTTGACGAACACAAAGGCGTGTTCCATGGCACGTTCCAGTTCCCGGATATTGCCGGGAAAATGATAATTCTGAAAAAAACGCATGACTTTTAAATCCACAGAACGGACGGTTTTGTTGTATTTTTTGTTCAACCGCCTGATAAAGTAGCTGACCAGCAGGGGGATGTCTTCCTTTCTTTCCCGAAGCGGCGGCAGGGTCAGCGGCACCGTGCGAAGCCGGTAGTAGAAATCCTCCCGGAAAGTTCCCTGTTGAATCGATTCGGTCAGGTTGCGGTTGGTCGCGCTGATGATCCGGGCATCCATGGGGAGGGACCGTGTGCCGCCGACCCGTTCGAATTCCCGCTGTTCGATGACCCGGAGCAGTTTCACCTGCAGGTCGGTTCTCAGGTCGCCGATTTCGTCGAGAAACAGGGTGCCGCCCCGGGCCAGTTCAAACCGGCCGGGTTTTGTGCGGTCCGCGCCCGTAAATGCGGATTTCTCGTGGCCGAAGAGTTCCGACTCCAGCAGGGATTCGGCAAGGGCCGAGCAGTTCACCGCAATAAACGGGCCCTGAGAACGCAGCGAATGATGGTGAATGGCCCGGGCAAACAGGTCTTTGCCGGTGCCGCTTTCGCCGCAGATCAGCACGTTGGCGTCACTGGCGGCAATGTCCGGCACCATGGTAAACAGACGCTGCATGGATTCGGATTTCCCCACGATGTTGTCAAAGGAATGATGGTAATCGACCCCGTCGAGGGGATGGATTTCCCCGGTCAGCGGGCGGAAGGTCTCCACAGCGCCCAACACCAGCCCGGAATCATCCCGCAGTACATTGGTGTTCACCAGGATGGCCTGGCGAACCCCTTCCTTGTTCAAAATTCTGACCTCCTGGTCCATAGCGCTTTGACCGCTGTCCAGGGCCGTTCGCAGGGGGCAGGAGAGTTTGCACTTGTCAGAGCGGAAAATTTCCCAGCAGTATTTGCCGATGGCTTCCTCCCGCTTGTATCCGGTGAGTTTTTCCGCCATCTGATTAAATGATGAGATCCGCCAGTGGATGGTGATGGTAAACACCGCTTCCGGAAGTTTTTCGATCAGCATTTCATTTTCAGGCAGCCGGTAGCGTCCTGGCGAATGCGGTATGGTCCGGTCCGGCCCAACGGCTTTCTGCCGGTTCTGAAACGACAACAGGGCGCCTGTAATCGTCTGTCCGGGCCCATAGATCGGATTTAATGTGTAATTGCAGATTATTTTGAATCCGGCGTCGCATAAAATCTCGGTGTCATAACCGGTTCCGGGCTGGCCGGTTTCAATGGCGTAATGGATAGCCGCCCGCATGCGGGTGAGCTCGGGCTCATGAAACAGCCGGTCCAGGGGAAACGGGGTGCCGGGCTTGGGGGCCTTGCCGATAATCCACCGGATGACATGATTGGCGCCCATGATCGAAAGCGTCGAAGTCAGGGCCACCGTGGCATCCGAGAACTGAAGCGGATTCGGTTGGGCGGAATTTGATTCATAAAGGAACATAGGGATCTTTTCACTCAACGATGGCGGCGGCCGAAACGATGATCAAGCCGATTCTTTCAGTTGGGTCAACCCTGCTTTTTTTATGCAGGGCATCTATCTCTTGAAATTCACTATATTTCATCTTACATTAAAGGCTTATGATCCGCAGTGCTTTCAGGGGATGCGGGTATTACCATTCAACATGTTGTTTTGTTTATCATAATTGCTGTTTTGGCGGCCGGCCATTCACGCGTCTTTTTATGGTTGATTTTTTATTCTAAAAATGATTATTAATTTTTTTTAGCATTTGCCCAAAAAAACGCAATAATTTTTTGCAGCAGAAACATATTAGGGAGGTATGAGATGTTTAAAATAGTTAAGCGGGAAGAGATGGCCCAGGGAACGGTCATCATGAATGAAATCGAGGCGCCCCGGATTGCGGCAAAAGCCAAACCGGGCCAGTTTGTTATTTTAAAGGCCAATGAAACCGGGGAGCGGATTCCCCTGACCATCTCAGACAGTGATGCGGAAAAAGGCACCCTTACCATTATATATATGGTGGTGGGAAAATCCACGGCCATATTTAAAGAACTTCAGGTGGGTGAGGGATTCCAGGATGTGATCGGACCGTTGGGCAAACCCACTCATATTGAGAAACTGGGCAATGTGGTGTGCGTCGGCGGCGGTACCGGTGTGGCGGTGCTGTATCCCATTACCCGGGCCTTTAAAGAGGCCGAAAACAAGGTGATCAGTATTATCGGCTCACGGACCAAAGACCTGCTGATACTTGAAGATAAAATGAAGGCTGCTTCCGATGAAATTCATGTGTGCACGGATGACGGGTCTTACGGTCACAAGGGTTTTGTTACGGAAGTCTTAAAGGATGTTCTGGACAATAATAAAATTGACCTGGTGGTGGCCATCGGTCCGGTTCCCATGATGAAGTTTGTGTCAAAAATTACCGAAACCTATAAAGTCAAAACCCTTGTCAGTTTAAATCCGATCATGATTGACGGCACGGGCATGTGCGGCGGCTGCCGGGTAAGCGTGGGGGGCAAAACCCAGTTCGCATGTGTGGACGGCCCGGAGTTTGACGGCCATCAGGTGGATTATGACGGGTTGATGACCCGGCTGCGTGCGTACCAGGAAGATGAAAAGAAAGCCTATGATGAACATTGCCGGTTGACAGGAGCTAAATAGCGCCGCAAACATGACAGCGGAACTTGCTGATGGAGGAAAAAATGGCTGAAAAAAGTGCAAAAAAAGAAAAAATCGCCAGACAACCCATGCCGGAACAGCCGGCAGACGTCCGGCGCCGTAATTTTGAAGAAGTACCCACGGGATATACCACGGAAACCGCCGTTCTGGAGGCCCAGCGATGCCTTCAGTGCAAAAAACCCGCATGCGTGAGCGGATGCCCGGTGGGGGTTGATATTCCTGATTTTATCAAGAGTATCGCGGAAAATGATTTCAAGGGCGCGATCCGCAAAATCTGGGAAAAGAACAGCCTGCCCGCGGTGTGCGGCCGCGTTTGTCCCCAGGAAATCCAGTGTGAAGGCCTGTGCATTGTGGGTAAAAAAGGCGAACCGGTGGCCATCGGCAACCTGGAACGGTTTGTCGCGGATATGGAGCGAGGTTCCGGCAGCGATGAAATTCCCGCCAAGGCGTCGCCCACAGGCAAAAAAGTGGCGGTGGTGGGATCCGGTCCGGCCGGGCTGACCGTGGCCGGGGATCTTTTGCTCAAAGGGCATGACGTCACCTTATTCGAGGCATTTCATAAAACCGGCGGCGTTCTGGTTTACGGCATTCCCGAATTCCGTCTGCCCAAAGACATTGTGGCGTCTGAAGTGGCCATGCTGGAAAAGATCGGCTTAAAGATTGAATGCAACATGGTGGTGGGCAGTATTGTCAGCATTGATGAATTGTTCGAAGAAGGCTATGATGCCGTGTTTATCGGTGTGGGCGCCGGACTTCCGCGGTTTTTAAATATCCCGGGCGAAGATTTGATCGGCATCTACTCCGCCAATGAATACCTGACTCGTGCCAACCTGATGAAGGGCTATCTGTTTCCGGAATACGACACCCCGATTATCCGGGGCAAGAACGTGATTGTTTTCGGGGCGGGTAATGTGTCCATGGATTCGGCCCGAACCGCCATGCGGCTGGGTGCGGACCGGGTTCGTATTGTCTATCGCCGGTCCCGTGAGGAAATGCCGGCCCGTGCTGCTGAGATTCATCATGCGGAAGAAGAGGGCATTGAATTTCACCTGCTGACAGCGCCGGTGCGGTTTATCGGTGATGAAGACGGGCGGTTGAAACAGCTCGAAGGCCTGAAAATGGAACTGGGAGAACCGGATGAATCCGGCCGCCGCCGCCCGGTTCCCATCGAAGGATCTGAATTTTTAATGGACTGCGATCTGGCGGTGGTGGCGGTGGGCGCCAACGCCAATCCCCTGCTGACCCAGTCGGATGAAGAAATTACGTTGAACAAATGGGGCTATATTGTGGCAGACGAGGAAACCGGCAAGACCACCAAAAAAGGGGTGTGGGCCGGGGGCGACATTGTCACCGGATCGGCCACGGTTATCCTGGCCATGGGTGCGGGCCGGAAAGCGGCAGACTCTATCCACGAGTACCTGACCCTCGGATGGTAGATTTTTAATCTTTCCCTGAAATGGAAAAACATAAAAAAGCGGCCTGAAATCAATTTCTTTTTTCGGACCGCTTTTTTTGTGTGCAGAAAAGAGTGTGAAGTGGATAACCCGATTAAATGGTTGAGTGAGGATTCCATTGGATCTGTTCAGTCCCGTTCCAGTAAAAAATTCTGAGCATTTCGGCGTGTTCCGTTTTACGGATCCGGAACTGGAAACCGCATACCGAAACCAGAAGTTTTCAGACTGCCGGTGTTTCTCGGTCTTGCCTTTTCCGCATATGTAAACGGAATATGTTTTCTGCTCATTGCCCTGCTGCCCAATATTCTGGTGCCGCTCGGGGTGTCACCGGATTTTGAGCTGGTCAAATACAATGCCCTGATCTGGCCCACCTGCGCCATGGGGATTTTCATCACCCTGCTCCTGGATCAGCTGTATCGCCGGATATTTATTTATCGCCGGAAAGTCGAGACACTGGCCAGGGTGGATGACCTGACAGAAGTCGCCAATCGGCGGCATTTCATGGAAATCAGCGACCGCCTGCTGGAAACCTGTCGCCGGCAAGGAACCCCGGTCAGCATGATCATGTTTGATATTGATCATTTTAAACCCATCAACGACACCTACGGACATCCAACAGGGGATACCGTTCTCCGGCATGTAGCCGATATATTGAAAAAAAGTCTCCGGAAATCCGATTTTCCGGCACGGTATGGTGGTGAAGAGTTTGCCGTAATTCTGCCCCAGACCCCGCCGGAGCACTCTTTTCTGGTGGCGGAAAAAATTCGCAGGAAAGTTATGGCAACGCCGTTGACAACCCCTGAAGGAGTCATGATCCAGATACGGATCAGTGCCGGCGTGACCGGTGTCCGGGCCGCAACCGGTGAGA
>JAABSL010000061.1 GCA_011390415.1 Desulfobacteraceae bacterium
ACACAATTAGACACATTTAAATCAACTTTGATTCATAAAGCTCACGTAACAAAATAATTTATAATTGAAGGAGAATGTCAAAGGTTATTCGGTAAGAAATTTCTTTGTTCAGATGTTATTAGGTAACGACTAAAAAAAGCCGGATGAATTTTAAAATTCATCCGGCTTTTTTTTTGCAAAGAAATGAGTAAAAGAAAAATGGGGACAGGATGGGGACAGTTTTTAAAAATTAAAAAAGGCGGCTTTTGGAAAGCCGCCTAATCTATTGATTTTATTGGCGCGCCCGGCAGGATTCGAACCTGCGACCTACGGATTCGTAGTCCGGCACTCTATCCAGCTGAGCTACGGGCGCGCAAAATTTGTTTTGTCATAAGCCATACGAAAACCGATGTCAATTGTTTTATAACTTGACGGGTCATGTATTTTTTTATATGTCGCTTTTCGGTACTTATCAAGATATTTAGACTTCATTTGCAGCGTTTTTAATTTTGGAAAATTGACTCACGTTCACTCTATGGCCGTATTTGAAAAAAAAAATTTACCCAAAGACCATCATCGCTTTATGGAACTGGCATTAATCGAAGCTGAAAAAGCATTCGCCGCAGACGAAGTGCCGGTGGGTGCCGTACTCGCGGACTGCGACGGAAACATCATTTCTGCAGCTTACAACCAGACCATTTCACGCCATGATCCCACGGCCCATGCCGAAATATCGGCGCTTCGGGATGCCGGTCAGAAATTGAAAAATTACCGATTTGTAAACACCACTCTGTATGTTACGGTTGAGCCTTGTATCATGTGCATGGGGGCCATTATCCATTCCCGGGTGGAGAATGTGGTTTTCGGCGCGTCAGATCCCAAATGGGGCGCTGCCGGCTCGTTGTATGAATTTCATACGGATATGCGATTAAACCATCAGCCCCGGATCACCGGCGGTATCTACAAAGAACGATGCCGTCAGTTAATGGTGGACTTTTTCAAAGAAAAGCGATTATAAATCAATGACGAATTATTTTTACAGCGTTATAAGGAAATAAAATTAAAGGAGTATCAATTGGCTAATATCGTAATCGTTGGAACCCAGTGGGGAGATGAAGGAAAAGGCAAAATTGTGGACCTTTTGGCGGAACATGCCGATTACGTGGTCCGGTTTCAGGGCGGCAACAATGCCGGCCATACCATGGTCGTTGACGGAGAGCAGTTTATCAGTCATTTGATCCCGTCCGGAATCCTGCAGGGTAAAGCCTGTGTGATCGGCAATGGCCTGGTGGTGGACCCGGAAGTGCTCCTTGAAGAAATCGATTATCTGTCCGGCAAAGGTATTGCCGTGGGACCGGAAGAACTCAAAATCAGCGAAAAAGCCCATTTGATCATGCCGTACCATAAACGTATTGATGCAGCCCGGGAAAATGCCGCCCTGAAAAATAACAAAATCGGCACTACCGGCCGCGGGATCGGGCCATGTTACGAAGACAAGGCCCACCGGTGCGGTATTCGCTTTGTGGATCTGCTGAACACTGCGGGTTTTGAAGAAAAAGTCAGAACTGTGTGCAAGGAAAAGAATTTCTATCTGACGCAGTTTTTCTCGGAGGATCCGATGGATGCCGAAGATATTATCAATAAATACAATGTTTATCAGAAACGGCTGGCACCCTATATTACCGATATTTCCGTATACATCGACAAAGGGATTAAGGCCGGCAAACAGGTGCTGTTCGAAGGCGCCCAGGGAACCCATCTGGATATTGACCACGGCACCTATCCGTTTGTGACATCATCAAATACGGTTTCCGGAAACGCGTGTTCCGGCGGCGGTGTCGGGCCGAAAAAAATCTCCGGCATTGTCGGAATTGTCAAAGCTTACACCACGCGGGTCGGCAAGGGACCGTTTCCCACGGAACTGTTTGATGAAATCGGTGATAAAATTCAGAAAACCGGTGCGGAATTCGGCGCCACCACCGGCAGAAAACGTCGTTGCGGCTGGCTGGATACGGTCATTTTAAACAATGCGGTGCGCCTGAACAGTCTGACCGGCCTGGTAGTGACCAAGCTTGACGTACTTGATGATCTGGACACCATCGACATTTGTACGGCCTATGACTATAAGGGCACCCGAATTGAAGATTTCCCGGCGGATCTGGATGTTCTGGCCGAATGCAAACCGATTTGTGAAACCCTGCCGGGATGGAAAGAAAACATTTCCAAAATTCGTAAATATGATGATTTGCCGCAGAATACAAAGAACTATCTCAAACGGATCGAAGAATTAACGGAAACAAAAATAGATATCGTTTCCGTTGGGCCGGGCAGAGAAGAAACCATCATCTTAAATAATATTTTTGATTGACATTATAAAAATTGTAAAATAAATAATGCTACCAACAGTCGGGACGTGGCTCAGTCTGGTAGAGCACAGCGTTCGGGACGCTGGGGTCGCAGGTTCAAATCCTGCCGTCCCGACCAAATAAATAAACTAACCGGTTAGATGCTAACCGGTTTTTTTATGCCAAAAATTATATGTGCATGTTTTCTTTTTAAAAATTCTATGTTGTTCACTCACAGTCCTTTTCCCTTGAAAAGTTATATTTTCCAAAAACATGTTGAAATTATTTTGATTGAGATGTTATCGATACATATTAATTAAATATATTTTATTCACATCTTTGAACACTATTGTTTAATCCGGTATGGAAGGAATTAACTTTATGCGTATTTTGACTAAAAAATCTCTAAGAATAATATTTGCCTTTTTTATCATGTGCTGCCTGTCAGCGCCCGCTTCCTGCGAACAAAAAGCCCCTGCAGCGGAAACCGATCAAGCCGCAGCCGGTTACGTTGCCCGCGTCAATGGGGTTGAAATTTCCCAGACTGACATGGATCGCAAATTCAACCTGATCAGGGAACGCTATGCCAGCATGGGAGTGCCCCTGGATGACTCAAAAATTAATGAATTTAAGGATAACATTTTAAATTCTCTGATTGATCAGGAAGTCCTTTTGCAGGAAGCCAAAACCCAGGGCATCAAAATCGATCCGGCAGAGATCAAAGCGGAACTGGATAATTTCAAGAAACAATTTGAAACTGAGGCGGATTTTGAAAAACAGATCTCTGAGATGAATTACAGTGAAGCAAATATTTTGTCTCAGATAGAACAGAGCAAAATCATTGAAAAATTTATTGAAGAAAAAATAATGCCCACTATTTCGGTAACCGATGAAGAGGTAAAGGCTTATTTTGACGAAAACCCGGATGAGTTTAAAGTGCCGGAGCGGGTCAACGCCAGCCATATTCTGTTAAAAGTCGACCCGGATGCCTCTGACGCGGCCAAAGCCGAAGCACTGAATGAAATTAAAGACATCAAAAGCAAGCTGGACAATGGTGAAGATTTTGCCGAACTGGCCAAAGAAAATTCCGACTGCCCGAGCAGTGCAAAGGGCGGGGAACTGGGATTTTTTGCCCGCGGACAGATGGTAAAGCCGTTTGAAGATGCCGCCTTTGCTTTAGCGCCCGGTGAAATCAGCGATGTGGTTGAAACCCGATTTGGTTATCATATTATTAAATTGCAGGAAAAAGAAACCGCCACAACCCTTGCCTATGAAGACATAAAGGAAAAGCTGACCGCCAAATTAAAAGAAGAAAAATTCAAACAGATGTTTCCGTCTTATATGGAATCCATTAAAGCCGAATATGAAATTGAAATTCCCGGCAGCGGGACCGGCAAAACCGAAGAACCGGCAGTTCAAGAATAAATCTCGTCATTCAATCATCTGAGTTCTACAAAAATATAACTCAGTCAGCGGTTGTTAATCCGTTAATCCGGAATAACCGCTGACTGAGTTAATTTCTCTTTTCCCGGTTTAATGCGCAAGGCCGTAGGCAGTCACATTATAAATAAAAAAGCAGATGATAAAAAATACACCATGGACCCTGTTTATCTTGTGGCTGAACAAGGCAAAAATATATAAAAACAATGTGATCATCACCATCGCCGGAAATTCAAACCGGTTTAATCCGCTGCTGATCTGTATGGGATTGAGCAGGCCCACGGTGCCCATGACCAGGCAGATATTAAATAAATTACTGCCCACAATATTACCCACGGAGATATCACTTTGTTTTTTGACCGCCGCCACCACGGACGTTGCCAGTTCCGGCAGGGACGTGCCAATGGCCACAATGGAAATGCCGATAAACAATTCACTGAAATTGAACGAACGGGCAATAAAGACGGCAGAGGTCACCACCCGGTCAGCACCCACGGCAATGGCAATCAATCCGGCGGTAATGAGAAATCCATTGCGCATATAGGATTTACGCGTTTGCGCATAGCCGGCATTATTAATGTCTCTTGCCGTTGCCACACTGTATATCAGAAAAACAATTAAAATAGTCACCAGAACCGCACCGTCCACCCGGCTGATGTCCCCATCCATGCACAAAAACCAGAAAAGAATGGTGGCAGCCAGGGTATACGGAAGCTCTCTGGCCACCAGTTGCTTATTGATCGAAACCGGTTTAATCAATGCACTGAGGCCCAGAACAAGCGCAATATTGATGACATTGCTTCCTAAGATATTGCCGACAGAGACGCCACTGGCCCCTTCGGCCGCCGCAAGAAGACTCACCAGCAGCTCCGGCGCGGAAGTTGCCAGGGCAACCACCGTCAACCCGACCACTGCCGGGCGGACCGCCATTGCAAGGGCTACTTCGGACGCGCCGGTAACCAGCCAGTTTGAGCCGTAATATAAAAGAAAAATACCCACAAAAAGAGTCAATAAATTTAGGAACATAGTCTGCAACCCGAATGAAATTAACAGAAATCCCTTGATATAATTGTAAAGGCCTTTAAAATACGTTTGAACAAACCCAATGTAAAGTGAATTCTTCAATGATGAAGGCTTGCCAGAGAAGGAGACCATGTAGATGAAAAAGATGATGATAAGAGGAACCGGTCGGTATCTGCCTGAACGGGTGGTGACCAACGATGATTTATCTCAGTGGATGGATACTTCGGATGAATGGATACGACAGCGCACCGGTATCGAAGAGCGCAGGTGGATACCGGAAGAGGGGAATGTAGGCGCAGCGGATCTCGGTCTGGAAGCAACGAAAATTGCATTGGATCGTGCCGGATGGACGCCTGAAGATCTGGATTTGATTATCTTTGCCACCCTCAGCCCGGATATTAATTTTCCCGGGTCCGGTTGTCTGCTTCAAAGCAAGCTGGGCTTGAAATCAACCCCGGCTTTAGATATCCGCCAGCAATGTACCGGTTTTTTATACGGCATGGAGATCGCTGATGCCTATATCAAAAGCGGTTATGCCAATCGAATTTTATTTGTCGGCAGTGAGGTGCACAGCACCGGACTGGATATTTCCACACGGGGACGGGATGTGACCGTTATTTTCGGCGACGGGGCCGGGGCCGTTTGCCTGGAAGGTGTGGAAACTGATGAAAACGTCGGTATCCTGGCAACCAGTCTTCACGCCCAGGGTGATTATGCGGATGCTTTAATGCTTGAAGCACCGGCATCACGTTTAAGTCCCCGTCTGACCAAAGAGATGTTCGATGACGCCCGGATTTATCCGACCATGGACGGTCGCAATGTATTTAAGCTCGCAGTCAAACGGTTGCCGGAAGTATCCCAGGTTGTCCTGGACAAGGCAGGCCTCACTATAGAGGACATTGACATGGTAATCCCGCATCAGGCCAATCTGCGGATTAACCAGTTTTTTCAGAAATCCATGAATCTGCCGGATGAAAAAATATTCAATAACATTCAAAAATACGGCAACACAACCGCCGGCAGCATTCCCATTGCTTTAGATGAAGTCATCGAGCAGAAACTGATCCCGGAAAAAAAAGCCACCGTTCTGTTTGCCGGATTAGGCGCCGGGGTAACATGGGGAGCAATTATTTATCGTTTCGGTTAAACCTCGATTTCGCTAAATGATTTTGCGGTTAAACAGCACGTCTAAATAAAATTTTCGAATCGGATCCCGGTTATCAAACTGATAATCGGGATTTTCGTTTTTTTGGGCAATCCTGCTTCTGATGTCACCGGCCATGGTTTTTCCCAGTTCCACCCCGTACTGATCAAACGGGTTAATGTTCCAGATAAACGCTTCAAACACGGTTTTTGCTTCATAAAATGACAGCAGCCGGCCGATGTTTTTCGGAGACAGATCGTTAATGATAAGTGTTGAAGAGGGACGGTTGCCCGGAAAAAATCGGGCCGGATTGTCGTCGTCTTTGCCCACGGCAAGTGCCTGGGCCTGGGCCATGAGATTTGCCCAGAGTTCCTGGTGATTGGTGACGCCTCGGGATTTTTGCTTGTAATTTTGATATCCGGGGTTGACCACACCGATAAATTCGATGGGAAAAGGACGGCCCTGGTGGGCCAGTTGAAAAAAGGAATGCTGGGCGTTGGTTCCCGGTTCTCCGAAAATGATGCTCCCGCAATCCATATCAAGTATTTCACCATTGATCGTGACGAATTTGCCGTTGCTTTCCATGGACAGCTGCTGAATATGCGCGGGCAGCTTGCACAGGGCGGAAGAATAGGGGATCAGACCCTGGGCCGGATAGCCCAGAAAATTATTATTCCAGACGCTGATTAAAGCAGCTGTCAGGGGAAGATTGTCTTCTTCCGGGGCGGTGGCGGCATGGATGTCCATTTCTTCGGCCCCTTTTAAAAATTCTTCAAACCGGTCATATCCGAGAAACAGTGAAAGGGGCACACCGCCCACAGCAGAGGTGACGCTGTATCTTCCGCCGATAAAATCAAACATATGAAACGATTTTAGCACCGGATTGGCAGGATCATCTCCGGGACTCCCCTTGCTGGTCACCGTGACGATATGGTCTTTGTCATTAAGACCGTTTTGGGCAAGAAAGT
>JAABSL010000062.1 GCA_011390415.1 Desulfobacteraceae bacterium
ATATGCAGTGGCAATGCCGGTCACCGTGTTGGTGGCACCGGGACCTGACGTCACCAGGCAGACCCCGACGTTCCCGGTTACCCGGGCATACGCATCTGCCGCATGCACCGCTCCCTGTTCATGACGAACCAGAATATGCTTTAAATCGGTTCTTGCCAGTTCATCATAGATGTCGAGAACCACACCGCCGGGATATCCGAAGATCGTGTCAACGCCTTCTTCCTTCAGCATTGTCAACAGAATTTGCGCACCACTCAGTCTACTCATAATCAACCATCCTTAAAAAAAATTATTCCATGACCGCGCCTTTATCCGCCGAAGAAACCATGCGGGCGTAGCGGGCCATATATCCTTTGGTGATTTTCGGTGCCGGCTTTACCCATTTGGAAAGCCGGTCTTCGATTTCTTTTTCAGTCACCTTTAATTCGATCGTTTTGTTCGGGATGTCAATGGATATGATATCACCTTCCGTGACAATGGCCATGGGGCCTTTTTGCATGGCTTCCGGTGAAACATGGCCAATGGCGGCCCCGCGGGTGCCGCCGGAGAACCGGCCATCGGTGACCAGCGCCACATGCGCATCCAGCCCCATACCCGCAATGGCAGAGGTGGGGGTGAGCATTTCCCGCATCCCCGGACCCCCCATGGGGCCTTCATACCGGATGACCACGACGTCGCCTTTAACAATTTTTCCGTTTAAAATGGCTTTGGTGGCGTCTTCTTCGGAATCAAACACCCGGGCCGGGCCTTCATGGGTCATCATTTCGGAAACCACCGCGGACTGTTTGACCACGCATCCTTTAGGGGCCAGGTTGCCGAACAGGACCGCAAGGCCTCCGACTTTATGATAGGGATTATCATAGGAACGAATGACATCGGTGTCCTGCACCGCGGCGGCGGCAATATTTTCTTTAACTGTTTTACCGGTGACGGTGATACAGTCTTCATTGATGGCGTTGTTTGCCGCTAAAGTTTTCATGACCGCCTGGATACCGCCGGCATAATGCAGATCCTCAATATGATACGCGCCGCCCGGGCTTAATGAGCACAGGTGCGGTGTTCGCTTGCTGACTGTGTTGATCAGGTCCAGGTCAAACGGCAGGCCGATTTCATGGGCCAGGGCGGTTAAATGGAGCACGGTGTTGGTGGAGCAGCCCAGGGCCATATCCACGGTCAGGGCATTCTCAAACGCCTTTTTCGTCAGGATCTTGCTCGGGGTGATCTGTTTTTCAAACAGCTCCATTATTTTCATGCCCGCCATTTTGGCCAGCCGGATGCGGGCGGACATGACTGCCGGAATGGTACCGTTTCCGGGCAATCCCATGCCGATAACTTCCGTCAGGCAGTTCATGGAATTGGCGGTAAACATGCCGGAGCATGAACCGCAGGTGGGGCAGGCCGCATTTTCGATGCCGGTCAGCTGGGCTTCCGTCATTTTTCCCGACCGGACCGCGCCCACGGCTTCAAAAACAGAAACCAGGTCGACCTTTTTTTTCGGGTTGTCCGGATGTTTGCCGGCCAGCATCGGGCCGCCGCTGATAAAAATGGACGGGATATCCAGGCGGGCCGCGGCCATCAGCATGCCCGGCACAATTTTATCGCAGTTCGGCACCATGACCATGCCGTCAAAGGCGTGGGCGATGCCCATGACCTCGACGGAATCGGCTATCAGTTCCCGGCTGCCCAGGGAATATTTCATCCCCACATGATTCATGGCAATACCGTCGCAGACACCGATGGTGCCGAATTCAACCGGGGTGCCACCGGCCATATAAATGCCGACTTTGACCGCTTCCGTGATTTTATCTAAATTGACGTGGCCGGGAATTGCCGTATTGACGGAGTTGGCCACTCCGATCAGGGGGCGTTGAATTTCTTCGTCCGTATATCCGATGGCCTTGAGCAAAGACCGGTGCGGGGCTCTTTCAATTCCTTTTTTGGCACTGTCGCTTTTCATTTTTTTTCCTCCGTCAAAAAAAAACCGCTATCAGCTGCTCTGTGCTGATAACGGTTTAAAAAATTGTTTTGGAATGAAGTCAGGCCATTATCAACACTTGTCTTGGTTGCAGACGTCAATTGTACCGACAATGACGCCGACAAGAAGGACAATAATAAGGAGCAGGTTGCTGGTAATGACTTTAAATTTCTTCATTTTTTGCGGCCTTTAAGTTTCTTTTTCTTCCATTTAGCAATATAAAATTTGCTTGTCAAGCCGGTTTTATGATTTTTTTAAACAGTTTAGGTTTTATAACATTACAATAAAATAATGCTTATATATTGTTTTTCAATGGCAGGCGAAGAATTTGACAAACCAATCCACCGCCAGTTGCATAAATTCTTTCTGATGGATTTCATTGCTCATGGGATGGTCCCCGGTTTTCTGCCGGATCAGCACTTTGGGAGCCGTGGCGTTTTTTTCCAATTCCAGGGCATTTTCAAACGGCACGATGGAATCCTTGTCACCGTGAAAAATGAGCAAGCGGCGGATTTCGGATAGGTGGTTCCGGATGTCAAAAAACAGCTTTTCCTTGTTCAGGGTTTCGAGCAACGGGGTGTTTGCGGGGTCATTCACATAGGGTTCCTGAATCCAGTCCCGGCAAAGGGGAGCGGCCACGGTCACAATGGATGAAATATCCAGAGAAGGGGCCATGGCAAGACTGACGGCCCCGCCGAAACTGCTGCCGAAAAGCGCTAACTGATTTCCGGTTTCCGGCAGATTTCGGATAACGCCGGCGGCATTGAGCAGATCCCGGCAACGGCCGTCAAATGAGGTGGCCGTTGCAAAATCGCCGGTGCTTTTCCCGCATCCGCGATGGTCATAGCGGAAATAGGCAATACGGTTCCGGTTGCATTTTTCGGCTAAAGCGATCTGTTTGGGCGAATCGCCGGTGCTGAGCAGCCCGTGGGAGCCGATGACCACCGGCGGTTTTTCCGCGTCCGGCAGATGCAGGGTGCCGTGAAGCCGGAACGTATCCGAATCAAAATAGATTTCTTTTTGCATGATATAAAAACACTCACATGATAAATTGACGGTTGCTTTAATGGGGGCTGACCCATTAAGAGTGTGATAAACCCTTTTTGTGAAAGAAAGTAAAACAAAAATTATGTATTATATAAAGGATTGCAAACCAAAAGATGAATATTAAAAAAGGCCGGGAAATCGAACTGGAAGTTACGGATCTGGCATTCGGGGGCAAGGGCATTGCCAAAGTCGACGGGTTTACCGTTTTTGTGGAACAGTCGGTGCCGGGCGATCGCGTGATGGCCCGAATTATCAAAAAAAAGAAGAACTATGCCGAGTCACGTGTCGTGGCACTGCTGTCTCCGTCGCCGGATCGAATCCAGGCCCCGTGTGCGTACAGCGGGTTTTGCGGCGGCTGTAAATGGCAGTTTTTCAAATACGAAAAGCAGCTGGAATACAAGCGGCGGCATGTGGCCGAGTCGCTGGCGCATATCGGGGGTTTTGAAAATGTAACGGTGCATCCGACAAAAGCATCGGAAAAAATTTTTGAGTACCGGAATAAAATGGAATTTTCCGCATCCGACCGCCGCTGGCTTCTGCCGCACGAGCTGGGAGATGAAAATATCAATATTGATTTTGCATTAGGGCTGCATGTGCCCGGGACGTTTCACAAAGTTCTGGATATTGATCAATGTCTTATCCATCCGTCCGCAGGCAATGATATTTTAAATACCGTGAAACTCTATATGAAAAGTTCTCCGCGTCCCTTATATGGCCTCCGGTCTCACGAGGGGTTCTGGCGGTTTCTGATGCTTCGTCATTCCGTGGCCTATGACCAGTGGCTGGTCAATATCGTTACATCAGACAAAGACTTAAACGAAGTGCAGCCTTTGGCAGATATCTTATGTGAAAAATATCCGAAAATCGTGTCGGTGGTCAATAATGTCACGGCCAGCAAAGCCGGCGTGGCCATTGGAGAATATGAGATTCACCTGGCAGGCGAATCCTGTTTGAAAGAAAAACTGGGACCCTATGAATTTGAAATTTCCGCCAACTCGTTTTTCCAGACCAACACCCGGGGGGCAGAGGCTCTCTATGATACGGTCAAAGAATATGCCCGGCTGACCGGTACGGAAAATGTGCTGGATCTTTACAGCGGTACGGGCACCATTCCCATCTGGCTGTCGGACTTTGCAAAAGAAATTACCGGTGTTGAAATTGTTGAAAGCGCGGTGGCTGATGCCCGGGAAAACTGCGTAAAAAACGGGGTGGCCAACTGCCGGTTTATGGTCGGAGACATCCGGGAGGTGGGTTCAAAAATCAGCCGGACGCCGGATGTATTGATCATTGATCCTCCCCGAACCGGGATGCACAAGGATGTGGTCAATCAGGTGCTGGCATTGAATCCCAAGCGCATCGTCTATGTTTCCTGCAACCCGGCCACCCTGGCCCGGGACGCGGCCCTGATGAAAGACAAATATCGGATTGCCGAGGTCCAACCCGTGGATATGTTCCCCCATACCTTTCATATCGAGGCCGTGGCCCGGCTGGAGGCAATTTAAAAGAGACCCTGATATTACCGTTACATTGAAAGGAGGATAAAATGAAAATTGAAATGTCCCCCATCGGGGTGTTCCATACCGAAGCCACAGACATTCCCCGGCACTGGAGCGTGTCGGATGTTGTTGGCAGAATTGAAATCGACAAAACGTATGAACCCGGATTAAAGGGCATTGCCGCCGGGCAAACAATCATTGTGCTTTTTAATTTTCATAAAAGTAAACCGTTTGATACCGCATTTCTTCACCAGACCCCGCCGCACCGGGAAAAGGCCATGGGCGTTTTCAGCATTTGTTCGCCGTTTCGTCCGAACCCCATCGGATTGTCCGTGCTGGAGGTTCTGGAGGTAAAGGGAAATATTATTATTGTTAATCACGCGGATATGCTGGACAATACCCCGATTTTAGATATCAAGCCACACATCACCGGTACGGCGGACTGCCCGAGTTGCCCTGAAAAATAAAAAGCGGATTCAATCCGAATTCAATGGTGAGAACCGGGGCATGTAAATATTGTATAGAAAATGAGATTGTGTTAAATTGAATAAAAAAAGCGCCTAACGGTTAAAAAAATTTAACCCGTCAAAAGGAGGATCGACATCATGAGAAGGCAAATAAACACCATATTTTGTGCCACGGATTTTTCCAAATTAGCAGAAGAAGTCGTGTCATACGGCATTGCTTTGGCCAAGGAATTTAATGCAAAACTGCTGGTCTGCCATGTTGTCGATTTTCCGACGGTTTCCATGTACGGAGAAGCGGTGGCCGCCCCCATTGAACACCAGAATCGGTTTATGGATTTTGCGCGGAATGAAATCAGCCGTCTCATCGGAGACGCGCCCATTGATTCCCAGGCCCTGGTGACCCTGGGCAACACCACCGAAGAGATTTCCCGGCTGGTGGCGGATTTTAAACCCGATCTGGTGATAACCGCGACCCATGGCCGTTCCGGGATCAAACGGTTTTTTCTCGGCTCTGTTACGGAACGTCTGATGCGGTCTCTGCCGTGTCCGCTCCTGGTTCTGCGGGGTGCTGAAGAAGAAGCAAAACCGAATCTGTCAAAGTTTCCATTCAAGCGGATACTGGTGGGGTGTGATTTTTCACCGGATTCCAATCTTGCTTTTGATAACAGCCTTAATATGGCCCAGGAGTTTGAAGCGGAACTGCATATGGTTCATGTGGTGGAACCTTCCGGGTATAAAGATCTCTTTAAAATGCCGCCGGAGCAGGGCGATAAATTCAAGCAGGATTTATTCGACATGATCAAAGAACGCCTCCGGACCATGGTACCGGATGAAGCGCTCAACTGGCTGAGCCTGCAAACCCATCTGCTGGTGGGAAAACCCTATGCTGAAATTATCCGTTACGCGGAAATTAATGATATTGACCTGATTGTCCTGGGTATCCGGGGCCACGGGATGGTTGAAGATATTCTGGTGGGTTCCACTACCGATCGGGTGATCCGCCATGCGCCGTGCCCGGTGTTGTCGGTTTGTAAAAAATAGCTGATGAGAACAGGTTTAAAGCGGAAGACGTTTCTGTTTATTACAATTTAGTTCCCTGATCAGTTCCGGTACAAACGTGTCCTCTTTCGCCACCAGTTGGGCAAACCGTTCGCCGTTTCTGCTGTGGGCCTTATAAAAACGGATGCAGCGCCTGATCACGTCCAGCACTTCCGGTTCGGAATAGATGCCGGGTAATTCCCGGGCCAGTCGCGGATGACGTCCGAGTTTTCCGCCGATGAGAATCCGGTAGCCGATTGTATCCGAGTCAATGGTCCCGCTCGGGCAGGCATCAATGCACTGCCCGCATTGAACACATTTTTCAAAGTCAATCACCGGCCGGTTTTCAATATCATTATTTTCTGTCTCAACAATGGAGACCGCTTTTTCCTTGCAGATGTTGACACATGCCATGCACTGAGTACAGGGTATGTCCGTGATGCCCGGTTTTTTTGCGGCGATAATGCCGATATCTTTGATCTGGGGCTGGGAGCAGGCATTGGGGCAGTCCGAAACCGTAACGCGGAATTCGTGGTGGAATTTGAGATTTTCGCCGACCTGTTCCCGGAGAAATCCCGGCAAATCCGCGGATTTTAAAATTTCTTCAATTTTGTCCATCAAATCACCGGCAAGGATCCGGTTCGGGCACCCATTGG
Organism: Desulfobacteraceae bacterium; assembly: GCA_011390415.1. Lineage (GTDB taxonomy): Bacteria > Desulfobacterota > Desulfobacteria > Desulfobacterales > Desulfosalsimonadaceae > SURF-3. The sequence goes on from JAABSL010000062.1 coordinate 6,680, forward strand.
CGCCAAAACAGGCATCGATCTGATAGCCTTTGACTTCTTTGTCCATTTTTTTGAGAAACCGCTGGCGCGTGACATTCACATCTGTCATGGTCACCTGGTTTCTGCCCGCGGCCCGGGCGGTTTCCTCCACCCGGGTCCGCACCCGTTTCCGGACGAAAAATGGAACTTTTTCTATGGCTTTATCCGCATCCGGTTTCCATTTCATCGGCTTTTCCTTCA
>JAABSL010000063.1 GCA_011390415.1 Desulfobacteraceae bacterium
TGGATCACCTGGATGCTGCCAGTGATAAAATTTCTGTCTTAAAAAAGGGGTTCACTCCCCTTGATACGCCCATGGACATCCACCTGGCGCTTGAAAATCTGTTTATCAAAGACCTTGATACCCCAACTCCTGATATCAAAAATTTCCTTGCCCGGCTCACAGCAGAAGACGCCCTCTCCCTTGCCCTGACCGCGGATGCCGAAAATGCAGCAGATACGGCAGACACCACTTTTCACGCAGATCTCAAAATTGATTCAGATCTGGCAAAACTTTTCCGAATCATCCCGGAACAATTGCTGGCCGGCATTTCCGGTTCCGGTGATTTGCGTATTTCGTTAAATGCCGCCGGCCGGAGACCGGATGCCGGAGAAACCGACAGGCTGGCAAAACTGCAACTGACAGACAACCTCGGGTTTGTCGATCATCTGGATCTGAACATCAACGTAGGTGACGGCGCCATTGCCGTTTCAAAAACCGACCGCCCAATAATTCGGGTCAATAATTTTTCCGGCCAACCCCTTATCCAATATGGATTAATCGGAAAAACCGGCAAAGGATCAATGACCAGCGACATCCGGGCAGGATCTGTTACCGGTCTGCCCGGCATTGACGGAAACACACCCATGTCCGGGAAATTTACCCTCTCCGGTGATCACCAGTATTTAAACTCCATTGACCTGAACCAGTTTTTTTCCATCGAGCCGGCCGGTGTGGAAGAGACCATCACTATTTCGATTGACGGACTGGATGAAATCATCGCCCGGACTCCCTTGCCGGGGCTTTCCCGGGTGCTTTCAAAAGTGACTGCCGAGATTTTTGCCGGCATTAACATACCCCAAACCCGGATGCTGAAAGAATCCGGAATTCCGGGACTTGCGGCAATCGATCTTGAGGGGCTGCTGGCGGCGGATATGTCGTTTCGCCTGAAACCGGACCAATCCATGGCCGGCAATATGTCACTGACCGTCGAAGAGATGAATGTCATTCTGCCGCAAACCGTTTTGCTTGAAAATATCGACGCCAACTTAGATTTTTCAAAAGTTTATGCCATTGCATCGCCCAAACGGCAGCCCGTAATTTCCGAAACTGCCGGCCTTTCCTTAAATATTTTTCAAACCGACGGTCCATCGCTTGCCGCTGTCCAAAACACCGATATCTACCGGCATATCCGGTATCTGCATGAACGCAGAAACCCGCAGCCTGCCATATCCTTTGCAAAAGCCGATATTAAGGCAGCCCCGTTTCCGCTGATCATCGATGAATCCATGGTCATGCTGAATCTGGACAACGGCCTGCCGAACCTGGACTATTTTCAGTTCAACCTGCTGGGGGGCACTGTCAATGGTTCTATTGCCCTGTTAAGGGCGCAGAAAGCATTTAATCTGAGCACGGCCCTGACGTTTTCCGGAATCAATACAGCCCGGATTTTTCCACAGGCATTTTCAAAATCAGACTATTCCTCAGCTGATATCAGCGGCGCCCTCTATGCCGATGTTCCGGTCACGGACCAGCTTCAGGACATCCTGGAAAACGCGGCCATTCGGGTTGAATTTACCCGAATCGGTTCTAACGCCATGGAACGGCTGCTCTACGCGCTGGACCCGCATGAAAGCAATGAAGCAATTGTCACCCAGCGGCGTTTTTTAAAAAACGGCTCGCCCAAAAATATTCGAATGGAAATCAGGAACGGATTTTTTTCCCTGAGCGGTGAGGTGACCATCAAAGGCATTGATATTTCCCTGCCGGCCATCCGGCGGTTAAATATTACCACCATCCCGGGTTTTGAAAAATTTGAGAAAAATCTTTCCGGCCTGACACCGGTGATTGAAATTTTACAAAAAGCGTCCGCCCGGAAAATAATGATTGATAAAGAAACAAATGCAATCAGTTTTGAATAAAACCAAAGGAAAAACATACAAGGAAAAGTTCATGAAAAAACTATTCATATGTCTGGCCCTGACTGTTATGTCCGGCTGCACCCTGGCGGATGTGAAGGTGGAAATGCTCAGCGAACGGACTGCCCTGGAAAACCAGGTGCTGGGTTCCTACAATGCACTGGATTCGCAAATGCTGCTGGCGGCTTCCGTCCGGGGGGTGGATTCCAGCGGCAATATCACCCGGCCGCCGGAACACAGCCGGGAGTACAAAGATACCATCAGTGCCATGCAGATCCTTGATTTTCATGCTGATGACTTAGACCGGTTCAAACGTCTGGGCTGGGCCGGTGAAAACAATCAGGGGCTGGTGGAACCGTTTTCCATTGACCGCAACGATGTTCCGGAAGACCTCAAGGCATTTGCAGACCGATATTCAGCCGAAGAGTTTGAGTATGTTATTTCTAAAATCAATGAATCCCGCAAACAGATTATGATGCGGGTCATCCATATGAACGAGGATCTGGACGAATCCGATCTGCCGGAGGTCCAAAAAATATTTGCAAAAATCAATGCGGAAAAAGCCGATCCCGGCGTAAAAATCCAGGATGCGGCCGGCAACTGGCTGACCAAAAAGGATGCGTCATGAAACCGAAAAGATTTTTAAGCCGCCCGTTTTTGCCGTCTTTGCTTTTATTGTTTCTGCTGTTTTCCGTCTCCTTTCCGGCCGAAGCCCGCGCGATCGGTCAGAATCCGCCCGGTGAACCGCTCAACGAGCCGCTCCAGATTACGTCCCGCACAACACCCGTCCTTGATATGGCCATTTCCGGCGACGGCCGGCATATTGTCTACATCAGCGGCGAAGAAAAACCCACCACCGTCTGGCTGGCATCGGCCGATCCGGGGGTCATTCTTCTGCCGGAAAAACTGGCCGGCGGCCCGTCCGTAAAATCCGCTCCGGCGATTTCCGCGGACAGCCGATATGTGGCGTATGTGGATACGGCCTATGATGTCAAGGGAGATATCTATATCATCGACCGGGAAGACAAAGAAGCCCGACCGGTCCGCCTCACTGACCGGAACACCGAAGACGGCGGGCCCTGCTTTTCTTCTGACAACCGGTTTCTGTATTTTCATCAGGCCGAGGGAAATCGCTCCCGGAACCTGGTTGTCCTGTCTCTTAAAAATCTCGACCTGAACAATCCTAACCCGGAAAAAGGCATTCCAAGTCCCCTGCCGGTTAAAACCGGAGGAAATGCCATGAACTGTTCATTGTCCGCCGACAATAATTATCTGGCATTTGTCTCCACCCGGTATGACGCATCCGGCGATATCTTTGTCTTACACACCCAAAACCACACCATTGCCCGGATTACCAGCGGTCCTGCCATTGATATGTACCCTCAATGGCACGAAGACAACCGTACGCTCTATTTTTCACGAATCGGGTCGGACACAAACCACGACAATCAGCTGAGTCCGGAAGACCATCCGGTAATCTGCAGGATTGAAACAGATGAACCCGACGCCATTGCCTATCCGGTGACTCCGTTGAATGAGGCGTCATTTAAACCCTATGTTGCGGGCAACCGAATTTATTTTTTGTCCAACCGCGGCGGGGTCAGTAACTGCTGGGCCGTTGCCGAAGAAGGCTATATCCATGATGCCGGCTCTGCTGCCGATCAGCTGGACACCGCAAAAACCCTTGCCAGCCGGATACCCTATGATCCTTATAAAACCCTGCTGGCCCATATCCGGGTCATTGAAAAATTTCCCGACAACGCCTCCGTATCCGCCCGGGCCGGTTATCTGGCTGCCGGCATTTTCCAGGAACTTGATCTTTTGCCGTCCGCTCAAGCCGCCTATCAGTTTGTCCGCAACACATATGCGGACGTCCTGCCGGAATCCGTGCTCTCGCGCATCCGGCAGATCCGGATCGAGTTTGAGCAAGCCGCAGATGCGGCCACCCGTTCTGCTGAAAAACAGGAAATCCGTAACCAAAGCCTGAGCCTGCTGGACCGGATTATTGAACAATATCCGGGAACTATCGCAGCCGAAGCCCGGATTGAAAGCGTAAACATTCTGCTCTCTGCAGATTCCGGAATGGCCGCAATGACCGATGCCCTTGACCGGCTGGATGCGGTCCTGTCCGCCGGGGATGCCGATTCCGGCGATTCCGGCACCGCGGCCGATGATGACCAGAAAGCCCGGGCCCTGTTTCTCAAGGCCCGGATTTATGAAACAACCGCCGGCGGCAGCCAGGTGATCGGGACCCTTCGCAGCATCATTACCCGGTATCCCGATCAGCAAAAATGGGTGGATAAAGCCGTTGACCGGATCATCTCCCATATCCTGACCGATTTTGCGTCCGCAGGTCGCGACGAAAAAATCCAAAAACTCAATATTCTGGCCATGGAAAACCGGGTATCCGCCCAACCGCTTGCCATCGGGGCCTTGAACCGTATCGGGGATCTGTATTACGAAACCGGTGAACTGGCGCAGGCCAAAGCCGCGTTTCAAAATGTTCTGGACACATATCCCGTGCTGACCACGCAAACCGCCGCCGCCCGCCTGTCCCTTGCGGAAATTCTGTTCCGGGAAGAGCGGTTCCGCGCCGCCATTGATCTCTATGAAGAAGAAATCAGCCTCAGGGAATCCACGGACCGCATTTATCAGCTCGCCCGGCAGGGCTATATCCGCAAAAACATTTCCGCCGGGGAATTTTTGTTCCGTCTCGGAGAAATCCCGTCCGCACGGAGCCTGTTCAAGGAACTCATTGATTATGACGACCAGATTGTGGAGGCCCACCGGGGCTATATCAAATGCGCGGCGGTTTCCGGAGACATTGACAAGGTGCTGGCCCATTACCAAAAGCGCCTGGATGCAGCCCCCGGGGACCCGGTCCGGCTTTACTGCACCGGTTTGTGCCTCACCTATTTAAACACGGAAGCGTCAGCGGAAGAAGCAAAAAAACGGATCGAAAAAGCCCTCCGGTATGACAGCAGCGTTGAATACTTTCACCAGACTCTTGGATATGTGTACGAAGTGCTGGAAACCGTCTATCAGCAACGCCGGCAGCTGGAACGGGCGTTAATGTCCTATCAAAAGGCGTATTTTTTAAACGATCATGTCAACAACCCGGAAAATGCCGCCAACCTGGAACTGAATCTGGGCAATATCTATTATCTGATGGGGCAATACGGCAAGGCGTTTGATTTTTATTCCCGCCGGGAAGCACGCGGTAGTGAATTTTCCGATGCCGACACCCGGATTGTGTTTTTAAAAAGGTACGGGGAAAGCGCCTTTCAAAACAATGATATGCCCCAAACCATTGCCGTATTTGCCCGGGCAGTGGATGAAATCGACAGCCACATTGATCCGCTCTCCCCGGCCCGGGCCTTTGACAGACTTAACCGCTATATTACCGACACCATCATCCACCCGGCAACGGCTGTTGACCAAACAAAAGACCTGGCCGAAACCTCGGCCCGGCGCCAATCGGAGCAGAATTTAAAGGCAGCGGAGCTCACTGACAAGGCCGCGGCCCCGCCGTCTGCAAAATGGCAGTCCTATAAGGCACAAATGCGGCAATTTATCACTACCCAGGAAACAGTCAACCAAAGCGCTGCCCGGCTGGCTGAAAAATATAACGATGCCGTAGAAGATGTGCCCGGAAGCCTTGCAATTGATAATGCGCGGGAAAACCTTGCCAGCCTCACCCGCCGGATTCAGCAGGCCCTTTCATTTGCCGAACGGCTGGTGGAACTCAAGGCGGAAATATCCGACCGCCTGGGTCTGGCGTATCAGGAAAACCGTGACTTTAAAAAAGCCGCGGAAACATTTGAACAGGTCTTTTCCATTAATGAAAAATCCGGCAACGATGTAAATCTGACCCGCAACCGCCGTTCCGTTGCCTATAATACCTACCTGTTCGCCAATACCGTTACCGGCGATCAGCGCACCCGCCTGCTCGAAAAAGCTGCAGATGATTTTGTACAGGTGCTTTCGTTAATTGACCGGTACGGCGTTCCCGCACCTGCCGAAAAAAAGAAACAGGCCCTGATTGATATTTCCGTGTCCACCTCCCTGGATGCGGCCACAGCGACCCAGGCGGCCCATGGATTTTCAGAAATTCAGGAAAAACGGCTGGCGGAAACATTTATTTCCCGGATCGGGTTGGAACTGGGCAATATTCAAACCGCCCGGGCCGAGCTTGTAAAACAGCTCCAGCAATACCCCCGCCCGGAAAAGGTTCCGGAAAAAGACCTCTACGGGGTGTCTTTGCTCTATCATCGGGCCGGACTGCTGGACAACGCAATGGGCGATTTTGCCGGCGCGTTTGAAAAATTCGCGGTGTCCGCACAGCTTTGCTTAAAACTCGAAAACACGGTCAGCGCGTCCCAGAATATCACCAACATGGCATCCGCCGGTCAACAGATGGCCCGGCAACCCTCCGGCGGGCCATTGTCGACCGCACACCTGAACCGGATACGCGAACTCGACCGGCAGGCGGTGGCGCTTCTTTCGAAAAATACGGAAATGACCGGCCTTGCCCTGCTGATGCAGTATCATAACCAGATGGGTATTTTTTATTTTAATGCGGGCTCCGGCTTCAACAGAGGGCGGCAATTACCCGACAGCCCGGTTTCCGTAGACGATGCCGTGCGCAAAGTCACTTATCAGCAGGACGCGGTCCGCCATTTTACCGATGGCATGGCCATTTTTGAACAGCACATGACCCGGCATGGCCGGAATCATCTGGAAACCGCCGCTGCCCTGTATCTGAACATGGGGGCGGTGGCCTCGGAACTCGGC
>JAABSL010000064.1 GCA_011390415.1 Desulfobacteraceae bacterium
CTTCCGGCAGCAGATGACCGCCCAACAGCTCTTTGGTGTCGGCATCAGCACTGAATTTAACGGTCACGGCGGTTCGGCCCGGTCATTGGCCCTTGCCGGCAAAACACTGGTGGAATATGGCGGGAACATCGGCGTGGCAATGTCCTGGCTGATCCATGAGATGACGGCCCGATGGCTGATTATGTTTTGGGGCACCGATAGTCAGAAAAAAACATATTTACCGCAGCTGGCAGCCGGCAAAAAGACCGCAAGCTTTGCGGTTTCAGAACCCGGGGTCGGCGCACACCCCAAACATATCAAGACAACTGCTGAAAAAGTGCCCGATGGTTATCTGTTAAACGGAGAAAAAACCTATCTGACCAACGGTCCCATGGCGGATCTGTTTATCGTGATTGCCGTCACCGGAAAAATTGCCGGAAAAAACCGCTTCACCGGGTTTATTATCCCGAAAGACAGTCCCGGCCTGGAAGTCACCGATCCGCTCATATTGCCGTTTCTGCATCCCTGTCCCCATTGCGGGATTCGGCTCAACAACTGCCGGTTAAAACCGGATCAGATTTTAGGCACCTCTGGATCGGCTTATCCGGAGATGGTGCTGCCTTTCAGGACCATAGAAGATGCAATGATGATGGGATTGATGATCGGAGGCGTCCTCTTTCTGCTCAGGCATTTGATTTCCATATTAAACCGGAACCCTATCGATCCGGATGATCCGCTTATCAGGGACCTTGCCGGCATAAAATGCACGATTGACAGCTTAGCCGTAATTTCTGATGCGGCCGCTGAAAAACTCGATAACAATGATGACAATGATTTGTTATTGTCCACAGGACTTTTCTTCAGAGCACAAATTGGCGAAATTTTAAAAACTGTTGAAAAGATAATGAATACAGCAGACATGAAACCGGACCATAAAATGACGCATATGATCAATGATCTTTCCGCAATGCGCCGGATTGCAGAAACCGTTTCAAAATTGAAACTTAAAAAACTCGGTTATTCTCTTTTGTCCGGGGATTAATTTTTACGGGACTAAACCGGTTTTTACCACGCCCCCGCTCCATCGCAATTTTGTCTTTAAAATATCAAAATAATTCTGATCCGGAAAACTGATCATCTTCACCGGGTGCGGGCTTTTGGAGATAAAAATCGTGTCCTGATCCGTAATTTCAAGAACTTGCTGACCATCAAACGTAATAAACACATCCGTTGTTTTTTCCACCAGTTTGATTTTAATATTGACCGTGTTCGGAAGAATCATGCACCGGTTGGTCAGTGTAAACGGGCAAATCGGATTAATTATAATTCCCTGAACTTCCGGGTGCATGATCGGTCCGCCGGCGGCCAGGGAATAGGCCGTGGAACCGGTGGGGGATGCCACAATCAGGCCGTCGCTTCGATAGGTGGTCAGATAAAGACCGTTGATATAAGTTTCAATGTTGGCCAGTCGGGCCAACGCCCCTTTGTTGATCACCATGTCATTTAAAACGGTTTCCCGGGCAATTTCCGCTTCATTACGAAAGACCTTCACCAGCAGACGGGAACGCTGATTAATAACGTAATTATTTTCCAGAATCTGCCGGGCGGCGTTTAAAAGATTCTCTCCCGCGGTTTCCGCCAGAAACCCGACTTCACCAAACTTGGCACCGATCAACGGGACATCATGGTGGCCGACCCATCGGGAAGCACTTAAAAACGTACCGTCGCCGCCCAGCACAAAAACACATAAAAGCCCGTCGAGTATGGTTTCATCGATACGGGTATCTTTTTTCTCCGGTTGCTCGGGAGAATAGCTCTGCGCCCGGAACACGGAAATATTTTTTGCTTTAAGCCACTTTTCCAGCGTATCCGCTTTGCTGAGCGCTTCCGCATCATTTTTTACATATAAACCGATTCTTTTCAAACCCGGCCTTCCTTTTCCATGTGATTGAATTGAATTGACCATGCGCGCCGAATGCAAGTGCTTCCTGCGTATTATCAAAAACTTATTTTCTTACCGGCTCTTTAAAAATTTTTTAAAACCAATCCGGTTTCTAGCCGGCAGCCTTTTTCCCGCTTTTATTCTTGAAATATAGATGCATATCAGTAAAATAGGAAAAATTTAGTTTGATTTATCAAATGATCTATCAACCCCTGACTTTCTGTCAATATAAAAGATGTAAAGGCAACGGTGAATGAAACGGGAACAGTGGGGAAGCAGAAGCGGTTTTATTTTATCGGCAGTGGGATCGGCCATCGGGCTGGGAAATATCTGGCGGTTTCCGTATATGGCTTATGACAACGGGGGCGGTGCCTTTCTGATTCCGTATTTTTTTGCCCTGCTGACCGCCGGCATCCCGATTCTGATTTTAGAATTCGGGATCGGCCATAAAATGAAAGGGTCGGCCCCGCTGACCTTTGCGCGCTTGAATAAAAACTGGGAATGGCTGGGCTGGTGGCAGCTGACCATCAGTTTTGTGATCTCTGTTTATTATGTGGTGATCATCGGCTGGGCATTCAATTACATCTGGTTTTCATTATATCAAAGTTGGGGATCACACACCATTGCTTTTTTTACCGAAGAGTTCCTCGGCCTGACCGCATCCCCATTTGACTTCGGCGGTTTCCGCGCACCGATTGTTTTTACGGTTCTCATCGTCTGGACCGTCAACTTTATTGTTTTGTTCAGCGGCGTTAAAAAAGGCATTGAACTGGCAAATAAGATTTTTATGCCCATCCTCATCGTCCTTCTGCTGATTCTGCTCGTCCGCAGCGTCACCCTGCCCGGTGCCTCAAAAGGTCTGGAGCTGTTATTCAAACCGGATTTTTCAAAAATTCTGGACGCCAGTGTCTGGGTGGCCGCCTATGGTCAGATCTTTTTTTCCCTGAGCATCGCATTCGGCATTATGATTTGCTATTCCAGCTATTTACCCGAGAAATCCGATATCGTAAACAACGCCTTTATCACCGGTTTTGTCAACTGCGGCTTCAGCCTGCTGTCGGGGATTACGGTCTTCGGGATCATCGGTTTTATGATGCACCAGTCCGGCGGGGAACTGCCGGCCAAACTCTCCGGTGTATTTCTGGCATTTGCCACCTTGCCGGAAGCGGTTAACCAGCTGCCTTTCATGCAGACCCTGGTGGGCATTTTATTTTTCGTCTCTCTTGTCTGCGCCGGCCTGTCATCTGAAATATCCATCAGCGAAACCGTCGTTTCCGGCATCATGGACAAATTCAATCTGAGCAGAAAAAAAGTGGTCACCGGATACTGCCTGACGGCCGGTCTGCTGAGCCTTATTTTCACCACCGGCAGCGGCCTTTTGATCCTGGATATTGTAGACCACTTTATCAATAACTTTAATATTGTTTTTGCCGGGCTCATTGAAGTGATTCTGCTCGGGTGGTTTTTCAACCTCGACAGCGTCAAGGACCACATTCATCCGATCTCGGATTTCAATGTGGGCGTCTGGTGGAATTTCTGCATAAAAATTCTGACCCCGATTATTCTGGGGGTTACCGCGATTCAGAATCTTATCGGTGACATTCAAACCCCTTACGGTGATTATTCATTTGCGGCCCTGGCCGGTCTCGGCTGGGGAATATGGGTGGCAGCCATCGGCCTGAGCCTGATCCTGTCGCTGATTAAATGGCAGGCACCCACTATTATTAAAAGTCCAAGTTGAGCTTTTCAAATTTTGAATAATTAATTTTATCTGGTTATCCACTTCGCTCAAGTTGACTAATTTGCTAATAACGGGCTGATATTTCCGAAAATAATACTTTTTCGATTGAAAGGCATTGTATTTACGGATTGTTGAACAATTCTATAAAATCGTTTACCGACATGTTTTGTATTTCTACGATTGAATCGAAACGTGTATTCATCCAGATAGCGTTGAAGGTGTTTTTTTTCGAGGCGACCATGATAAGTTCCAAGAAATACCCGCTTGATCAAAGAGGCAACCATATGCACTCCTGGCAAAACGCTTTCCTTCTTTTCAGCCTTTGCCTGATGAATCTGCTGATGCGTATATCCTTTTTCCTTAAGTTTATTGTACCCATTCCAGCCATCGGTCACAACAGAACTTCCGGATGCGATATTGGCCTGGATAAACGGCATAAGCGCTTCCCCGGAGCAATTTTCGATCACCTGAAGCCGGATGCGACCCAACTTTTTCCCTTTCTTTTCAGCGGCTACCACGACTGCGAGCTTATTTTCAGATCCACGACCTCTTTTCCCGCTGTGCTGACCACCAACATAGATTTCATCAACTTCGACTGTACCCGAAAGTTTTTCTCGTTTATCCCGGATTGTGCAGCTACGGAGTTTATGGAGCCAGGTCCACGCGGTATCATAACTGCCAAGTCCAAGAAGCGATTTGAGCGTAAGGGCACTGATTCCCGTTTTTCGCGTTGTAAACCACCAAAGTGCTTTGAACCAAAGAGTCAGTTTTTTACGTGTACCATTAAAAATTGTACCTGCAGTAAGGGAATGGTTAAACTGGCAATTTGTGCAGATGAAGAGCTTGCGGTTACTCAGCCAATAATTGGAATTTCCGCATTGATTGCAGACAAAGCCATCAGGCCAACGATTTTTAAAAAGATAGTCATAGCAGGCTTGTTCATTCCAGAATCGCTTATCAAATTCGAGCTCGTTCATCGGAAAATCTTCTGTAATAATAAACTGTTTCATTTTTGGCCTCCTTGGAATGGTTGTTTGAGGCCAACATAACACCCTATGTGTGCGGATTTGGCCACACATGGAGAAAATTTTTATTTTGTTTAAAATTAATAAGTTATACCATGTACTAACTATAAAATATCGAAATTATACCACTTTCATTTACTTGAGTTAATCAGAGGAAAGTCAAGGTAAAATTTGTCTTCCTCCAAGCTGTTCTTTGAAAATTCGGTAATGCCTATAAATCGGGTAAAATATCTGCTATAATGTTACCAACTGGAACGGGTTCAGTGATCACGCTTTGAGTGTCGTTAACACTTTGTGACCTGTCCTGTTCCAGTCTCTTTTTCTTCTGGCGCCTTGATACTGGGGCTTTTTCATCATAGGACTGGAAACGACGGCTCATGTCTTTTTCTGGTGATTCCTTACTGGCCCGCGCACTGCGTCGTCTATTTGCCATGTCGATCCGAGGATCAAACGGTTTGTTGTGTTTGAGCATGCCGTAAATAATCCGCAGGATTTTGTGCATACAGATGCCCATAATGGCCATATTGTGTTTTCCGCTTTTCTGGTGCTTTTCATATAGCTGCTGGATTAGCGGATTGCATTTCAGTGCTGCCAGGGTGACCATGTAGAGAATATGCCGGGGTTCAACCCGACCCTGTTTGCTCATTTTACTGACCCTGGCGGTGTCTCCGCTTTCTTTGAGAACCGGGTGCATGCCAAAGAAAGAAGCCAGGTTTTTCGCCCTGGCAAAACGTTTGACCGTTTGAATTTCGATCAACAGGCCGATAGCGGATTTGTCAGCGATGCCTTTAAATGTCTTGAGCAGCGCTACTTCAGGCACATCGCAAGACTTGATCATCCGTTGTGTCTGTGCGTCAATAGCCTTGCTTAAATGGATGATCTGCCTGGCAGTAGAGGCAATGATCTGTTCTGTTGCCGGATCGGTGGCTGAAGCAATCGAGCGTTTTGCATCGCTGATAAGCTGGTTGGCTTTCTCCTTTGTTATAAAAGGAATCTTGGCCACGGTCTTGGCACTGGCTCTTTTGAGCCTGGCAGCGCTGGGATATTTTATGGCAAGGGTTAAAATCCATGTCGGTGTGTCGCCCTGGCAATAGTGCAACAACTCCGGATTGCTTGTGTAGAGTAATCCTTTGAACTGATTAAGAAATTGGGTTCGCTGTTTGGTCAACGTCTGGATAAACCCCCATTGTTTTCTCAACCCGGCGAGGTGATCTTCCTGCTGATAGTTCACCTTTTCAGGATGGGCAACCATGTATTCGGCAATATTTTGGGAGCTGATTTTGTCGGTGGTGTTTTTCTTTAAATCCGCCTTGCTGTTATGGTTGACCCCCAATGGATTGAGCCGGGATGTTTGGACAGCCAATGATCCTTGAAAGGCAATCAGCGAGTTGAACCAGTTGTTTTCATATCCACCGGTGCTCTCCATTCCGGCAAACAATGTTGCGTCGGGCTGCTTGGCCAAAAACCGGGAAATAACATTGTAAAGCCGCTGATGTCCTTCAAAGGTATCATCGAGCTGAAAGGTTTTGGTGACCGGTTTTTTTTGACTGTCAATAATCATAAAATCAGCGTAGCCTTTGCTAACGTCAACGCCCATGTAAAATGGTTGCATGATAAAGCCTCCTTCACCGGTAAAAATTTTGTGTAACCAGGAATCATCAGCCTTGTGAAAATTCGGTGTCTTGCACCATGTTAATCACCGATTTAAACCTGGCAGAAGGAAGAAACTCAAGTACGGGCTCGAAACCCAGCGAAGTGCCCTTCTCTTCCTCCAAGCTTAAAGGCTTTACCGAATGAAAGAAAGCGTATAGGAAAATTTTGATTTTTCGGTGTGGGGGGACACCCCCCACACCCCCCGTTTTTCTTTTTAATTTTAAATCTATTTTTCTTATACAAGCGAAGTGGATAACCATATAATAATATTTTATAAAAAATTATTCGACCGTTTCAAATGATGCCACAACCACTTCCATTTTTTCCGGTATGGTTT
>JAABSL010000065.1 GCA_011390415.1 Desulfobacteraceae bacterium
CAACAGCGTCTTCTCTGCAATTATAAAAAATCTCATAAATCTCAGGTATGGCTATTATTATATTAATTTTGTGTTGCCGGATATATTCAAACAGCTTTAATGGATTCACCGTTTGTGAAAGCACGGAAGTCATCTTGTACATCAATGGAACAAAAAGACAGCCGATTAAAGGGAAAATAAAATAAAACGGCAGAACTACCAGCATATTCTCTCCCGGTAACGGTTTTAAACCCTTTACAAACACCTCGGCGCCCATCAGGTATTGCGCATGGGGTACCATTGCGCCAAGGGGGTATCCATATCCCCGGTAGGTGTAATTTATGGAAGCAATATTGCCATCTATGTCTGCCGGCTCCAATTTGGTTTCTGCTGCCTGATGCAGCTTGAATCTTCCATTTGATCTTAAAACAACAATTTTCTTGTTCAGGTATGGTTCTATCAACGGTAAAAATTCTTGTTCAGAGATAACGGCATGGGGGTCTGAATTTGAAAAAATTTCATCCAGCTCGATTTTTCTATACGCCAGATTCACAGGGATCGGTTTTGCGCCGATATCCATCACGGACAAAAAAGCAGACACAAAGTCAACGGAATTTCTCAAAAAAAAAGCAACCTTGCAGCTGCTTTGTATACCTGATTTTTTTAAAATATTTGCCGTGTCATTTATTCGTTCAATTAATGTTTCAGCTGACGTGTAAACAGCTGAATTGTCGGGCAATAACTCAATATAGGCAGGATGATCGCCCCAGGTGTTCAAGGATTGAAATACAATTTCCGTGATCTTCATGGTCAAGGTTTTTCTCCGGTAACGATGACCGCCTGTTCAGGCGTGCCCAGAGATGATGCCACCGTGATGTTTTTAAAACCGGCATTTTCTAACATAGAGACAAGTTCCTTGTCTGAATAGAACCTGAAGTATCCATCCTCTTCCAGATCAAAAAGACTCGCCGCCTCGTTCAGCATGGCTCTGGCAGCTGTCAGGTTCATTTCCTGATCTTTGATTTCAGTATCTTCCAAATCAAATTTCTGAACCTTGTGAACATAGTCTGTGAAAATCAGGGAGATGTCACTATCCGGCTTCATGGAAGAAATTAACAGTCGTCCGCCGGATTTCAGCATTCGATAAAATTCATATATCATATCATCCGGGTTGTACAGATAGGAAATAAAAAGGCTGGCTGCAATTTTATCAAAATAATCAGCCCTGAAATTCGAATTCAATTCCAGACCGTTATTTCTGAAATCCAGCCGCTTGAAAATCAAATCAGACGTCCGTATATCGATGTAATATTCATCTCTGATCACACCTTGATGCACATATTTTCCATCTATCAAATCGTGAGCAACCAACTTCCGATTGATAAATCTTGCCGCCCGGTTAAATTCCACAATCGTTTCATACGCGCCGTTACTGAAATTGTCTTTCAGATAAGCGGTGTCATCGAGGGTCAAAACAGCCCCTCTCATGATGGCATACAGTCTTGGGGAAGCGTTTTGCAATAATTGATCAATTGTAACATTCAACAATCCATCGATTCGATTTCGTAAAAAATTAAAATCAAGGGACGCATCTGTCATAAATTTTTTAACGGGAATCAGCCTGTTGGGATCAAGGTCCATCTGGATAAATTCAATTTTTTCAGGCACAAGAGATGGATATGAATCAAAAATCTTTTCACACTTGGCTTTTGATTTGTCCAATGCTTCCTGGACAAGGTCAACCAGCACAAGACGGGCATCATTGATACTTTTTTCCCGGCCTGCCAGATTCAAGAGCATGTTTTCAATAAAGATCCCGGTGCCACATCCGAAATCAGCAAACACCTCTCCGTTTTCCAGTTCGATAAGTTCACTTTGAAGTGTTAAAAATTCTCTGAACTCCCTGATATTTTTATAAAAATCATATCCGGTACTGTTGCCTTGACCAATAAGATACGTTTTCCAGTAATCAACCGGTCTGAATTTTTCGGTTTTTTCAAGCCGCTCCCGTTCATAGGTGATCAGCTTGACCATATTTTCTCTATCCGGAGCAACCGGGTCGATCTCCTCCTCATACTGGATCCGGTAAATCAATTTTGTTATCAGCATGAATGTCTTCAGGGCATCGTCACTTGAGCGAAGGTTGTGGCCGGTGGGTATTTCAATGACTTCCCGCAGACCATCAGATTTGACACTCATAATATCGATGATTTCATTTTTCGGGATCCATCGATCATATTTCCCGTAAATCCATGTCACAGGGGTTGAAATCTTTGACATGTCCAGCCGGGCATCTGTGATGTATGCATATTTGTTATCGATAAGGTCCCGGGCAATGTTATCCACATCCAGAAGATGGCCCAGCACCCCTGTCAATCCGCTTCGAATACCCATTCTTGCGTTCCCGATGATATCCATCCCGCCCAGCACATTGCCAAATGAGCTCTGGCCGCATGTGGCGCCCATCACATTGATCAGGTAATCAATTTTTCCATGATTCCGGTCATTCAAGATTTTGCGGGCGTCCAGTGCCGACATGCTGAACGCCACCAGGATCACCATACTCGGCTTGAAAAATGGATTGTCATACACATACGCCAGAGTGGACTTCAGATCATCCAGGCCCTGAGAAATTTTATAATGGAGCATTTCATATCCGCGCTTTGGAAACATCTCCTTGTTATAACTTTCTCCGGGCCTGTTAATTCCATCATACCTGATTGTTATGATCTCTTTATTCAAATGGCGATAATTTGTAACCAATGTCGACACCAGGGGAGACAATGTTTCCTTTTTTTTACCAAACGCCGGCGGAAGAATGACCACCGGTGCCATAACATCCTTACCGGTGCAGTTAAGAAGCGCTGCGATCTTTTTGCCTTTGCTGTTGTTATAGGCAACAACCTTGGAAGTAATCCTTTGCTTCAGGTTTGAGGGAAGATCTTTCTGAATCTTTTTTTTCTTCCACGCTGAATCAGACACTTTTTTGAAAGTGTAATCAGACCGTTTTATCCCCGCTTCAACCCCGATTTGAAGCACCCTGTCCCCATTCAATTTTTTCTTTTTTATATGGCGGATCTCTCCAAAAGAATGCAGCCCGGAATGGTTGTTTAACCTGTAGTTTATCGCCTGTCCTGTCTTGATCGAATTTTCAATCAGTTTGTCATGTGAAAATTCGCACAGAAATCCGCGATTGCTGATATCAATCACTCTTCCATGAAATGGTCTGCATGACATATCATCTATGTTAATGGAGATATTCACATTGTCGATAGATATCTGCCTGGTATAGGCTCTTTTTTCCAACTGATACAGAACCGGCGGAAACCTAAAGGTCAGGCCGGCATCATCATGCCCGATACATGCTGTTTTAAAATAATAACTGCCGCCCTGGAAATAAAAAGAAACATACGAAGTATGGTTTTCACTCAGTACCAGATGACCTGTTTCCGTCTGATTTGCGATTGTGAACACCTGATCCTGAGGGTTGATACTGCTTATATGTAATTCAAACAATTTCTGACTGTGTTCAAACAAAACGGTTAAGGGGATCTTTTCTTTCTTGACCTGGTTTAACAGCGTCTTTATTTTGCCCGGCGCAGCAATTTTATATTTATCCCTGATATTTTCTTTTGAAATGGTTTGCTGCATGTTTTTCAATGCAGAGCTTGATGCGGTGCTGACAATAAAATTAAATATTTTTTTCTGGTCAATGTCATTAATATCTGCAAATAAAACGCCGGCGCTGTTTATGCCGTTAAAACAATTTTTGATTACATAAGATATCATACCAGTGGCTTCGATTGATCTTGAGCTGTCCGGCAGCCAGAATTCAAGATCGATCCTGTCGTTTGAGCACAGTTCTCCCTTGAAGTTCAAAAGGCACCCTTCAGGAGAAATGTTTTCTATGGAAACAATCGAAATATTTCTATTTTTGCAGGAAATATCAGTGAGCAGGCATCCGGTGCGAGGAATTTTTCGTTTCTCAGCAGTATATGAGGCGGTCAATGGTCCATCCTGGATTGTATCGTATTTTTTATACATAGATCAAATCTTGGCCATTCAGGACATTCATCTGAGAAATCAAGACAGATCCGAAAGCAGCGACTACAGGGGGTTTGACCGTTCCCCTGTCTTTGTGGGTGTCAAAAATCTGTAGATACTTGTATTTACCGGACTTTTTGACATATACAAACATGTTAAGGCCTCCCCTTTTTTTGAAGACGCCCATATAATAAAGCCAAAACGCTATTATTACAATGGTTTTTCTCCAAATGCCCCGATTAAACCGGTTCTTGCATCCCCCCGGGGTCGAAAAAACACGCCATCACCTGCATGGCTGCCTCGGGATTGACCAGATCAAAATCCACGGAAACCCCCGTGGTTATAAGCTTTTTTACAATCCACTCCCTTTGAAGAGTGCTTTTTGAGCCTCCAGTGTGAGAACATCTGATTCACGGTTCAACCGGTCGCGGGACCACGCTTTCAGGGCCGCTTTCGACCCTTTGCCGAAAAGTCCGTCCACTTTCATTTTGTAATATCCCAGTTCCTGCAACCGGGTCTGGACAATCACGGCATCACCATGGATTGCCACATTGAGATGGCGCACCCCTTTTTCTATGGATCCTTTGGCTGTCTGTGCCTGCATGCGATGCGATTTTTGCAACGCCTGGGTCCAGCTGTTTTCCGGATTCTGCTTCAGGCTTGAGAACCGGGCGATATGCTGCCGGTTAAAAATGGCCAGCCGTTTTTTCTGATAATGGACATCTATGAAAAACGCGTCTGAATGGGAGAACAACCGGCCTTTGCCTCCGACTGCAAGTATCCGCCAGCCGTCAAAATCCATCTCAACCGGGTTGACCTTGTTATTGTCGACGGTGACGCCGAGAACCGCCTCCTGGGGCAGCCGGTCAAAGCAGAAGATAAGGAAAATCAGGCTTTGTTTTTCTGGGCCTTCCACTGCCTGGTTCCTGCCCGTCCCCATGTCGATGGCATGTTTTCGGGCAAACCGCAGATAGTCTGTAAAAGAGCCGGGAATGTCATTTCCGGAAAAGCTTTCAGCAGGAACAAAGTATGCACCGACCAACGGATAGGCCGGGGTCACATTGGACGTATAGCTGTGCACGATAACCGGGGGCCTGTCGGCTTTTTTGAAAACCTTGTAATGCATCTCAAAGCCGACGGTCGTTCTCCGGGCGGTTTCATCCTCAAAATGGAGAAATCCGCCAAGATTTATGAGCGCTGCTTCAGAAGTTTCCTTTACCAGTATGTTCTTTGCGATGTCCACATTATCGACGTCAAAACCGGCATAAGAAAAAGATTCCTGGACGTCATGGCTCCCCCTGCCGTCGAATTCGGCCGCCGTGGGGTGCTCATGGCGTATTTTCTGCAACAGGCCGGCAATGGCAAGCTCAGCATGGCCGGGAAGTTCCAGCGGGGTCCGCTCCGGCGTCACGAGCACGGTGCCGTCGCTTGTCAGGCTGCTCTTTATGTTCTGTGTGACACTCACACATCCGGCGCAAAAAATCAGGATGACAAGGAGAACAAAAACAGGCCATTGATATAAGCATCTCATGATTATCTCCTTTATAGATTGAAAACGTTTTCATCGAGCGGTGCAGGGCCGCCGCCTCCGAAAGAATGGTCAGGAGCAGGGGTTCCCAGGTCCACCGCCGGAGGGGGTTTGATATTGGGCGTGGCTTTGATTATCTTCTCCAGTATATTGATCTTGGTGATGTTTTTTCCGGTCTTGATCGCCGCATCTTCCAGAGCCTGGGCCGTGGATTTGCCCTTTTGTTTTGATTCGATCGTGGTTTGAATAAAGATAGCTGAATTCTGTCCGATTTTATTGATTTTGGATCCTGTTCCACCGGTAAAGATATCGATCACATTTCCCGCCACATTTACACCGGTCTGAATATTTTTGCCCTTTTTTTCAAGATTTTCGTAATAATTTCCTTCATCTATCCATTTCTTTGATTCCGCCATGTCCTGGGCCTGCTTTTTTTTCAGCCCTTTGCGGTAGGCCTCATCTATGGTCTGAAGCACCCCATCTTCATCTTCCACACCCAGATTATACGGATCCGCCGGGTCGAAAGGGCTGTCCGGGGGAAGCATGTCTGCACCGCCACCGCCGCCACCGCCGCCACCGCCGCCTCCGCAGGCTATGGCAGTCCCACCAGTGGTCAGAAACAGAATCATGATAACAAACAGCAGAATAACATTTTTCATGGCATACCTCCGGAAAAAGAACAAATCGAAAAAGTTGAACAAACCATAAACAATCCCCCAAAATCAAAAAATTTACCTCTGTTCTTAAATAAGCACAAAATAATTTACCTTTACCAGGTCCAGGCAAGTCAAGGCAAGAAAAAAATCAAAGAAGCGATCAAAACCGCCGGGGACATCTCGGAAATTCTGGCATTGATAAAGTGACTTACGCTTAAACATCCACACAGCCTGATGACCAACCCCCCGGCTGGGCGCCTCCCGGGAAGGATTTGCCATGGAGCAGATTTGGATGTAACACAACAATTAAGTATGGTGTCCCTGGAATTACCCTGAAAAAACATATCCCTTGACTGAACCGGCCGGTCTGGATAAAATTCAAGCATGGCAGACCAGAAAAACCACACCAGGTGCTCAATCCTCTGACATCACTCATGCACCCATGGTTTTTTG
>JAABSL010000066.1 GCA_011390415.1 Desulfobacteraceae bacterium
GAAACACTTCATGGTGGAGAATGCGAAGTGTTTCTTCGGACACATCATAGGGATTTAGCGTCCGGTGGGGGACCGTAAGGAGTTCTCCCCAGATCATGGTGCCGTGCCCTTCCGGATAGACCACCACGCCGATGTCTTTGGTGGTGGTGGTGCCGGCGATGAGATCATTTTTCCGGATCAGGGGTTTCCGGTTTTCCATCAGGTATTTAAAGGCAAGAGCTTTTCGGAGCAGCGGGTGCCAGGGGTTTCCCGAGTTATCCGTTTCATAGCCGTTCTGCTTGTACCAGTCTGTCACCAGTTTGGGCAGTTCCGGGCAGACTTCCGGCCTGACGTCAAAATGAATGTCTAAAAATTGTTTCACCCGGGGAAAATCATCAATGCCGAATTCGGACAAAAAGGGGTCGGTGAGAAATTGGACGTTTTTGTCAATGGTTTCAGCCTTCATCCGGTATTGAAATCGTTTTTTCAGGTCATGGCTCAACGTTTTTTTAGGGGCCGGGGATTCTTTGAGCAGGCTTTTTGCCGATATTTTGCGTTCTTTTTCCATGAGTTTTTTCTGCTTGCTGTTTAACAGCAGCGACAGGAAAAAGAAAAACAGGTTCAGGTAGGAGGCGTTGCCCGTGGGGCTCAATTCTCCCTTGAGCACCATGAATATCTGTTCGGTCGGTGTTGCGGAAAGCAGACGGATCACCGCTTTTTCCGAGTAAAAGGTCAGCAGGGTATCCACCGGGTCCGGAATGATTTTGGATACCGATACCTTGCCGTTTTCAAAGATCACTGTTGCCGCCACTGTCCCGGAATCCGTGCGAAACCCGATGGAAAAATCAATCCAGCCCTGATCGCTTTTCAGGTATTGCTTCAATTTCGGCCGCAAATTAAAATTGACGGCAAACACCTTGAGCAGGGTATTTAACAGGATATTGGTGGGTGAAAATCGGATTTTTGAAACCGGGGATTGGAAGAAAAACATGGCAGGCCTCCTTTTTATAAAGGTTTTACAACTTTTTTTGACCACAGAGGTCATAAAAGACCCTCATTAATGCTGTTTCTCAGCGTGCTCCGTTTCCTCTGCGGTTAATTCAATAAATTTTCCTTCACCCACTTGCTGATTTCTTCCATGGCTTCCGGATAAGAAATCCGCGTTTTCCAACCCAGTTCTGTTTTTGCGCGGGTGGTATCCACATCATTGTCCCGGCCCATGACAGCAACGGCCAGGCGGGTGACCGGCGGACGGATGCCAAGGGGCGTGAGCAGCATTTCGGTGGTTTTTGCCACAGGCCATGCCACCCGGAACGGCAGGCTGCCCATGGGTTTTTTGCCGAACAGGGCGGATAAATCCGTCAGGTATTGTTTCCAGGTCACGTCCCAGTCGTCTCTGAGGTGATAAGTCTGCCCGGCGGCGGCATCCGCATCAGCGGCTTTAATAATGCCGTCCGCCAGATTGTCCACATAGATCAGGCTGGCGCTGTATCTGCCGCCGTCAATCAGGGGAACCACGGATTTAGCGAACTGTCTGCCCAGTTCATCCACCCAGGCGCTTCTCGGCCCGATCACATTGGCCGGCCGGATGATGGTGCAGCCGTTTTCAAACCGGTTCTGAAACGTCCGGACCATTTTTTCCGCATCATTTTTGGCGTCATTATAGGGAATGCCCGATTTCAGGGGGATATCGGCTTCGGTAAAACCCTTTAAATGCCGGCCCAGGCCGCACGCGGCAATGGAACTGACAAAGAGAAATCGTTTTGAGCGGCCTGCGCAGACATCCAGCATATTTCGGGTGCCGTCAAAAATGGGCGCGTAAAATTGTTTTTTTGATCCGTAATCCAGCACCCGGGCCGCCAGATGAAACACCACATCCGCGTCGTCGCCAATGCCGGAAAGGGTTTCCGGCCGGGTGATGTCGCCGAAAACAATTTCCGAAACGTCTTTTTCAATTGTATCGCAGTTTTCGTCCGGCAATGCCAGTGCCCGGATGTCCCAGTATTCTTTTTTCAGTTGCCGGCACAACCGGGCGCCGATAAATCCGGTGGCCCCGGTAACCAGTGCTTTTTTGGGCATATTCCCTCCTGATTTATCCGGTGTTAATCTTCCGTTCCCTGAAAATGGAATGTAAAGTTTCTAATTTTTCTGTGCAAATCCACTCGCGCATCTCTTTGTTATTTTTAAATTTGTCGGATGTGCCGATTTTTTTATTTTTTTCATGCCACAAAGGATTGTAGGCCAGCAGCCGCGCATGAGCGATTCCCTGATGGTTTAAAAAATCCGCGATGGCCGTCAGGTTCTTTTCCGTTGCCGTAATATCGGGTATGAGCGGTGTGCGGGCAAGCAGTTCAACGCCGGTGTCAGGGCAAAGACCATGGAGCCGGATGAAATTTTCAAGGATGCGGTCGTTTTTTACGCCGCAGAATTTCCGGTGGGTGTCAGGATCAAGGAATTTAATATCATAATAAATAGTGTCGATGTAGGGCAAAACTTTTTTTTCAAAGGATGCAAACTCAAACAGGCCGCAGGTTTCCAAAAGCGTATGAATGTTTTCCGCTTTTAACTGTTTCAGCAGGTCAGATAAAAAATCCATATACAGCGTGGGCTCCCCGCCGGACAGGGTGACGCCGCCGCCCGAGTTTTTAAAAAACGGCCGGTCTTTTTCCACGGTCCGGACAATTTCATCAACAGTCATGGTATGGCCCACCATGGACAGCGCGCCGGACGGACAGTTGGCCGCACATTCGCCGCACAGGGTGCAGCGGGTCCGGTCGATAAAAAAAACGTTTTTGCGATCCAGGGCATTTTCCGGACAAACATCCATGCAGGTGCCGCAATCCACGCATTCGTTTTTATCAAAGGATATTTCCGGGCCGGGCTGCTTGCTTTCCGGGTTGTGGCACCAGACGCAGGACAGGGGGCAGCCTTTAAAAAACACCACACTCCGGATGCCGGGGCCGTCATCTAAAGAATTGCCTTTGATGTCTAAGATCAGGGGAGTTTTGGTGTTTTCACGGGCCATTTGGTGCGCCTATTTACAATGGAAAATGTTTCCAAAAATTTTTATGGAACTACAGAGAACACGGAGACCACAGAGAAGGGTGATTCAAAACAAAAAATGCTTTCTCTGTGTTCTATGTGAGCTCTGTGGTTAAAAAGTTCCTTGCTGAAAAAACGCGGCATTACAGATTCAACCGCTTCTTCTTCTAAATAAATTAATTGTTGACGGTGAACCAAATTGTAGGTCGGGATTCCATTCCCGACTAATAGCGCCCGCTGATTGCCGGGTAAGAAACCCGGCCTACGATGCAGACGTTATTTGGTGATAATGTCATTATTCGTCATTATGAAAAGCTTTTTACGATTGTGATCCCGATTCAGCATTCTCTGCGAGAGTCCTATTTTGAGCATTATATTGGCTTTCTTCTTTGTCAAAGGATCGGTTGGATATGGCATAAAAATCTTTCATGCACTTCGTCCAGCATCCGTTCCTTCAAGGCTGTTGGATTCTCATGCATATAATCGAGCAGCGTATTGTTGATCCCGGCAATAAATCCGTGCATCTGACTCCACATGGAAATCATGTGAAACCGGGCAGACGCTTCGGCCATGCCGTTATCACCGGCGGCCGCCATGATGGCCTTGATAAAAATGTCCGACACCGTGAGTGCGGTTTCAAGCTCGGTCCGGGCTGCCGGTTCCATGGGGGTTCCCACGTAATCCTTAAATTTCGGCACATGCCAGGTGAACATGAGGTTGTAGATGTTGGCCTGTTCAAGGCCGAAATTCAGATATTCCCGGCCCATCTGTTTCAGCCGCGCCACCGGGTCCGGGTGATCGGAAAAGACTTTTTCAAACCGCTCATAGAGCGTTGAAAATCCCCGGGTTAAAATGGCAAGATACAGTTCATCCTTGTTTTGATAATAATTGTAAATGGTTTTGGCTGACACGCCCAGCCGGCTGCCCAGCCTGCGCATGGAAAATCCGTCAAAGCCCTGACGGTTCATCAGATCCAGGGCCTGTTCCAGGATTCTTTCCCTGATGGTTTCCACTTCTTCAGTCGTTTTTTTCGGTCGGGGCATAATTTTCCTTCAGATTGTATACAGTGTTAAAGTAACGCTGTTGATTTTATAAGTCAACAGATTTTTAAGGGCAATTATCCGTTCGGAGAAAGTTCAAGCGCCGGCAAAAAAATGAATGATCTATTTATCCGATGGGCGCAAATCAAGTCGCTGTTTTTTTTTAGTTACGTCGTGAGTTTTTTGATTTTAATTCCCATTCCGGCGAACTTCGAAAGCAGCATCACTTCAGGCATAAAGAGAAGAAGATAACAGTGAAAAGGACTCAATAGCACCAGATGGCAAAAATCCCCACCCCCTTGGTCCCGGCAGAGAGAACCGGCACCCAGTCGGGAGGATTCTTGGCAAACAGTCTCCAGCCGTCAAGCAGGGCCGGGATTGCCGCCAGCAGCGCGACCTGATCTGTCGAAAGCCCTGTTGCCGCTGCTGCGCCGACCATATCTCCCTTCTCGTGGTCCTTGAGAAACGTCGTGTACGCCGCTGTCGCGGCCAGGTGGAAAACCACCAGTCCGGCACTGAAATTATTCTCACGATCAGAGAGTCGGCGGTTTTCGCGGTAACGAAGCGCCGCCTCGGACACTATCCACTGGGCCTGAAAACCAGCCGTCGCAATCTGAAGCTGATCCGGGCTCCCTTCCTTAAGATCGGGATAAACCAGTGACGGCCCATCCAGTTCAACGCAATACCCTTTGCCTTTGGCTACCAGAACATGACCCAGTTCATGGGCCATGTAACCGGTTGCAACCCCCAGCAGAAACGAGGGACTGCTGTGGCCAATATCCGAGAATTTCCAGGGGGCGGCATCGACGGTTGAACAGAGCAGCAGCGCGGTCAGAATTGTTCCGAGCGCTCCGGTTGTCCAAAATTTTCGTTTATCGCCCTTTTGCCGGTCGGATGTCAGCATCGCTCCAATCATTTCGCAAATTTGTAATTTCTACCCGGAACGGGGTTTAATGATGGTTCCCCATCTCGAATCAAGTAAATATAATGTTTATACGCCATTTATCAAAAAACCGCAGTGAAAAATTCAAGAGAAAAGACGACCTGCGGCACCACCGGTATAACAATTTTTTCCATTATTCTGAAGCTTGTATAGTTTATATGAACCTGATATAAAAATTCGGGATAGAGGAAGCATCACATGCAGACAAAAAATTTTTTTCCGTGATCCCTAAAGATTATCGGGTCGAATCACAACCTTCAGGCTGATACCGCAGAGCAGGGATTTATTGTGCAAGATATAAGAAAAAAACCGGATAACTGGTTGGGGCAGATTATAGGAAGCAGAGCGTGTTTTACCATGGAACACCGCTGTCTTAATGGGATCTGCTTTTTAGGGTTTGTCTTTCTTATAATCTGCTCTGTGATTAACTTCTTAATTTCACTGCCATTGCAATTTGTAATAGGCGCATTTTCAGGTGGCGTTATTTATGGGGTTCTCTATTATTTCTGTCGATTCAAAAAAAAATTCAGGCCTGTTTACTGGCTGATGCTGGCATTGTCCTGCCTGCTTGTGTGTCTCACCTGGTTCAATGCCGGCGGTATTTCAGGTCCCTTTGCGCTTCTTGCACTGATCATTGTGTCAATGGTCAACCTGATTTCCAGAAAAAAGGAGCTGATTTTATCCCTTATTATCATTGTCGTTGGGGTCGGACTGCTTTTTTTAATAGAATACGGCAATCCTGTGCTGACCATCGCCTATCAAAGCCGTAATACAAAATATATTGATAATTATGCAACCTTTCTTCTTGCCGTCTTAACTATCTGTTTTATAATTAATTTTGCGTTGACCCATTATAGGACGGAAAGAAAAAAATCTCAAGAAGCCGCAAGACAACTCAAAGCATCGGAAGCGCATTTTCGGTTGTTGGTGGAAAATGCACCCGATGCCATTTTTATCCAGACTGAAGGTACTTTTCAATACATCAATCCGGCCACAATCAGACTTTTTGGCGCAGAAACATCTCAGGAGTTAAACGGGCAACCAATACTAAATCGAGTTCACCCGGACCACCGGGAAGCCATCAAAGGGCGTATCCGGTTCTTAAATCAAGAGAAACAGCCGATACCGAACCATGAAGAGACATATCTGAAAATGGACGGCAGTGTGGTATATGCAGAAGTTTCAGCGGTTCCCTTTGAGTACAAGAATAACGATGGCGCATTGGTGTTTGTGCGCGACATTACAGCGCAAAAAAAGGCCGACCAACATCAAAAAGAAATAGAGAAACGATTGCAACAGTCTCGGAAAATGGAATCGTTAGGTCTTCTTGCCGGCGGCGTGGCCCATGATTTGAATAATGTGTTGTCCGGAATTGTAAGTTATCCGGATTTGCTGTTAATGGACCTTCCTGAGGACAGCCCGATAAGAAAACCGATTTTGACCATGCAAAAATCAGGTCAGAATGCTGCCGACATAGTTCAGGATTTGTTAACCCTGGCCAGAAGAGGGGTCAGCAATAAAGAGGTGGTGAACTTAAATGATTTGATTTTGGATTATCTTAAATCACCGGAGTATCATCAATTGTTAACTTTTTATCCGGCTTTGTCTGTTGAAACAAATTTTGAAAATGCGCTGCTGAACATCAAAGGCTCGCCCATCCATCTCATAAAAACAATTATGAATCTTGTTGCCAATGCATTTGAAGCCCATCCCGCTTCGGGGAAAATTCTTATTTCCACGTATAATAAATATATCGATGTTCCCAAAAAGGGATATGAAGAAATTCAGGAAGGAGATTATGCTGTACTGGAAATCGCCGATCACGGAATCGGCATCGCCGGCGAAGATCTCAACAGAATATTTGAACCCTTTTACTCCAAAAAGGTGATGGGAAGAAGCGGCACAGGGCTCGGCATGGCAGTTGTATGGGGATCGGTCAAGGATCATAGCGGTCATATCCAGGTGCAAAGCAAAAAAGGAGAAGGCACCACCTTTTCTCTTTATTTCCCGGCCACGAGAGAAAAGCCTGCAAAAGAGAAAAACCTTATTTCTGTTGAGGATTATATGGGGAACAACGAATCAATCCTTGTGGTTGATGACATCAGGGAACAACGGGAAATTGCGGCAAGCCTCCTGAGCCGGTTAAATTATAAAGTTTCCGCTGTTTCAAGCGGAGAAGCTGCGATCGAATATTTGAAAGCCAATTCCGCGGATCTGCTGATTCTGGATATGATAATGGATCCCGGTATGGATGGGCTGGACACTTTCAAAAATATAATCGCCGGCCATCCCAAACAAAAAGCTGTCATTGCCAGCGGGTTTTCCGAAACCGATCGGGTGAAGGAAGCTCAGCAGCTTGGCGTGGGCCAGTATATTAAAAAACCTTACACACTGGAGAAGATAGGCATTGCCGTAAGGGCAGAATTGGAAAAGTGAATCCTATGCGTGAAGTGAGGTTTGAGTCCTTGTTTTGAAAAGATATTAAAATATCTTGCCGGGGGGCATGATGACAAAAAATGATGGCATTTATCGCAAGCTGCAGAAACATCTGAACCGGCAGCCCGTGGGATATCCGAAAACCGTTTCCGGCGCTGAAATCAGGGTGCTGAAACATATTTTTACCGAAGAAGAGGCCCGGGCGGCCGTGCTGCTGGATTACCGCTTCGAGGACCTTGAAACCGTATACGCCAGACTGTCGTCCCCGGAATACACGAAAGACGAGTTAAAGACCATTCTGGACCGGGTGGCGTCAAAAGGCGGGATCGGATACCGGCGGTCCGGGGGGCGGGATTTTTACTGCAACATGCCCCTGGTGGTGGGGATGTATGAGGGGTTTAACAAGCATCTGAGCCACGAGTTCCTCGCCGATTTCAATCAATACACCGCCTCTCCCTCCTTTGGCATCAGTTTTCTGGGCACTGCCGTTCCGCAGATGCGCACCATTCCGGTGGACCAAAGCATTACGCCGGATCACCAGGTCAGCAGTTTTGACCGGGTCTCGGAACTGATTGAAACATCACCGGGCCCGTTTGCGGTGTTGGAGTGTATCTGCCGGAAGAAAAAAGCCATGGAAGGCGAACCGTGCGCGGTGACGGACCGGAAAGAAACCTGCATGGCGGCCAATGAAACAGCGGCCGCGGTGCTGCATCACCAGATGGGCAGGGAAGTTTCAAAACAGGAGGCCATCGGCCTGCTTTCGGAAAATACAAAGCAGGGTCTGGTGCTTCAGCCGTCCAACACACAGGAGATTGAATTTGTCTGTTCCTGCTGCGGGTGCTGCTGCGGTATGCTGGGTATTCAGAAGCTGCTTCCCCGGCCTTTAGATTTCTGGGCCGCCAATTTTTATGCGGTTCTGAATACGGATAACTGCACCCTGTGCGGCCTGTGCGCGAAAATGTGTCAGGTGGATGCCATTACCGTAAAAAAGAAAAACAAAAAAATTAAAAAAATACAGGTCAAGGCGAAGAAATGCATTGGCTGCGGCAATTGCGTGGCCGCCTGTAAATTTGACGCAATTTCGCTGGTAAAAAAAGAAAACGAAATCATCCCGCCAAAAAATTTTGAAGCACTTGCTGACACCCTGATGACAAATAAAAAAACCACCTGGAGCAAGGTAAAAATGGTGGCACGGATGGTTCTGGGTATGCCGCAGCAGAGATAAAAATTCCATTGACACCATAAAATTTGACTCTATAATATGACGATTCATTTCACAAAATGACGCGCAATTCATTTTTTGAAAACTGAAAAGCTTTTCATGGTGACAAATCACCATGTACCAGCATTTCAATCAATTACGAATAACTTAGTTGGAAGCCCACGGGTAAGAAAAGATCCGGAAAGAAGAGATAATGACAGATAAAAAACTTTCCCGGCGCGAGCGGGAAAAGTGTCGGCAGCGCAAGGAGATGATTGCAGCCGCTTTGTCGCTTTTTTCAGAAAAAGGCTACCATAATGTTTCCATGCAGGAAATTGCAGAAACGGCTGAATTTGCCATCGGCACCCTGTACAAGTTTTTTCAGAACAAGGAAGACCTGTATAAAGCCCTGGTTATGGAGCAGAGCGAGCGGTTTGAAGTGGCTTTTGAGGCTGCCATCGCCGGGCCGGCGGATGAGATTGAAAAACTGAGAAATTTTGTTCGTATCCGGAGGGACATGTGTCGGGACAATTTGCCGTTTATTCGCCTGTTCCTGGCCGAAAGCAAGGGGGCGAGCTTTAATCTCAAGGCAGGTCTGGATGCGGATCTGCGCAAAAAAATCGATGCCTTTATGGAAAAACTCGCCCACATTTTTGAATCCGGAATGGAAAACGGCCGGTTTCAGAAAATCGCTGATCCTTATTCCCTGGCCATTGCGTTAGACAGCGTCATTGATGCATTTATACTGCTCTGGGTCGAATCCCCGGAGCGTCATCCCTTTCCGGAGGACCCGGATGTTATTTTAAATATTTTTTTCAAAGGATTACTTAATTAATTCGTGATTTTACGAGTTTTAAACACGCATGTACCTGTATTCTGGAGGCTTTTGATGCAATCAAAAAATAACTATGTTCAATCGTTCGCGTGGGCTCCGGCACTGGCGGTTCTGGCCAGCCTTGTTTTTCTGATCGGAGGCTGTAAAAAAGAAGACGCACAGCCTGCCGGGCCGCCGCCAGCTCCGGAAGTGTCGGTAATGACCATAGCGCCGGAAGCGATTATGCTGACCACGGAATTGCCCGGCCGGACATCCGCCTATCGGGTGGCGGAGATCAGGCCCCAGATCAGCGGAATTATCCAAAAACGGCTGTTTACCGAAGGCGCTGAAGTCAAGGCGGGGGATGTGCTGTACCAGATTGATCCGGCCCCGTTTGAAGCGGCATTGAAGAATGCGGAAGCGGCCCATGCCAGATCCGAAGCCAATCTGCCGGCCGTGCGGTCCCGGGCCGAACGGTATAAAGGATTGCTGGCGGAAAATGCGGTCAGCCAGCAGGATTACGAAGACGCAGCCGCTGCCCTGAAACAGGCCCAAGCCGATATCCAGTATTGGCAAGCAGCTCTGGATACCGCCCGCATCAACCTGGAATACACGCGGATTACCGCGCCCATTTCCGGCCATATCGGTCGATCCAGCGTTACTGAGGGGGCCATCGTTACCGCCTATCAGCCGGTGGCACTGGCTACCATCCAGCAGCTCGACCCCATATACGTGGATGTGCATCAATCCACCACCGATCTGATGCGACTGAAAAAGCGCCTGGCAGAGGGGCATCTTGATCAGAACGGCGAGAGTCAGAAAGAGGTTAAGATTATAATGGCAGATAACACGGAATATCCCGAAAAAGGATCCCTCCAGTTTCGGGATGTGACCGTGGACCCGAGCACCGGTTCCGTAATTATCCGGGCGGTTTTTCCCAATCCCGAAAGGGCCCTGCTGCCGGG
Source organism: Desulfobacteraceae bacterium (assembly GCA_011390415.1). Taxonomy (GTDB): domain Bacteria; phylum Desulfobacterota; class Desulfobacteria; order Desulfobacterales; family Desulfosalsimonadaceae; genus SURF-3. Next base: position 10,421 of record JAABSL010000066.1, read on the forward strand.
AATGTTTGTCCGGGCGGTGGTTAAGGAAGGCGTCAATGAACAGGCCATTTTAATTCCTCAGCAGTCGGTCTCACGCGACCCCAGAGGGAATCCGGTGGCATTGATCGTTGGTGCGGATAATACCGTGGGAAAGCGTCTGCTCGAGGTCGATCGCGCCATTGTGGACAAATGGCTCGTTTCCTCCGGTCTTGTGCAGGGAGATCGCCTGATTGTCGAGGGTATCCAGAAAGTCCGTCCGGGAATGACCGTAAAGACGGTTCCTCTTGAAACGGCGTCCGGGCCGGATAATTCAGAACCTGGCGCGGCTTCGAATAACCCGGAATCCAATTAGCGGAGGCGTATAATGTTATCAAAATTTTTTCTGGAACGCCCCGTTTTTGCCTGGGTGATTGCCATCGTTTTGATGGTGGCCGGTGGGCTGGCAATTTACAACCTGCCCATATCCCAGTATCCGCCGATTGCGCCGCCGTCCATTGCCATAGACGCTTTTTATCCCGGTGCTTCGGCGGAAACGGTGGAAAACAGCGTTACCCAAATTATTGAACAGAAAATGACCGGCTTTGATGACATGCTCTATCTGTCGGCCACCAGTGATTCTACCGGTTCCTCCCGGGTCGAGCTGACGTTTGCACCGGGAACCGACCCCGACCTTGCCTGGGCCAAGGTTCAGAACAAGCTTCAGTTGGCCATGGCCAGCCTGCCCACGGTGGTTCAGAGCCAGGGTGTTAAGGTGAGTAAGTCCACCCGAAATTTTTTGATGATCGTGGGCATGGTATCGCAAGACGGCAGCATGGACGGCAGTGATTTGAGGGATTATTCCCAGTCCAATCTGGAAAAGGTGCTGGCCCGGGTGCCCGGGGTAGGGGAAGTGACCACCTTTGGCAGCCAGTATGCCATGCGCGTATGGGTCAATCCGGACAAGCTGACCGAATATCGTCTGACCATAGAAGATGTTGTCGCCGCATTGCGGGCATACAATGTGGAAATATCCGCGGGCCAGTTCGGCGGTGCCCCGGCAGTGGAAGGACAGCGCCTGAACGCCTCCATCATTGTCCAGAGTCTGCTCAAGACGCCGGCTGAATTTGCCGACATCCCTTTGCGCATTAATCCGGACGGATCCGTTATTCGGGTGGCGGATGTGGGCCGTGTGGAACTGGGCACGGAACAGTATAATGTTGAAGCAAGATATAACGGCATGCCGGCCGGTGCTCTGGCCATCCGCCAATCCGCCGGCGCCAATGCCCTGGCCACGGCGGATGCGGTCAAGGCCAAACTGGAAGAAATGAGCCGGTTTTTCCCCACCGGCATGAAAGTGGTATATCCTTATGATACCACCCCCTTTGTGGAAGTCGCCATTACAGAAGTTTTTAAAACCCTTGCCGAGGCGGTGATCCTGGTTTTTCTGGTGATGTATCTGTTCATGGGAAACCTGCGGGCCACCCTGATTCCGACCATTGCCGTGCCGGTGGTTATTTTGGGAACATTTGCCGTGCTGGGGATGTTCGGATTTTCCATCAACATGCTGACCATGTTTGCCATGGTGCTGGCCATCGGCCTTCTGGTGGACGATGCCATTGTGGTGGTGGAAAACGTGGAGCGGATCATGAGCGAGGAGGGGCTGCCGCCCAAACAGGCCACGGCCAAATCCATGGAACAGATCACCAGCGCCCTGATCGGCATCGGGCTGGTGCTGTCGGCGGTTTTCGGGCCGATGGCGTTTTTCCCCGGTTCCACAGGGGTTATATACCGTCAGTTTTCCGTGACCATCATTTCCGCCATGCTCCTTTCGGTAGTGGTGGCCCTTATTCTGACGCCGGTATTGTGCGCTTCTCTGCTCAAACCGGTCCGGGCGGGCCATGAACCCGCGGATAATGCGGTTTTTTTCATGCGTCCTTTTTTCCGATGGTTTGACCGGGTGTTTTACCGGTCCAGGGATATATATATAAAAGTGGTGGGACATTCACTGGCCAAGAAATTTCGCTATCTGCTGATATTTATCGTTATTGTCGGCTTGATGGGATTTTTGTTCCGCCAGATGCCCACCGCCTATCTGCCGGAAGAAGACCAGGGCCTTCTTTTTGTCCAGGCCATGCTCCCGGCCAATTCCACTTTGGAACAGACCGAAGCGGTTTTGAGCAAGGTAAAGGATCATTTTCTGACCCGGGAAACCGAGGCCGTGGAGTCGCTGATGACGGTTGCCGGATACAGTTTTTCCGGCCGGGGCCAAAACGTCGGTCTGGCGTTTGTCCGGCTCAGGGACTGGGAATTGCGGGACCGGCCGGACCTGAAAGTAAAAGCAGTGGTCGGAAGGGCCATGGGTGCTTTTTCACAATACAAAAATGCCATGGTCTTTGCTTTCCCGCCTCCGGCGGTTGTGGAGTTAGGCCAGGCCAACGGGTTCGATTTTCAGCTGCTGGACCGGGGCGGACTGGGGCATGCCAAACTGATGGGTGCCCGGAATCAGTTGCTGGGAATTGCCGCACAGGACCCCCGGCTGATACGGGTTCGTCCCAACGGTCTGGAAGATGTGCCCCAGTACCGGATTAATGTGGACTGGGAAAAGGCCGGGGCCCTGGGTGTGCCCGTTAACGCCATTCATAATACCATATCCGCGGCATTCGGCAGTGCCTATGTCAACGATTTTATCCAGTCCGGCCGGGTCAAGCGGGTGTTTGTCCAGGCGGACGCGCCGTACCGAATGCTTCCCGAAGACCTGGAAAAACTCTATGTCCGCAATAATCAGGGCAAGATGGTCCCGTTTTCTTCGTTCGCGTCCGGACACTGGACTTCCGGTTCGCCGAAACTGGAACGCTTCAACGGCTTTCCGTCCATTAATATCTGGGGGGAGGCCGCACCGGGCAGAAGCTCCGGCGAGGCCATGAAAGCCATGGAAGAGGCGGTTCATCAGCTCCCGCCCGGAATCGGTTACGACTGGACCGGACTCTCCTATCAGGAACGGATGTCCGGCTCCCAGGCCCCGATACTGTATGCGTTTTCCATTCTGGTAATATTTTTATGCCTGGCCGCTCTTTATGAGAGCTGGCCCATTCCCATATCGATTCTGCTGACCCTGCCGCTGGGCGCCATCGGCGGCGTGATTGCCACCAGCCGGATGGGAATGCCCAATGATGTTTATTTCCAGATCGGGCTGCTGACCATTTTAGGGCTTTCCACAAAAAACGCCATTTTGATTGTTCAGTTTGCCCGGGCCCGGGTGGATGAAGGCATGGAGCTGATTGCAGCAACGCTGGAAGGGGCCAAGCTGCGGCTGCGGCCCATCATCATGACCTCTCTGGCATTCGGCTTCGGGGTCTTGCCCCTGGCATTGGCAAGCGGAGCCGGTGCAGGCGCTCAGCGGGCCATTGGTATCGGTGTGCTGGGCGGGGTGGTGACATCCACTTTCCTGGTCACTATTTTTGCACCGCTTTTTTATGTGCTGATTTATAATCTGCTCGGCCGTCACCGGAAACGCGGCGGCAACACAGTCGCTGAAACAAATGCATCAGGGAATCAATATCATGAATAAAAATCTGTTTTTTACGCTGGGGATGGTCATTATGATCACCGGCTGCACCATGATCCCAGAGTACACTCGTCCCGAGGCCCCGGTACCCGATGCCTGGCCGGAGGGACCGGCATATTCACAAACCGACGCAGACAGCGAAAAATCCGCTGTCGAAATAGAGTGGCGCACATTTTTTACGGACAAACGTCTCCAGAAGGTGATCGAAACGGCCCTTCTGAACAACCGGGACCTTCGTCTGGCCGCATTGAATGTGGAACGGGCGCGGGCGATCTACGGGATTGCCCGTTCGGAAATTTTCCCGGCGGTGGACGCCACCGCCTCCGGCAGCAGACAACGGACGCCGGCGGATCTTTCAAGCACCGGCAAGGCAAGGACTGCGGAACAATACGAGGTTGGCCTGGGGATATTTGCCTGGGAAATTGATTTTTTCGGCCGCATCCGCAGTCTCAAGGATCAGGCTCTGGAATCATTTTTTGCAACAGAGCAGGCCCGGCGCAGTACGCAGATACTGATAACCGCAACGGTGGCCGACGCCTATCTGGCCCTGGCCGCGGATCGGGAAAATCTGTCCCTGGCAAAGACCACTTATGAAAATCAGCAAAACGCTTACGATCTGGTCCGGCGACGGCACGAAATCGGCCTGGCCAACGAACTGGATCTGTATCGCGCCCAGACCCAGGTGGATATCGCCCGGGGGGATATTGCCCGGTTCACCCAACTGGTGGCCCGGGATATCAATGCGTTGAATCTTCTGGCCGGCAACGGGGAATCGCTGCCGGGCGCGATGCTGCCCCAAGATCTTTCCGGTGTGGAACCGTTAAAAGATATTTCTGCCGGTATTTCCTCGGAAGTGCTGCTTATGCGACCGGACATTATGCAGGCAGAACACCGTCTCAAAGCATCCAATGCCAATATCGGGGCTGCCCGGGCCGCCCTTTTTCCCCGGATTTCGCTCACCACTTCCATCGGCACGGCCAGCAGCGAGTTGTCCGGGCTCTTTGACGCCGGTCAGGATACCTGGCGGGTTGCACCCGGCCTGACGCTGCCGATCTTTGATGCCCGGCTGTGGTCGGCCCTGGATGCGTCCAAAGCCGAAAAAGAGATCGCTCAGGTGACCTATGAAAAGGCCATTCAGACGGCTTTCCGGGAAGTGGCAGATGCCCTGGCGGTGCGGGGAACCGTGGATGAGCAGTTATCCGCTCAGAAGTCTTTGGTTCATGCGGTTTCTGAAACCTATCGCCTTTCCGATATGCGCTATAATAAAGGAATTGACGATTATCTGGGAGTCTTGGATGCCCAGCGCTCTTACTATTCAGCTCAGCAGCAGCTGGTTTATCTCCAGCTGGCAAAGCACCGCAATCAGGTAAGTTTTTATAAAGTGCTGGGCGGATACGGAGGGAACTGATAAAAAAAGCGCTTCGTGATCTTTTATTCTCTTTTATCGATCACGAAGCGCTTAAAGGCCCAATGGTGCTGTGCACCATTTTTTGAGGAGGGGCCAGGTGTTTTAGAATTTATATTTCAGATCCACATGATACGTTTTGGGGTCCTGGTCAATGTCTCTTTCCTTGGCTTCATACAGATATGCAGTGGCGGCCAGTTCGCAGTTTTTGGTCAGTTTATATCCCAGGCCGATTTTGAATCCTTCAACATCCGTGGAACCCAGCGCGTCTCCCCAGTCAGCGTCCTTTAATGTCGGAATACAGGCATCCGCGCCAACACTGGCATAGTCAACGCCGATTTTAAATTTGGCGATACTGGCGGAAACACCCACCAGGTAACCCATGTTCTCCTCTTCCGGATCAAGGTCGCCACCCTGAATGCTCTGGCCTTTTTCGCCTTCCGCGCCCATATTATAAAATATCTGGGCATGGGGGGAAATTTTTGCCATGTCGGTTTTGATTTCAGCACCCAGGAACAGATCGATGATCTGGTAGCCGTAATCACTGTCCAGGGTGGTCGCGTCACCGTATGCGCTGATGAGTTCTTCGGCATCATGGTAGTTATAGAATGCCAGGGCAGCGGTGAACATATCCAGATTCGCACCCACCTGAATGGCTTCCATCTGGGCGATGTCTTTGTCAACATAATAGACGTCATACCACCCGGCGGTGATGAAAATCGGTTTCAAATCAACCATACCGGTAAACCCCGCCGGCCGGACATCACCGTCCCACAGGGCCCAGGTGGTTTTAAACGGATTTTTCTGCTGGCCGGCAACAAATTTAAAATTGCTCAGATTGTGTTCTGAATAGGCGTAATCCAGACGGATGTCGCCGGTTTCGAAAAATGCGCCGTCCGACCAGGTGTCGTTGGTGGAGGTGGCATCAGAACCACCCGTAGCAAGCCCTGCGGCAATTTTCCAGTTTTCCGCCGGATTGGTCCATTTCATGCCCAGGCGAAAACGGGTTCTCATGCGATCCGTGGCATCCTCGCCGGATACATCCTTTTCCTTGTATTCATACCGGATTCTCAAGTCTCCCTTTAATTCCATGCTTTCGATGAAATCCTGGAGCACCAGGCTGGCGGAAGCCGTCATCGGCAGGAATAAGGTTGCGCCGATAAAACATGCAACGGTTAACAAACACACTTTGATTTTTTGTTTCATTTTTTTTCTCCTTGTTTAATCTTTAGTCAACAAAATGATTTTTTACTTATAAGTCTGTCGCTGTAATTGTTCAGGTGAATTTAATACGGTAAAGTAGAGTCATTGTGTGAACGTATAATGTCAATTCTGTGAATAAAAAAAGAAGTCTGTGTTACATTTTGATGACAGGCCGTATTGAAAGACTTTGCGGGAAGTCTGGAATGTGACGATTCCAATCAGCGGCCAATGATGATTTATATCAAAGGGGCGAATGGCCTTCGCCCATCTTTGTCAAATGGCATTCGCCTATTGCGTTTCAACCACAAAAAGGCGTATCCCATAAAAAGGCGTATGTCATACGCCCCTACGGGGTCGCAGTGGCCGAAACAATGATCAAGGCCGTCGTGAAGCGATGAAACGTTCAATTTCAATTCAGGAAAAATATAAAGGATGGACAAAATTCAGAACAGTGAAACAAACAACCTGATCCGGCTGCAGAAATTTCTCTCAGGTGCGGGGCTCTGTTCCCGGCGCAAGGGGGAAGAATATATAAAAGCCGGGCGGGTGGCGGTCAATGGTGAAATTGTTTCCCAGCCGGGGGTTCAGATTGACCCGGAAAAAGACCGGGTGACAGTGGATGGAAAAGCCGTCCGTGACGATCAGAAACTGATTTATATCATGCTCAATAAACCGGCCGGATACATCACCAGCCGCAGTCACGGCAGCCGGAAAATCGTGTTTGATCTGGTCGATGTCGATCAGCGCTTAAATCCCGTGGGACGGCTGGATAAGGATTCCACCGGCCTGCTGCTGCTGACCAATGACGGAGAACTCCATAACCGGCTGATTCATCCGTCATTTGATCACGAGAAAGAATACGAGGTCGAAACCGTAAAACCCGTCAGCGACAAGGCCCTTGAAAAAATGAGGTCCGGTATGGTGCTGAAAGATAAAAAAACCCGGCCGGCAAAAATTGACCGGGTAACGGAAAATCGATTTAAAATTACGTTAAAAGAAGGCCGTAAGCGCCAGATCCGCCGCATGGTGGAGCAAATCGATAACCGGGTGGTCAGCCTGCACCGGATCAGAATGTCCACGCTGATTTTGGGTGACCTGGAAAAAGGCAAGTGGCGCTATTTATCAAAAAAAGAAGTAAGCGCATTGCGCAAATCCTGCGGTATTTAGTTCTCAAAGGATAAGAAAAAAACCAGCGTCTTTGCCGGATGGTTACGATAAAGACGCTGGTTTTGGATGTTGCGGGGTGATATTTTTTGACACGAATCGTTATAAAAAAAGGCGCTTCACGCCGAAAAAGTTATTTGTCAAAATCCACTTTCTGATGTTTGATATTAATGGCTTTGACAATAAACGCCACATGTTCTCCGATATTGGTTGCCAGATCCCCCACCCGTTCCAGGCATCGGGAAATAATAATGGTCTGAATGGACCGGCGGGTATTTAATATCCGTTTTTCAGCCCCCGGCGTACTTTGCACCATGGTATCGATCAGCGCCTGGAGCACTTCCAGAGTATATTTATCGGCAATATCATCCATTTGACGGATTCTTATGGCTTTCTGCGTGTCTTCTTCCACAAACGAAGAAATGGCCGCCGCCAGCATCTCCCCGGCAACATTGATCAATTGTTCCATTGCCGGCAGATGCGCAAGCGGGGGATGCTGGCATAAAAACAAGGTCCGTTCGGAAATATTTACTGCCTGATCGGCAATCCGTTCCAGTTCCTTGCTGATTTTAGTTGTGCCGAGGATAAAACGCAGGTCCCGTGCCATGGGCTGTTCCAGAGCCAGCAGTTTTAAAACAATCTGGTCTATTTTGAGTTCCAGATCATTGATCTTTTTGTCTCCTTCAATGACGCGCCGTGCCCGGTCCTCGTCTCTTTTCAAGTAAGCCTGTGTCGATTCTTCAAAAGCCCGCCGGGTTGCCGCCGCCATCTCCAGCAGTGTCATTTTCAGATCGTCCATTTCTTTAATAAAATGACGTTCCATTTTTTTTGCTCCTAAATTGCGCCTAATGGTTAGCCGAAGCGGCCGGTAATATAATCTTCTGTTTGCTTTAATGACGGGCGGGTAAACATGGTCTCCGTATCTCCGATTTCAATGAGTTTGCCCATGTAGAAAAATGCCGTGATATCCGATACCCGCGCCGCCTGCTGCATGCTGTGGGTCACAATAATAATGGTAAAATTTTTTTTCAGCTCATGAATCAGGTCTTCGATTTTCTGGGTGGCAATGGGGTCTAAAGCAGATGCCGGTTCATCCATTAACACCACATCCGGTTCCACCGCCAGGGCCCGTGCGATGCACAATCGCTGCTGTTGTCCGCCGGATAACCCCAGAGCGGAATCATTGATCCGGTCTTTGACTTCATCCCACAGGGCAGCCTGCTTTAAGCTGTTTTCAACGCTTTGCTTTAATATTTTTTTATCTCTGACGCCGTTCACGCGCAGTCCGTAAGCCACATTTTCAAAAATAGTCTTGGGAAACGGGTTGGGCTTTTGAAACACCATTCCCACCCGGCGTCGTAAGTTCACCACATCCACATTGGGTGCGTAAATGTCTTCGCCGTCAAGCGTGACGGATCCTTCCACACGGGTGCCGGGAATCAGGTCGTTCATGCGGTTCAAACATCTAAGATAAGTACTTTTTCCGCAACCGGAAGGGCCGATTAAGGCCGACACCTCATTTTTGTTTATTTCAAAGGAAATATCTTCAAGCGCTTTAAAGTCGCCGTAAAAGAAGTTTAGGTTTTTGGTTGAAAATTTTACTGTATTCGTCATTCAGATTATCCTTTGGCAGGTTATAGGTTTTCCGCCTTGTTAAGTGCAATGAAAAAAACCGAACCCGTGGTTTTGTTGTCCGGGGGGCTTTTCAGCCAGATTTCGCCCCCCATGCCGGCAATGGCATTACGACAGATGGACAGTCCCAGGCCGGTGCCGCCGGACTCCCGGCTTCTTTCCCTGTCCACCCGGTAAAACCGCTCAAAAATTCTTTTTTGATACCGCTGAGGTATTCCGGCACCTTCATCCTGAATGCCGAAAATGTAGGAGTTTTTCTTATTTTGTTTATTTTGCCCGTCCTTACCCGCACCGCTGTCTTCATCTGCAAGAAATACCAGGATGGTGCTTTTCTCCGGACTATGGCGGATGGCGTTGTCCAGGATATTCCGGAAAACCTGTATCAGAGAATTTTCCTCAGCCCATACCAGCAGATGATCCGATAACTGATTGTCGATGCGGATCCCTTTTTCTTTGAGCATGGGCATGCAGGTCTCTTCCGCGGATTTGAAACAGGCGGTCGCATTGACGGTTTCCATTTCATGCCGCATGTGCCGGTTCTGCTGAAGTTTCGTCAATTCAAGCAGATCATTGACGATATTTGACATCTGATTGGCATTTCGAATAATGGTTTTAACAAAATGATCCGATGCTTCCGATGCCCTGAATTTTTCGTCCAAAAGGGTTTCCGCATACCCCTTGATAGAGGTCAGCGGTGTTCTGAGTTCATGAGATACATTGGCGACAAAGTCCTGTCGGACCTTTGCCAGCCTTATCAATTCACTGATATCATGAAACACAACCACGGCGCCGCCGTCCGGAATTTTTACCAGATTGATTTCATATGTGGTGTCATCGTTTGTCGATACCTTGCACTTAATTGCACCGTCTCCCGCCAGCACCTGGTCACAGGCAGCCTGGATTTCGGGATTTAAAAAAACTTCCATGGGCCGGCGGCCCAGGCAGGTGGGGACACACCGGGCAATCAGCGTCAATGCCTGGTTGATGGACTTTATTTTTCCATTTTTATCCAGCATCATCACCCCTTCGGCCATGCCTTCAAGCACGGCTTCCAGTTCCTGCTTTTGTTCGGTGATCTGGAAAATATTTTGCCGGATCTTATTTGACATGTCGTTGATACCGGCGGCCAGCCGGGTAAATTCAGGACCGGCTTCAATGTCTATTTGTTTGCCGAAATCCCCTTCACCGATGGCGGTTGTCGCTTCGATGACGTTTAGGATCGGTTTTTCCAGTCGTCGGGCCAGAAACACACTGAGAAATGTGAACAGTATGAAAATAAAGACCAGTATGCCCCAGAACCGGTTGTTGAAATAATCCAGCCGGGCTTCAACCGGGGATAGCGGGATGGCGATTCTGAGAGCACCGGACGGGACAGTGATAAGATTGACATTTTTGGCCGCATAAATCAGTTTACGGTCCAGGGTAATACTGTATCGGATGCTGGCACCTTGTCCGGCGCTTCTGGCGGTGATGATTTCTTCCCGGTCGGCATGGTTGTCCAGTGATTTGATTTTATCATAGGGGACATCGGAATCGGCAATCACTTTGCCGCCGGCGGCAATGATGGTAATGCGATAGTGAAGCTGTTCGCCCAAATTCTTGCACCATTGATCAAGAGCCCGGTTATTCTCGAAAGCAGGCTCTTTTTTCAGCATCCAGTCAATAAACTGGAGCTGGGTAAATGCATTTTCCTTTGCTTCTTTGTAAATATCTTTTTCAAGGGTTTGAAAAATATAATATGCCGGAACGCACAAAGACAGGATGATAATAATTGAAAAAGACAGCATCAGCTGTGTTCTAAAACGCATGGATTTCATAAACTATTCCTTACACCGATACCCGATGCCCCGCACGGTTTCAACGGCATCCGCATATTCTTCTCCCAGTTTTTGTCTCAGCCGGCGGATATGCGTATCCACGGTTCTGGCATACCCGTCAAACTGATATCCCCACACACGGTCCAGCAGCTGATCCCGGGTCCGCACCCGGCCTTTGTTCTGTATCAGTTCCACCAGCAGTTTGAATTCCGTTACAGTCAGCGTAATTTCATTTTTCTCGATCCAAACCCGGTAACTGTCTAAATCAATCAGAAGATCTTTGTATGTTATTTTTGTTTCTTCCGGTTTCTCTGCCTCAAACCGCCGGAGGATCGCCCGTACGCGCAGGGTAAGTTCCCGGGGAGAAAAGGGTTTGACAATATAATCGTCTGCTCCCAGTTCCAGGCCGACGATCCGGTCCACTTCTTCGCCTTTGGCGGTGAGCATCACCACGGGAATGTTTTCCGTTTTCGGGTTCCGCTTTAATGCTTTGCAGATTTCCAGACCATCCATGCCCGGCAGCATAAGGTCTAAGATGATCAGATCCGGCAGTTGTGTCATGGCCAGCTCAAGCCCTTTGATGCCGTTTTGTGCGGTCAGAATAGAAAACGCTTCCGCCCGCAAATGCCATTCGATCAGGTGCAGAATGTCAGTCTCATCTTCAACAATTAAAATTGTTTTTGCTTTTGTCATTTATTGTTACCTGCTTTTTTGTAAAAAATTGTTTATAATGAATCTGACTAACTGAAAATCATTACCAGCCGATGAAGACTGTGTGACATTTTGGTTACGAATGATGTCATTATATTTTCAGCGTTTTGTAACACAATCGTCAAATTTGCAGATTATTATCAATCATCTCTTGAAATAAAAAAAGCATTAAATCGATAAACGGTTTTTGTAATACAGAGTGATCGGCAAACAATATGCAATCCGGCATACGGCTGTCGGTCAGTTGTTAAAGAAACATAAATAGTATATTATAATTAAAAAGGAGAAAATGACAATGAAGATCAATCTTTTAAAAGCAGTTACCGTATTTTTTTGTGTTTTCTGTCTGAGTTCTGCAGTCCTGGCTGAAAATCTGGAGATCAAGGGCTCCACCACTGTGCTCCCCATAGCCCAGAAAGCAGCGGAAGCGTTTATGAAAGTGCACCCGGATGTGAATATTTCGGTATCCGGCGGTGGTTCCGGCAACGGCATCAAAGCCATTATCGACGGCACCACGGACATTGCCGATTCGTCCCGTTTTATTAAAACCAAGGAAGTGGCGTTGGCCGTTGAAAAAGGCGTTTATCCGGTTCCCTTCGGCGTTGCCTATGACTGCATCGTTCCGGTGGTTCATCCGTCCAACCCGATCAGCAACCTGACCAGTGCCCAGCTCAAGGATATCTATATGGGCAAGATCAAAAACTGGAAAGAAGTCGGCGGAGAAGACAAAGCAATTGTGGTGGTTTCCAGAGATACTTCTTCCGGCACCTATGAAGTGTGGGAATCCCTTGTCATGAAAAATGAAAGAGTGTTTCCCGGTGCCTTGCTTCAGGCATCCAATGGTGCGGTGGCCCAGTCCATTGCAAAAAATAAGTTTGCCATCGGCTATGTGGGACTGGCATATTTAAATGACGATCTTAGAACCCTCAAGGTGGACGGCAACGAAGCAACCATGGAAAACGCCCTGACCGGTGTTTATCCCATCAGCCGGGTGCTGTACATGTTTACCAAAGGATGGCCTGAGGGAACGACATTGCAGTTTATTAATTTTGTCATGCATCCGGAAAAAGGCCAGAAGATTGTGGCCGAGGCCGGGTATGTTCCGTTGTATTAAAAATGTAGAAGGTAGAAGGCAGAAGGTTGAAGGGAACAATCATTTTGTAATTCCTTCAGCCTTCTGCCCTATGCATAAAACATGAACTTTCAGCCTTAAACCTTAAACATCAGGTCTTCCATGAGCACCAGACGTCAGATCAAAGCCAATATTATCCGGTACATTTTTTTTATATTTGCATTTGTCTCCATTACCATTCTCTGCATGATTTTATATTTTCTGGTCAGGGAAGGGGTGCCGGTCTTTGAACTGGTGTCGGTAAAAGATTTCCTTTTCGGCGATTACTGGTATCCCACATCAGACCCCCCGGATTTCGGCATTTTCCCCCTGATCGCCGCATCCCTGCTGGTGACCTTGTGTTCCGCAGCCGTTGCCATTCCCCTGGGGGTGATGACCGCCATTTATCTTGCGGAAATCGCTTCCCATCGGGTCAAAGAAATTGCAAAACCCATGGTGGAGCTTCTGGCTTCTTTGCCGTCGGTGGTCATCGGCTTTTTCGGCATGGTGGTGGTGGCTCCGTTTTTACAGAATGTGTTTAATATCCCCACCGGTCTGAATTTGTTTAACGCGTCGCTGATGCTGGCATTTATGTCGGTGCCCACCATCTGCACCATATCCGAAGATGCCATTGCCAGTGTGCCGGCAGAACTCAAGGAAGCTTCGCTGGCACTGGGGGCCACTCACTGGGAAAGCCTGGTCCGGGTGATCCTTCCGGCGTCATTGTCCGGGTTGAGTACGGCGGTTATTCTGGGAATGTCCCGGGCCATCGGAGAGACCATGGTGGTGTTGATGGTGGCCGGAGGGGCGGCCATGGTGCCGTCCTCTATATTTGATCCGGTCCGGCCCATGCCGGCAAGCATTGCTGCGGAAATGGCGGAAGCCCCGTTCCGGGGAGATCATTATTATGCATTGTTTGCCACCGGCATGGTGTTGTTTGTTTTTACGCTGATTTTTAATTTTATCGCGGATTATCTTTCAAACAAACACAGGCAAGTCGGAGCCTCCACATTGTAGGTCGGGATTTTTTCCCGACAAATGAAAAAGGATAAAAAATTGAGTCAATCCACCTTACAACTGGCCCAACACATCTCCGGACGGAGAAAATATTCCCAGTCCGTGATGTTTTATCTGTTCCGGTTTGCGGCAATTATCAATGCCCTGGCGTTGATGATTATTTTATTTTTCTTGATTAAAAACGGCTGGCGGGCCATTAACTGGACCTTTCTAACCCAGCCCCCCATTGACTCCATGACCCGGGGCGGCATTTTTCCCTGCATTATCGGCACCGTCTATTTAAGCATCGGCGCCATGCTGGTGGCATTTCCGTTAGGGACCGCATCCGCGATTTACTTGAATGAATATGCCCGGCAGGGAGTGGTGCTGCGGATTATCCGTTTCGGCATCAACAACCTGGCCGGTGTGCCGTCAGTGGTGTTCGGCCTTTTTGGTCTTGCGCTGTTTGTCACATGGATGCAAATGGGGGTCAGTATCCTTGCCGGTGCTCTGACCCTCGGATTTTTAACCCTTCCGGTGATTATCGGGACCGCGGAAGAGGCGTTGCGGGCGGTTCCGGATACCTATCGTGAAGCATCATTGGGGCTGGGAGCCACCAAATGGCAGACCATATACCGGGTGGTGCTGCCGGCGGCCCTGCCGTCCATGCTCACCGGCGGGATTCTGGCACTAAGCCGGGCCGCGGGGGAAACCGCGGCTATCATGTTTACGGCCGCTGTTTTCTATACCAAAAAAGTGCCCACCTCCGTATTTGATCAGGTCATGGCGCTTCCCTACCATATTTATGTGCTGGCCACCGCCGGCACGGACATTGAGCAAACCCGTCATCTGCAATACGGCACTGCGCTGGTTCTGATTATCCTGGTTCTGGGAATGAACCTGATTGCCATCGTCTACCGCGCCAAATTGCGCAGAAACCGGTAACGTCTGGTCGGAGATTTGTTCAGGGGCGTTGATCGGAAAAATCTGTATAATAAAAATGTCACACATCTTTACCGTATTTCATCATCGGAACGGTCAGAATCAAAACAGGAAAGACTGAAAAACAGGTAAAAATGTTGCCATGAACCGGCCGGCTAACACCCCTTGCCGTCGTAATAAACCACCTGATTTCTGCCGCTGTTTTTTGCCTGGTACAGGGCTTTATCCGCCTTTTGTATGAGCGATTCTTTTTTATCTTCCAGTTCCGGAATGCATGAGGATATTCCCAGGCTCACGGTGGCTTGAATCCGGTGATTGTAGTGAGACAGCGTCATGCTTTCAATTCTGGACCGGACTTTTTCGGCCAGGTCAAAGGCAGTGTTTCTGTCTGTGTTTTCCAGCAGAAAGACAAATTCCTCGCCGCCGTAACGGGCGACAAAATCCGTATCCCGCTTGAATATTTCGGAAAACACGTCAGCGATTTTTTTGAGATAGGCATCTCCGGCCAGATGCCCGTACGTGTCATTGATGGGTTTGAAATGGTCGATATCAGCGATGATAATGGTCAGCGGCCGGGTGTTCCGGGCGGCCGCTTTCCATTGGATATTAAACATTTCATCAAAGTACCGCCGGTTGTACAAACCGGTCAACACGTCTTCCCGGCTGATTTTTTCGATTTCTTCGGACTTGAGCTTGAGCAGATGTTCATTTTCCAGGGCATTCCAGTATTCGTGGTTGCCGCGCAAGGCGATCATCATCATATATATGATGAACAGGAGGATTAAAAAAACAAGGGTTAAATTAATGCCAAGGTAGTACATCACGATGGCGGCAGGCGCCAGCATGAAGACATTATACAATGCGGAAGTGCCCCATGACGGAATAAACGCGACCACGCCGCCGGAATTTAGGCCCACAGTGCAGGCCAGCATAATGATTTTTGACGAGGGTTCGCCGGGTTGGATCATAAAATATGCAAACCCGATGCCCCAGGTCAGAGACGTGGCATAGACGCTGGTAAAAAAAATATAAACATTCAGGCGGGGGAGTCGTTTATTGATTCTGTCGAACAGATAATGATGGCAAATTCGAAAAACAGCAAGAATAAGCATTGCCGTCAGGAAAAAGACCGAAAAGGTCAGATGTTTTTTGTAAAATCCATCAGCGGCCAATACAGCCACGGTAACGGCGATGTAAAAATACATGCCGATGGTGGACCGGTTTTTAAGATCATCGATGACCCGCCGATTTATTTGATGCCGTTTGAACGCCATTATAATATTTTTCTTCCCGTTGTGAATCAGGCAAACGGTTGAAATCAGGTGGGCGTTTTTTATCCGTTTTTTATCTGATTTTATTCAAGTTTCATCTACCGACCCGCCCAATATAAATTAAACCTATATTATTATCTGACTTTAAACACAAAAAAAAGAAAAATCTGGTTATCCTTTCGAAAACTCCAGGAGATACGGCGCCGCGCTGAAAGTGCCGACAAACAGTGGCACAAAATGTTCCACGGCCTTGATGGCCGGACTTCCCATCTGTTTTTCGTGGTGCGACGGGAATTTGTCGGTGCCGGTGTTGAACCGGTTGTCTTTTACAGCGGTTTTGAAAAATGAGAGCGGAAGAGACGATTTTGTGGGCACGGTGACAGTGTCTTTGCCCTTTGGGCCGGAAGCGCTCGCGGTTATGATGCGAACTTGAACAGCGATTCCTCTGTTTTTTTGCGGAATGAATCCGCCGGCGGTTCTGACTGATAAAGCTCCCAGGTTTTATTGAACGCCGTTTCAAAGGACCGGTTTTCCATGTATCTTCGGGCGTTTTTCTTCATCTCGGCCAATCGCTGCGGAAATTCGCAGATGTTGAGTACCGCATTGATCATGGCCTGGTCATCATGGGCCGGGATAATCATGCCGGTGTCACCGTCAATCAGATTTTCCTGGGGCCCGCCGGAATCGGTCACGATCACGGGTATGCCCGATGCCTGGGCTTCTAAAACCACATTGCCGAAGGTGTCGGTGCTGGACGGAAATATGAACAGATCGCTGGATGCATAGGCTTTTACCAGATCGTCGCCCTCCAGATAGCCGGTGAACCGGGTGTTGGTGTGTTCAAGCGCTTTGGTCATTTCCCGGCGATAGGGGCCGTCGCCCACCACAATCAACTGCAAATCGGGCTTTATAAGACTCAGTTTGTTGTATGCCCGGCAGAGCACATCCAGGTTTTTTTCCTTGGATATGCGGCCCACATAAATCAGTTTGATGGAGTTTTTCGGTATCTGGTAAGCAGATGTCCAGAAGCCGTTTCTGCTTGCCGGGTGAAACCGGTTGATGTCGATGCCCCGGGGATATAATCGTATTTTTGACTGCCGGATGCCTTTGTTGACCAGCTCGACACCCGTGGCTTTTGACGGAACATATACGATGTCGAGCTGATTGTAGAACCAGACCATCAGTTTCCAGGCCAGTTCCTCCATGGCGTTGTCCCCGGTCAGTTCGGCAGCATATTGCGGAAACGCGGTGTGATAGGTTCCGTAGATGGGAATATCCAGGATGCGGGAAATCGCCAGGGCTGCCAGGCCGACGGGGCCGGGGGTGGAGGCCATGATATGGGTGAAATTGTTTTCATAGCAGTATTCGAGCATTTTCAGCACCGGCGGATAATGCAGTTTGATCCCGGGATATTCGGGAATTTCAAACGTGCCGATGGGATCGAAGTTTTGAGCCCCTTCCAGGCTGTGATTCGGCGAACAGGTGATCAGGGACAGGTTTTTGCCGGTTTTTCTGGCAATTTTCAAATGCATGCGAAGGGTCAGGGCCACTCCGTTGGTTTCGTGCAGGGTGTCCGTAAAAATGGCGATATTTCCGGTTTTTCTGGCCGGCCGGGTTTCTTTGCAAACAAACTGCTCACGGCAGGATTCCGCAAATGCCCGGTCTTTGGTAAACAGCCGGAACGCCATGAAATAGGGCAGCAGGAGCGTGTATACGGAACCGGCGGACCCGATGGTCTGGAAAATGTTAAACAGTTTGGCCTTGGACAGGCTGTCTAAGGTCGTGTCGGCAAAACTTTTCATGACTTCTTCGGACACGTCGTTAACAAATGCAAACCAGTCTTCTTCTTTCTCCCAGGCTTCTTTGCCGGTGGTGTCTTTTAATATTTTCTGAAAATTGATATTTTTGCAAATGGCTATCCGGGCCTTTTCTTCAATTAACTCAAACAGATCATCTGTTTTTGAATGAAACATGGAAAGGGTCGGCTTTCGGGAAATGAGATAATCGGAAAGCCGGGTTAAAATCCCCCGGTGTTCATCATGGGTGGTCAGGGCACAGTCCACAAATTTTAACAGGGTATTTTTGTGAATATACCGGTCAAAGTAAAATTTGGATTTGTAAAATTGATACGCAATGCCGTATAGGTTGTGGGCCATGGTCTTGGGGGTGGCCGCTTTGCCATAAACTTCCGCCTTTGCGTTTAAGATGCCGCTAAAAAATTCTTCTTTGGTGGTTGCTCCCGGCACAAAGGTATGCATGCGGGCGATGTTTAACGAGGAATGGTCGTCCGAACCGCCGGTGATATTTTTTTCCCACGGCCGGATGCCTGCGGGGGTGATATCATGTTTGTTGGCCAGACGTTCCATATCGCTTTGGGTCAGAGACGTTAAAACGGTTTCCAGAATTTGATTCTGATGGGCGTCTCGGGACCCGTTGAGTTCGAAATTGGTAAACAGCAGCAGCATTTTTTCAAAATAGTCCATGCTGAGCTTGTGGTTTAAGTCAAAAAGGGGATGGGCCAGCACATGAAAAATCTTCTCCCGGTTTAAGTAACTTGTCAGATCATAGATGTTTTTTCGGAGATGATGGATTTCAATGTGCTGGTTTTCGGTGATATCATGGGTCAGAACATGGAGTTTGCACTGGTTTTCCGGAAAGTAGGCGGTGACCTCCTCGCTGATAAACGTATCCGGCAGGTGGGCGATCTCCAGGCTGCCGTTGATGTTGTTGTGATCCGTGATGGTCACCAGATCCATGCCGCGGGCTTTGGCAATTTCATAGAGTTTCCGCTGAGAAGTAAAGCTCTCCGGACAGTCGATTTTCTGTAAAATCCACTGGGACGGCCGGGTGGATGATTTTGAATGCACATGCAGATCCACTTTCATGCCTGATGGGTTCATACGTTGCTCCTTGCAGCCTGATTGGCTGTTTTCTTATTTTTAGGTTTTAATCAGGCTAAAGGTAGGGATTAATTTTGACACGATTGTGTCAAACCGGTGGTTTGATAAGGGAATTTGCGTGACGGATGGGTGACGAGAAAGGCGGAAGGAATGGGATTTTTCCGTGAGGTGTTTCAAAATAACCTGCGGGACCCGCAAGCCATAAGCCAAGTCGGTGATAAGGGTTTCAGGTGTCGGGTGTCAGATACCAGAATCGCCTTTCCTGACACCAGAATACTAATACCTGCTGCTGGAAAACCGCAATCCTTAGCCCCACCTCTCCATTTTTTTCTTTTGCGCAGGAATTGAGGGATAAGGCACTAATTAATATAAAAAACCAAATAGATAAAGGGGCAGGGTATGGCCGTGGGGAAAGAGAATATCGTCTTTCACCAGAAATGAATTCTTCATATTCTCCTTTAGTTGCTTTTTTGTTTTGTTTTTGCCGCCGATTTCAAAATTGGTTTCCCGCACAGTAAAATCGCCGATATCGCTGTAAAATATTTTTTCCCCGGCGTTTTTCAACATTTTAATAAAAAATATTTCCCGGACAGTGCCTTTTTTGTAACTTAAGCCGATTTCGTCACCGATGGCTCGGTAAAGGTTCGGGTTGTCCAGGTATATTTTTTCCACGCCTTTTAACAGGCTGCTGCCGGATTGGTTTTTTCTCACCAGACACGCAAGGCCGGTTTCGTTCAATATATTTAAATAATTATTAACGGTTTTGTTGTCGAGTTGGATGTGTTTTGCAATGCTGTTCCGGTTGAGTTCGCCCGGCGGAATGGTGGCCATGTAAGAAAGGATTTTTTTAAAAAAAATCAGATTTTCGGTTTTTAATTTATAAAAGTTCGAGATGTCTTCATATATGGTTTTATCTATTATATTCAACATCTTTTGGTGGTAATGGGCTTCATCTTCAAACAAAAACGGGTAGTATCCGAATGCCAGATACTCAATAAAATGTCCCTTTATCCTTTCAATACCAGCCAATTGATCGGCAAAACCGGTGGGATTGTGAACGAGTTCATCAAAGGAAACAGCGGGAACCGGCTTGTTCAGTCTGAATTCAAGATATTCGCGGAAAGACATTCCCTCCAGTTTATACAATATACCGCGTCTTGAGAGATCGTATGTTCCTT
Source organism: Desulfobacteraceae bacterium (assembly GCA_011390415.1). Classification (GTDB taxonomy): domain Bacteria; phylum Desulfobacterota; class Desulfobacteria; order Desulfobacterales; family Desulfosalsimonadaceae; genus SURF-3. Next base: position 30,274 of record JAABSL010000066.1, read on the forward strand.
TGACCAAATCCATACTGGAACTGCCGGAAAAGACAATGGTGATATCCGGGAAAGAATCATAGATATTTTTCAGTTCCTGGTTCCAGTGCGGGTATTTGTGGACTTCATCAATAAAAAAATACCGGATCCCGTCTATTTCGTACAAATCATCAACAAATTCGATTAATTTGGTTTGCGTAAAAAAGATATTATCCAGAGAAAAATAGATGCATTGATTGCTGTTCTCCATTTTTTCATTGATATATTGCAGCATCAGGGTGGTCTTGCCGGTGCCCCTGGGGCCGACAAGACCGGTCATGCGGCTGCTGGTGTTGAATGAATCGAATAAATACCGGTGCGTGGCAAACTTTGTATTGTTCAGTAACCGGCGGCTGGTGGCTATGAATTTGTCTTTCATGGGACCATACTCCACAAAAAATAGTATTTTTCTGGAGTATAGTCCAATTATTTCTCTTGGTCAAGGAATATTGTGCAGAAAGTTGTTGTGGGGCATAAAACAAGCCGGGATCAGCAATTCTGATTCCGGCTTGTTTTAATTTAATGAATGGTTTTTTTATCTATTATTATATTTAACCGGCAACGGACACTTAGGGCCGTGGAAAGAAATAATTGCCCCGGATGGCGCAGGATTTTGGTTCGTATTCAAGGCGCGATGGAGCGAGCATATCGGGATATATGAACTCCATCGCAACACAGAATACGGACCAATAGACAAGTCAGATGGGATAATTATTTCTTTCCACGGCCCTTAAGGTTTATAATTTAACAAATCCCGAAAAATGGTCAAAGCGGCTTCCGCGCCGTGACCGGAGGCGGTCACAATCTGGTTGAATCCGCCCACCACATCGCCGGCGGCATATACGCCGGGGAGATTGGTCCGGTAGTTTTCCTGTTTGATAAATCCTTCCGAAGTTTTTTCCACGCCGATTTTTTCGGCCAGGTCCACGGACGGCAGATAGCCGATGGAGATAAACACACCGGCGGCTTTAATCGTATCGGTTTTGCCGGTCTGGCTGTTGAAAACTTTCACCCCTTCGACGGATTTTTCTCCAATGATTTCTTTGACCGTGGTGTTGTAGAGGACGGGAATTCCCGAATTGACGACCTGTCTGGCAAGGACCTGCTGGGCATCGAGTTTATCCGTCCAGTGAACAAGGGTGATGTCCACGCCGATGTTTTTGAGATGAAGCGCTTCTGTTGCCGCACTGTCGCCCCCGCCGATCATTATGACTTTCTGGCCGGTAAACAAGGGACCGTCACAGGTGCTGCAATAGCTGACCCCACGGCCGGACAAACGGGATTCCCCGGGCACGTCAAGATGTTTGTGCGTGGCGCCGGTGGCCAGCAGCAGGGCTTTGGTGATGAACCGGCGCTTGTTGGTGGTAACGGTCATGGGATGGTCTTTGGAAACATCCATGACTTCTTCTCCCTGAAAAATCTGAATATATTCAAGGGCATGGGAGACCAGAATCTCGACTAATTTTTTGCCGCCGATCTGGGTCAGGCCGGGATAATTTTCCACCATAGGGGTCAGGGCCACCTGGCCGCCGAGAATGTTACGTTCCAGCACCACCGATTTCAAGCCGCTGCGGGCCGCATAAATGCCGGCCGAAAGCCCGGCCGGGCCGCCGCCGACGATGACCAGGTCGGTTTCAATTTCTTCGGCGTCATTGTCCGGAATAAACAGGGTCTGCTGTTCCATTTTCTGCAGTGACAGCATGAACAGCTCTTCGCTCTGGGCACCGAGCGCAATCAGCATTTCATTGGCAAAGGTCTGGGGAACGGACTGGGCATCATAATCTCTGGCAATCTCCGGGTTCGCCTGAATGTCAATGATTTCAAGAGAAATCAGATCCGGCTTTTCAACAGCGGCTTTTAAGGCGTTTATCGCCTGCTGGGGGCAGTATGGGCATGAGGGGCTTACAAATAACTTGATCGCCCGTTTGTCTTTAATCTGGCTGAGTACTTTAAGGGATTGTTCTCCGATGCCGGTTTTCTTGAAACCGATATACACCAGAGCTTCGATAAAGATCCGGCCTTCTTCACCCACAGGAGCGCCCAGCCACCGGATATTATAATGTTCCGGGTCAATTAAAAGGGTCGGAGACGTTTCAATCTTCCATTTTTTTGCCTGTTCATGATCCAGTTTGTATTCGCGAAAGATTATTTTTTTCGTCAGTTGCCTGAAATACCGGATCGCCTGCCGGGCCGTGTCGGAAAAGACATCATTTTTCCCGGGCTGGGCAAACAGATATATGGGAATCTCGCCGGGCATTTGATCAAAAACCTGTTTCAATTCCTTTTCCACTTGCTGTTCGGAGGGATCAGCGGGGTCGTGAGGTGAAACCATAAAACATTCTCCTTTGCTTAAGATGCCATGAGCCTTGAAATCTATATTATGTATGAATAAATTTGCAGATCAAGAAGAAATCCGCAGCGCACAAACCAGTTTTTGTTTTTTTTGTTGCCTGTTGTTTTTTTGTCTGGAAAAGTAATTAACATACAGATAATAAGACTTTTTTACCGAACCACCATAATTTTTTTAAAATAAAGGAAATATCTTATGAGCCATCACCATCATGATCACGATGATCATTCGCGCGGTCTTCCGGAAATGACGTTTGAAGAAAAAATCGAAAAGCTTCTGGATCACTGGATCAAGCACAATGATGATCATGCAACAACCTACCAGGGATGGGCGGATCAGGCAAAACAGAACCATCTGGATGAAGTGGCGGCCATCATTGAACAAGCCGCTGAAATGAATCTGGCGGTGAATGAAAAGTTTAAAAAAGCCAAAGCCCTGCTTCAGAGCCGTTGAATTAAATAGATAAAAACCGGCAGCCGGCAAAGGGTCTTGAATTCGGTGAATCGATTTTTGACCTCCTGAACGGAGCCGATGTTTTCCAGAGGAGAAAAATAGATCGTCCCTTTGCTGTAAAAATGGTCCAGCCCGTTCCGGGTAAGGTCTAAAATCGACGGCATGTGGGTTTCCGGCAGATCCGCGCCGTATAAAAAATTGGCGGAAATTTCCACCCGGTGGTATGTTTTGTTGATATCCATCATCCGGTTAAAGGCCCGGGTCACCTTTTCTTTATCCAGCGGCTTTTCAATTTGGGAAAATGTGGCCGGGTCCGCGGACTCCAGTCCGATATTGATAAATGTTTCAAAAGGCAGGTGATTGAGCATTTTAAAAAGCGGGTCTTCTGCCCGAAGAATGGAATCCACGCTGCCGAACAGAAAGAGCCTGGGGGCTTTGAGCACGGAATTTTCAAAGTCAAAAATTTCAAAGGCCTGTGTGGCGGCAAATTCAATGTGCTGGGCACCGGCAAAAAGGGCGTCATGCTGACCCAGAAAAACCGAATTGTAATTGACGATGTCTTTTCCATAATGATCTTTTAACTGATGGATCTGGGCAAGAATGTCTTTTTTTTGTCGGGATTTGAAACCGTTGCCGGATTTGACCCGGCAGAACCCGCAGTTATAAAGGCAGCCGTCTGCGATTGTTAACGGGATGACATCATACTCCACATGCCGGGTATCCGGCGGCAAAACCGACACCCGGCCGCCGATGATGTCATGCAGCTGTTGCGCCCGCTGTTCCAGTATCTCCGGCCCCATTTGGCAGACCCGATCGATAAAATCACGTATTTCAGGAGGTGCTTTGGAAATTTCTGTTCCATTTAACTGATTCAGCTGATCAAAGAGCTGATGCCATGCCGCAAATGCATTGGCCACTTCCGGGCTGTCAAACCGGTTATGTCCGAAAATACCGTTGCTGTCATAGGGCAGGCACGGCACATAGTATTCCCCGGTAAAATCATAGGCCCCGGTGTAACCGCCGGCGGCAAAATAGGTCCAGTCGTTTCCCGCACTTCGCTTGAGCCACTCCGAGGCATCCAGCCACCCCTGGCCCCGTCCCTGGATGGTCTT
>JAABSL010000067.1 GCA_011390415.1 Desulfobacteraceae bacterium
GGTGACCACCAGAAGGCCCTGGTATTTAAAAAAATTGAATCCTGGCGGGATGCGCTCAAGAAAGGGGATACCGAAATTATCGATGAGATTATCGACAAGTGTCCGGCCGCACAGCGTCAGCGACTGAACCAGCTGTCCAGAAACGCCGGCAATTCTGATAACGACGCCAAAGCGGCCAAGGCGTCAAAGGCGCTTTTCCGGTATCTCAAAGAAATTTATAAGATCTGAGGTGCGCGTTTCAAATATGATAAATAAATTTCGGATTGATAAACCTGCGGTTTTTGCAAGGGGTCAGGGCTCGCCCCAGCTTAAAGAGCCTTTGAGCGCAGTCCGGTGCTTGCGATGCTGATAGGCTTTAACAAACACCACAATGGCCTCAAGCTGTTCATCCTTTGACCCGATAAATTCTATTCCGGACAAATAACAGCCGGAAGACTCCTCATAACGGCTGGTCACAACCCGGCCTTTTACTTTTACCTTTTTACTTTCCAGGTCAATGGTTATCAGCAGTATATAAGCACCATTGAGGACTTTTTTGGTTTCCAGCAAAAGTCCGGTCTGACTCAGGTTTATGGTTCTCCCCGTGCCCTGATCGATTTTAACTTTTGATTCATTATAAAGGGCATACCCGACCTTGTTTTCCGAAGATATTCGCGGGCATTGCCGTTGTTCTTTTATTACACTCATTTTTTCACATTCATCCATCACAAAAATTAAATAAACTTAAAGTCCCTATGAAAAAAAATTATTTTGTTTGATTTAATTCATTTTATTCGCGACAAATTGTTGGCGTAAGCTGGGTGAATATCAATCAATCAGAAAATAATATAACCGAATAAAAAAAAAATTTAAATAGTGGTTTGTCTGATTTTTTTGTAGGGATTATCCTACAAAATCAGGTATATTTTGTGTGTCACCCACAAAATTATATTATTTTTTTGATTAAAATTAAGATAGTTAAAAAATTTATCTAATGTATAAGTTTAACAATTTTGTTCTCTGGTATTGTAAAAAAATACATTTAACTTTTTTAAATTTCAAGCCCTTTATGCTGAAAATAATGGGCCGTGCCACATTACTCAAATACTTTCCAGAACTTCTCTGGCAGAAAAAAACAACCCATGAATTTTAAATTGCCGGTCACCACCTCCAGATTATGTTTGAAAAGAGAATCCTTAAGTGATTTTGAACGGTTCTTTGAAATGAGCAAAGATCCCCAAGTGATGAAATATATTGGTGACGGGAGCATCTATCACTGGACCCTCAAAGTGGCCCTGTCAAAATTCAGAGCCGGCCTGATGTGTTCAACTGAAATTGAACCGGGCAACCTGGCCGTATATACAAAACACTCCGAATGCTATATCGGCTGCTGCGGAATCCGGTATTCCAGATTCCTGGATCATATCGAACTGGGGTATCGCTACTGTTCCGATGCATGGGGAAACGGATATGCCACGGAAGCCGCAACTGCATTGCTGGCAGCGACTTACCAAATGACCCCTATTGATCGCATCCTGGCATGCACCCACCCGGACAATATTGCCAGTATTCGTGTGCTTGAAAAAATCGGGTTTATTTATTCCGGCACAAAATACAGCCGGGCTTCGGGACGGGACATTTTAATCTATGAGATTTGCCGGCAAACATTTTATCCGGATACCGGCGGCTGATTTTTCAGGGCCGGACTATAATAAATACTCTGCCACATTAATATTCCACTTGCCGGCATCCAGGGTCTTGATAATCGATTTTTTATAACTGCCATCGTCATTTTTCTCCGCCAGATCACAGGAAAACGCATCTACCTCGTTGCCTTTATTATCTGCGATGATGAGGATACGCGGTCTTTTGATAAATCCGGGATTGATTTCAAATACAAGCCCCAGCTCCTTTGAATCCAGCACCACCAGCGTACCGATAGGATACACACCGACCATATTAATAAAAAACTGCAGCAGCAAAGGGTCCAGTTGGGAGCCGGTCTGTTTGATCATCAGGTTCAGCGCTTTATCCGGGCCCATGGGCGTTCTTGAATATACCCGGGCAGAGGTCATGGCATCATACTGATCGGCAATGCTGACGATTTTGCTGAATAAATCCAACGGAACCGTTTTTTTAACCCTTGGATAGCCGGTATGGTTGTAAAACATATGATGTTCAAAAGCGACGATTGCCGAGCGGATTGAAATGGAATCCAAATACTTCATTTTCAGCAGCAGTCGCACACCCTCCACCGGATGTTTTCGGATCACCTGCCAATCCTCCTCGTTCAGCTTTTCCCGTTTATTCAGGAGACTGCTGGGAATTTCCAGTTTTCCGATATCATGAAACAGGGAAGCCATCCCGAGTTCGGTCAGCTGCTTCATATTCATTCCAAGCCGCTGGCCCAGAGCGACTGACAGAATGCTGACATTTACGCAATGGTGGTAGGTATATTCATCATAATTTTTGATAGAGGTCATGCCGAGCAAAAGCTGTTCCTGATCAATGATGCGATCCACCAGGGAAACGATCATGCGTTTGGATTTTTTCAGAGAGATTTTTTCTCCCTGCTGAATTTTGTTCATTACCCCCTGTGTAAAGGAGACTGCATTAAAATAAGATTTTTTAACCATTTTGCGGGCATCGAGCAGATCCTCTTCGTCGATTTTCTTGAGCTTTTCAACCGCAAGACTGCTGATGTGGGATATCTTCTGTTGAATTTTATCAAATGGATTTGCATCCGGGGCATTGATAAGCGCTTCAGTTAAACTGATTATTTCATTTACGCCGGCGCCGGATTTCACAACGACAGTGCCGAGTTCCAATGTTCTGAAAAGCCGGACAAGATAGTCAAAATTCACCATGACATCTGACGAATACCGAATCCGGAATTCATTAACAAAAAAGAAATCGCCCCTTAACTCAAGGACAAACTCTCCTTCATGATCGATGAATTCACTGACATGGGAAACAAAATTATTAACCGCCTTGCCGACTGCGATATTTTTTACATGATGAACTTCGGCGGATCGCAATACAACGGCCAGCTGATTGATTAAATTTGATTTCGTTTTCGGCGAATCAGCCCTTTCTTTGGCGTTCATTATCTATCCTTTTGATCGCGGCTTGGCTATATTCCTGTAAAAGTTTGTTGTTCGACTGTTGCGTTTTATATAAAAACGGCAGCGCCGCCGTGTCTCCGATAAGCCCGAGACTGTGCGCGGCGCACGCTTTTTTCTCATAGACTTTTGCGTTGGCAAAAAGCGTTTTTTTCGTCAGGATTTTAATCAGGCAATCCACCATTTCGCTGTCTTTCCAGCGTGACAGCATCTGGAAATATTCTTTTTTTTCATTGAAATCTTTACTTTCAAAAGCTTTATCAAACACTTTATCCAGTAAAATTTTTCGGGCATCGTCTATCAAAAGGCTTCCCAGCGCCCGGATTGCGGTATATCGCAACTGGTTTTCCACACCCGCTTCAAGGCACTCATTAATTGGTGCCAACGCCCGTTCATCACCCAATTCACCCAACGTCCGGATAATTTCTATTTTAACACGGGTTTCCGGATGATCGACTTTTTTTAAAAGATAGTCAGCCGCCCGCTTGTCGCCGATCTCACGGAGCACATAAATAATGTTGCGCACCACATACCATTCCGGACTGTTGAGGCCTTTGGTAATCGTCATAAAATCCTGTGGCCCCAGGTCCACCAGAATATCGATCACGGCTTTTCGGGCGTGAATTGTGTTAAGGGTCGACAATAAATTCATAAACGGCGGAATGGAATTTTTGCCGAAAAATCCCGCCATTTCTTTTAAAAGGGTCGGGTCTGTTTTTTTTCCGCTGTCCAGGTATTCGCCCAGAAGATAAACCACATGCTCACTGCCGGCAAACAGCATGATCCGGTTGATATTTTCCTTGACCACATCAGTGACTTTGTCGTGTGCGGCAATTTTCTGAAGCCGTTTTAACACCCGCAGCGCAGAAGGAAAATTGCCTTCCCGGATGGCATATTCCAAAGCGTTTTTAAAATAATCAACAATCCCGGAAAATTCCGCTTTGGTTTTGGATTTGTAAAAAATCTCAAAAATAATATCCATGAACTTGTCGATTTTGTCATCTGCGTCCGCTTCCAGTTCATGCGCCAGCATTTTCAGACCTTCTTCTTCAATTTCAACGATATCGACAGGTACGGACGTTTCATCTTTATTCTGATGTTGGTCATAAATGACCTTGAATTTTTCCGGCGCATTCTTTTGCGCCCTGGCCTGGGAAACCGCCTGCTCTTCATAATCTTCATCTGAGAGGAATTCATCTTCCACCACATAGCGGATATGCTGAAAATCATTTTCCCAGAACAGCGTTACCGTATCGTCATCCGGTACGTCATTATCAAAATCAGCTGAAATCACTTTTAGAAAAGCTTCCAGTTCGTCAAATGACAAATTTTTTCGAAAAGTCAATTCACGCAATCCGTCTTTGAAGAAAAAGAATGCCAGATTATCGTCTTTCTGCTCCTCGTTGTGATAAATTACTTCGTCACCATAGAAAATATCATGGAGCTTGATAGTTAAAACCAGCTGATCTTCTAAATCAAAAAACGCATTGAATTTATCAAATGTGTCTTCCAGTGTCTGTGTATACACCGGATTATTGACAGGATACAGTCGAAGGTTCTTTCTCGCCCGCAAGATCATTTTAATTATTATTTTAGCCGCTTTAATATCGTCGCCATTTTCCATTTTTGTTTACCTTCATTGTTAAGCAGATAATACGGGTGCTGAAAAAATAATACAAAACGGACTATACCGGTTACGATGATTATTTGTCCACTATAAAAAAATTGTTCTTGAATTATAAGACGGGTATGATATTTTGACTCCTAATGACTACCTGCTCATCCGTTTTCTCCAGAATCCCGAATGCTTTTTCAATTTAGACTTCCTGTTCAAACTGACTCCGGTTCCGTAATTATGAAATAAGCGGTTTAAAATTACGCAATGGAGATGATTTTATGGAAAAAAAAGAACGCCGATCAGGCAAGAAAAGAAGAATTGTTCTTGAAAGAAGGTTGGTCAGTGATCCCAAACACTATGGTTCTCAGCGCAGACGCATACTTGACCGGCGGTGCGGCATCGATCGAAGGCAGATATTTTAATCTGCTTATCCGCTTCGTTGCGTTAATTTTCCTCGTCCTGAATGCCGCATAGATTTTTAGCGTATTGCTGTTTTTTCCCCAAATCCACCTGGCGGGAAATCATGATCCGTTGGGCCTGGGGAGACCCGGCGCCGTGCATGGATTCCGTCAAATACCCCACCGCCGCGGTTCCCAAGGTCAGATTTTCAATTAACCGAAGCATCCGCATGCGATTCTGAGTCGATATTTCCGGGGTGCCCCGAAGGTATTTTTCCAGCCATTTTCCTGTTTCCGGCGCGTTGAAATCCGCCTCTGACGGCAGTGTGACCATAAGCCCGCCGGCAATATCCTGGGCGATGCGGGCGATTTCATAAGGAAACCGGGTCACATTCTGCTTGGAGATGTTGGCCAGCAGCGTATCCACGCAATAGGTGCCGCTGGGTTCGGCCTGCCCTTCTGCCGCACAGGCAATGGAGCCGCAGTACAACGTTTCGTTTAAATGATTCATCTCGATAATTTTGTCTCTGATATGAGATGCTTTCTGAGCCCCGTTGTATTCGGCAATGGTCTGGGCCGCTCCGATCAGTACATCCCCCACACCGACCTTGCAGGCATAACTCTGGCGATGGTAGGAAGAAAATTTTTCAACCAGGGCACCGGCAAATTCATATTCCCGGCACATGAACACGCGATCCCAGGGCACAAGCACATTGTCAAAAATCACCAGGGCCTCATGACCGCCGTATTTCAGATTGCCCACATCGATTTTGGAATTCTCACATTTACGCGTATCACAGGACTGGCGGCCCATAATGTAAATAATCCCTTGCGCATCACTGGGCAGGGCAAACGACACCGCATAATTTTTGTCATTTTCCCGCATGGCAATGGTGGGCATAACGATAATTTCGTGAGAGTTGACCGCGCCGGTCTGGTGCGCCTTGGCGCCGCTCACAATAATGCCGTCGGCGGTTTCATCAACAATATGCAGATACATGTCCGCGTCCGCCTGGCGGTGCGGCGGCAGGGACCGGTCCCCTTTGGGGTCGGTCATGGCCCCGTCGCAGACCAGATCCTTTTCCTGAACATAGGAAAGGTATTTCAAAAACCGCGAAGAGTAGGAAGTCCCTTTTGCCTGATCAATATCATAGGTGACAATGGAAAGCGCATTTAACGCATCCATGCCCACACACCGCTGGAAGCAGCACCCGGTATGGGCCCCCAGCAGACGGCCCATTTTTGTTTTTTTAACCAGGTCCCCGGTGTTTTGATGGATATGGGTAAACCGGTTGATCTTTTCACCGGAAAGATGGGAGGTGGCCGTCATGATATCTTCAAATTCCGGCCGTTGGGCCATTTCATAGGTTTTGGCCACGGCATTTAATGACGGCCGGATAATATCATTGTCCACCACGTTATCCAGTCGCTTACCGAACATATAGACCACCAGATTCAGCTGACGGAGGCTTTCTTCATACTGCTGCGGCGTCATTAACATGGTTCCCCCTTTTGTCTACCTGCCTTTA
>JAABSL010000068.1 GCA_011390415.1 Desulfobacteraceae bacterium
AGCGCCCATGCAGCGCTTATTTTTGATAAACGCTTTCAGGTCCTTGCGTCTGCTGAAGATGTGGGCCGCCATAATGCCCTGGACAAGGCCATTGGCAAGGTTTTCATGGACAACCGGATTGCCAAAGCGGGCCTGGGCGTTATGTCGTCACGGTTAAGTTATGAGCTGGTCCAGAAAGCCGCCCGGGCCGGCATTGAAATGCTGGTGGGGATTTCCCGCCCCACCTCTCTTGGGGTCGATCTGGCCCGGGCCGTCAACATGACCCTGGCCTGCGTTAAAGGCGATGATCTGTTCGTATTCTGCGGCAAAGAGCGGATACAAATTTCTGGAAACCACGAAGATGGCGCATGATGCCGTTCATTAAAATAAACGGACTGCCCGGCAAAGTATATATACCCGACAAACTGCCGGACAACCGGAAAAAAAATACCTGCCCGGACTGCTTTTCCTGCCAGATGTGCAGCGATACGCGATGCCAGGTCTGTACAAATAACCATCATGCCATAAAAAAACATAACTGCACCTGCGGGAAACCGGATAATGAAAAATAAAATATTTAAAAAACGTTCCGAAATCAATGCCCCGGCTGAAGCTGTTTTCAAATGGCATGCCCGTCCCGGGGCGATTGAACGGCTCAGCCCGCCATGGGACCCGCTGAAAATTATTTCCCGGACCGGCGGCATTGAAACCGGTGCTGAAGTAAAAATGCATCTCAAAGCCGGCCCCATTCCCATCAAATGGCATGCCCGCCATGTGGATTACCGCAAAAACATTTTATTCAAAGACATCCAGATCAAAGGGCCGTTTTCACAATGGCACCATACCCACCGGTTTATACCCGTGGGTCCGAACAAATGCATTCTGGAAGACACCATCGAATATGCCCTCCCCTTTCATCCGGCGGGGACTGTGCTCATGGCCCCGTTTGTGGAAAAAAAACTTGCCCAGATTTTCACCTACCGCCACAACACCACCATTGCGGATATAACCACTCACCAGTCCCGAAAAGATCAGGGTCCATTGACCATTTTAATTTCCGGTGCCAGCGGATTACTGGGCTCTGCCCTGATTCCGTTCCTGACCACCGGCGGTCACCGGGTCCGGCAGCTGGTCCGGCGGGAGCCGGACAAGGCAAAAGGCGAAATCCGATGGGACCCTTCAAGGGGCCGGTTGGATCTTGACGAGAAGGATCGCATTGATGCGGTCATTCATCTGTCCGGCGAAAATATCGGCCAAGGCCGCTGGACCCCGGTGAAAAAAAAGCGCATTATTGACAGCCGGGTCAACAGCACCCGCCTGATTGCCCGCACCCTTTCCAAAATGAAACACCCGCCCAAAGTATTTCTTTGTGCCTCAGCCATCGGATTTTATGGGAACCGGGACGATACCGTGCTGGAAGAGTCGCATCCGGCCGGCACTGATTTTATTTCCGAAGTCTGCCGAATGTGGGAAGATTCCACCGAAGCCGCCGCCAGCGCCGGTATCCGAACCGTGCAGTTGCGGATCGGCATTGTGCTGTCCCCGGCGGGCGGCGCACTGGGCAAGCTGCTGCTGCCCTTTCAGATGGGCATTGGCGGTAAAATCGGCACGGGCCGGCAGTACATGAGCTGGATCAGCATTGACGACACCATCGGCGCTATTCACCACGCCCTGTTTGAGAAAACCATTTCCGGACCGGTGAATCTGGTATCGCCGAATCCGGCGACCAATCTTGAATTTACCCAAAAACTGGCCCATGTTCTTTCCCGGCCGTCGGTTTTCACGGTGCCGGAAATCGCCATTAAAACGTTCTTCGGTGAAATGGGACGCGAAACCATTCTTTCCAGCACCCGGGTCCGCCCCGGTGTGCTTTCCGAAACAGGCTATCTGTTCCGGCATCCGGACCTGGAAGGGGCGCTCCGGCATCTTTTGGGTAAATCAGCTTATTGACATCAGACACTCCCTGCAATATAACCGGGCCATATCCTAAAAAGAATAATTCAACCACTGAGAATTAACTATGAGTTTTCGATTTCGATTACTGCTCATGATGCTGATGTCTTTAGCATTATTTTTCGGGTTTCTGGATCTGTTTGTAGCCAATGCGCCCTACAATTTTGACCGCCTCCACATTTTCCTGTTTAACCTGTGCAGCGGGGGCGCCATCTTGCTGTATTTTACCGAAGAACAAAAAAAAGTGTCTCCCAAAATTATCGTGTACCTGTTTATGTCCATTATTTATGCGATTTTTGCATTTTTAGAAATTTATATTCCGGTTTTGATCATTACACTGGTATTGGTCGCCATTGTTGAAAGTGACCGGATTGAAAAATTTTCATTCTTTCCGTATGATTTTTTTAAATCCAAAGTTACGGTATCCGACAAATTTCACCAGGCCGCCCTGCTCTGCCTGTCAAGCGGCCTGGTGATTTCCGGTCTGGTGATTATAAACAACAAATACTTAAAAATTGTCACCTCCTTTCCGAAACTTCAGCTGGACACTTTTTTTCTGGGCTTTTCCTTCCCCCTTTCCTTAATCACCATGTCGCTGCTGTTCAGCTTGATGAAGGACAACGGCAAATCCGTTTTATGGATGAAAAACATCGGATTCTGGTTTGTCAACCTGGGGGTGATTGTTTTTTTCATTTTTATTATTTTTGAAAAAATGACCCCCCAGGTCTTTGTGACCTCACTTCTTTTCTGCACCGTCATTTTGATTTTGTATCTTCTGGTCAGGCTGGGAAAAGTTCAACAGCAGAAAACGTTTCTGATTTCCGGAATGGGATTTCTGCTTTATACCGCCATCACCGGAATCGTATATATTTTCTACGAAATGACGCCGGGATATACCAGTGAAGATTTTAAATGGCTGATGCGCATGCATTCCTTTGCCGCCCTGTACGGCTGGAATTTCTGGGGACTGGCCATTATCTGCCGGTTTGATAATTTCCCGCTGAAACTTCACTCCAACAAACTGATCCTGTTTCACTGGATAACGGTCATTTTTCTCGCCCCTCTGGGGTTTTATTATAAATTTTTTGCCTGTTCCGCCACCATCTGCTTTGTCATCATTTTATATTTCGTCATGTTCAGCAAAGGGCAAAAAGACAAAATACTGACTGGCCTGAAATATGAATAAAATGAAAATACGGCGCAACGACCAAAAGTGCAATCTGTGCATGCAATGCGTAATCGACTGCGCATCCGGTGTTTGGAAAGAAATCAACGGTATTCCCGTCGTAACCGATCCGGATCTCTGCAACCGCTGCAGTCATTGCGTTGCAATCTGTCCGAAAAACGCCATTGAAAACGACCACCTCAAAATGAACCAGGTGCGCCGGGTCCTACGCCGCCGCATTGACCCGGAAAGCTACAAAGAAATTGTGCTTTCCCGCCGCAGCATCCGCCATTACAAGGACAAACCCGTTGCCCTTGAAATAATTGAAGACATCATCAATACGGCCCGTTTCTCTCCGACCGCAAGCAATTCACAGCATGTTTCCTATATCGTCGTCACGGACCCCGGCATATTAAAAGAAATTTCCGACACGGTTTTTTCGGTGGCGGTAAAACTTTATGAATATTCCACTAACCGCAGCGGCCGGTTCCTGTTTAAAGGGCTCCGGATCAGCGCTGCCATGGACGCCATGCTTCAAAAATACATTGAACCCATGGCCTACTATATTGAATTGAAAAAATCCGGGCGGGATCTGATCCTGCATAACGCCCCGGTTCTGGTTTTGATTCATGGGCCGGCGTGGTCGTTTTTCGGAGCAGACAACTGTAATATCGCCGCCGCCAACATCACCAACTATGCCCACAGTCTCGGGCTGGGCTCCTGCTATATCGGCTTCGTGACCCTTTTGTCCCGGATGAATAAGAAACTGGGCCGCCTGACCGGCCTCCCCAAAGGCCGCAGCATATACGCCAGTCTGGTTCTGGGATACCCGGCGTTCAAACACCCCAATATTGTATCGCGCAAAATGCCGGACATCTCCTGGCTGACTGATGAAAGAAACCCGTAATAAGCTATACTACGGCTGGTTTATCGCCGCCGTGGCCTTCTGGGGCTATTTTCTGTCTACCGGTACCGGGTTTTATGCGTTTAACGCGTTTCTGGAACCGCTGTGCGATGCCCGGGGATGGACCCGAACCGACCTGAACCTGGCCCTGGTCATCGGCACGGCATTCGGATTTTCCAGCCAGTATGTGTACGGCACAATTTTAATGAAATCCGGTGTCCGGATTTTGATGGTCTGCGGCTCCCTGGTGGCGGGCCTTTCCTTTATTTTTATCGCCCGGGTGGAAAGCCTGTGGCAATTTTATCTCTTTTATTCCCTCTTATTTATCGGCAATGGCGCGTACGGCGGAATTGTGGCCGGGACGGCCGTCAACAACTGGTTTGTGGATAAGCGGGGAAAGGCCATGGGGATCTCCACTGCCGGCATGTCTCTTTCCGGCGCCGTGCTTCCCCTTGCCGCACTTCTGCTGATCCAGCATACCGGAATCGAAACCGCGGCCCTTTGCATCGGCCTGGTCATGATCGCTTTCGGCCCCCTGGCCTGGATCATTGTAAAGGACTGGCCGGAAGATATGGGATTGGCCCCGGACGGCCTGCCGACAGCGGCGCCGGCATATGCGGCCGGCCAATTGCAGATTCATGTTCCCCCGCCGGCGTCCGACCAGAGCCAATGGCCATTGACACGACTCATCCGCTCGGATGTTTTCTGGAAAATCGGACTGGCTTTCGGACTGCTGATGATCGGAACCGTGGGAGTGATGTCTCAGCTCAAACCCCGGTTTACAGACATCGGTTTTTCCCATCTCACGGCCATGCTGATGATGTCCGGCGCCGCACTGGTCGGCGCTGCCGGAAAATATACCTGGGGGATGATGTGCGACCGGTTTAATCCCGGACGGGTGGCCATTTTAATGACCGTTACCCATATCCTGGGCCTGAGTCTCGGGCTTATCAAAAATTCAACCGCTGCCTTAATTATTTTTATACCGGTTTTCGGTTTTGCCATGGGGGGCATCATGTCAACGTTTCCGGTTATTGTGGCCACGATTTTCGGACGTAAAAATTTTGCGTCCGTGCTCCGGTATATTTCATTTTTTCTGATCCTGCAGATGTTCGGATATTTGATCGCGGGCCGGAGTTTCGACCTCACCGGCTCCTATGATGCCGCTTACGCCATTTTTATCGGACTCGATTTTGCGGCGGTCCTGCTGCTTTTCTCTCTTAGAAAATAACGTCTGTCCGTCATAAAAACACCTGATCCCTTGGTACCAAAAATTGCAGAATGGAGTAGGTCTTTTTTCTGATATAATTACAACTTTCGACCCATTGAATTTTCTTTACTTTTACGTAAAGATAAACCTTAAAATTCCTCTGCTCGAATTTCTGAAGCGCTTTTCAAATTCCAGGGAGTTATTTTTATCTTAAAGATATAGATTCCGGGCCATTCGGCTTCTTATGGAGGTTTCAAAATGAAATTTTATCCAAAGAATCAAAAAATCAGCTTCAGCGCAGTGGTCATTATTCTGCTAAGCCTTATGATTTTCCATCCGGACAATATGCTAAAGGCTTCAGAAGATTTCAGAGTTAACGGCCATCCGCTTTTGACTGTTAAGGAAACACCGGATACCAAACCCAATGAATATTTTCGTCTGGTTGAAGCCCGGATAATTGAGGCACAGCACCTGGACGATCAGATGCTGGAAAAATTCTCACCCGCCCTGGTGGCTCCCCGGACGGTCAAAATACCGGCTTTGAGTTATCGACAAAAATCTTTTCAGGAATTTCATCATTCCGTTTGTTTTAAGCGCTGCCACAGCCAAAATGATTTTTCTGTTTCCGATTACACACCCCAACAGTGGTCCCGGTTAATTGAGCAAGACGGCCATTCCATATTTAGCGAGATCCCGTGGGAGAAAGCCGAAGCAAAAGAAAAAATATTCCGGTTTCTTACCAATAATGCCAAAAATGCCACACCTGCGCCCGAAGGCATCGGTGCCTGGAATTAAACTGCGCCGGATTCTTTGTGCGGCCGCTCACTTCCTATTAATGCCGAGCCCCCATCCGACATCTTGTGATAGATGGTTTCTAAGCCGATTGTACGGCGGTGAACAAAAGTGTATATTCAGCATGTTCATTGCAAAATCCTTCGACTCCTTTTGAAATGATGCAAATCAAGGCGAACGCTTGACATTCGGAAACCATAACGTATTATTAATTTATATCAATTTCAATTTTTCGGGTTTTTCTATACCGTGCCAAAAGCACGCTTGTTTTCATTGTTTTTTTTAAAAATTTCAGTTACATTATTTCATACATTCAATATCATTTACATAAGCGGTTTTAACGGTAAACAGTAACCTTTTCCGGAAAAGGAATCCGACCCTCTTCTTCCCCTGCTGGTATGGTGAAAAATAAAGATAGGGAACCAGCCGCTCCCCTGTGGATAAAAAAAAGAAGCGTTTCGGCAACCTCGACAACCGCTCAACTTAGGTAGAACAAACTGTACCGGACGATTTATGGTATGACATCACAACAGGAACAAAAAGATAAAGAGATTGGACACTTAAAAAATATATCCAACTGGGTTTCCTCTG
>JAABSL010000069.1 GCA_011390415.1 Desulfobacteraceae bacterium
CTCATCAGTTAAAAACCCCTATGACATCCATTTCCATGGGCATCGGCCTGCTGTTTGAAAAAGGCGATACCCTGCCGGATGCCAAACGCCGAAAATTATTACAGACCGCCATGGAAGAATCTTTGCGCCTGGCATCGCTGATCAATGAACTGGTGGATATCGCCAAACTGGAAAGCATGGTCCGGCCGCTGCAAAAAGAGGTGCTGGAAATTTCCCGGGTGGTCAACGAAACCCTTCAGCCGTTAATTCATCAGGCAGAAGAAAAAGGCGTGCGGATCAAAATTCAGATTGCGGACACGATTTCAGAGGTGGCCATCGATTCTTTGCGGTTTCCCTGGGTATTGACCAATCTGGTGGGCAATGCCATACGCTATACAGACACCGGCGGCATCGTCGAAATCAGGATAAAAAAAGAAGGCCACCGCTGCCATTTTCAATGCATGGATTCGGGCAGCGGTATTGATCCGGAATTTTTACCCAGGATTTTTGACCGGTATTCCCAGTTTTCAGAACGGGAAAAAAGCGGCACCATCGGACTCGGACTTGCCATTGTAAAAGAAATTATTGAACTGCACGGCGGAGATATCTCTGTCAAAAGCCGTCCCGGAAAAGGGACCATTTTCGAATTCTGGATTCCTATCGGTGAAATAAAAACTTCGGAAGGTATAGATAATGCAGACCGCACTCATCATTGACGATGACCGCAGTATCGTGACAACTTTGGAAATTTACCTGGAAGAACTCGGTTTTTCCGTGCATTCCGCCGCCACGGCGGCAAAAGGGCTTGAACTGTTAAAAACCTGCCACCCGGACATCGTCTTTCTTGATTTAAAGCTTCCGGATCAGAACGGTCTGGATATCCTCAAGGAAATGATCGCCGCAGAACCCCTATGCGCCATCATAATTATTACGGCGTATGCAACCATCGACACCGCGGTTCGGGCCGTTAAAATGGGCGCTTTTGACTATCTGCCCAAACCCTTCACCCCGGCCCAGATCACCCGGGTCATTGAAATGATTAAGCGGGTCAATAAACTGGAATCCCAGGTCCGGACCCTGAAAGGAATTACCCAGGAAGGCGGTCTCATTACCCGCAGCCGCCGGATGGCAAAAATATTAAAAACCGCCCGTCAGGTCGCCGATTCCACCGCAACGGTCCTCATTACCGGCGAGTCCGGCACCGGCAAGGGGCTTTTGGCCCGGTTGATTCACGACTGGAGCCATCGGGCGTCTGCACCGTTTGTCATGGTCGACTGTGCCGGGTTATATGAAAATCTTCTGGAAAGCGATCTGTTCGGGCATCGCAAAGGGGCGTTTACCGGGGCCATTGAAGATAAGGAAGGCAAACTCAAAATTGCGGACAACGGAACGGTGTTTCTGGACGAGGTGTCTGAAATGACGCCGTCCATTCAGGCCAAACTGTTGCGGTTTCTTCAAAACCGGGAGTTTGAGCGCCTGGGAGACACGGAAAGCATCAGAGTGGACGTCCGGGTGGTGGGGGCTACGAACAAGTCCCTGGAAGACCTGGTGGCCGAAGGCCATTTCCGGCAGGATCTTTATTTCCGCATGAATGTGGTGGAGCTCAACCTGCCGCCTTTGAGGGAACGGCCTGAAGATATCCGGATCCTGGCTGAGTTTTACCTGAAGCGGTTTGCATTGCTAAACGAAAAAAAAGTCTCCGGGTTTACAGAGGATACATTAGAGCGCCTGGAAACCTATAAATGGCCGGGCAATATCCGGGAGCTTGTCAACGTGATTGAACGGGGAACCATTCTGAGCCGGGGGAATCAATTGACGTTTCGGGAACTGCCGCCGCATATTGCAGATTCCAATAAAATGCCGGTTGACAGAGAATCGTTTAAAAGCCTGGCGGAAATGGAAAAAAATCATATTCAGCATATCCTCAGCCAGACCGATTCCATTGACGACGCATCAAAAATTTTAGGCATTGACCCGGCGACCTTGTGGCGCAAGCGGAAAAAATATAATATTGATTAGATTTATTTGGTTATCCGGTTCACCCAAGTTGATGCCATATCCTTCGACACACTGGCTGTCATTACGAGGAGTGAGGAACGAACGACGAAGTAATCCCCTGTCGATTGGGAGATTGCTTCGGTCGTTCCTCCCTCGCAATGACAGAAGAAGTCGACATCCCTATGATGGTAGGTCCAGCTTGAGCGAAGCGGATAAGCAAATATTTTTTCCGTTATCTTTTTATTCCTTGAAAGAATTGGCTGTTTTCGCCACTATTAATTAATTTTTTTTTGCGGAAACCTTTTAATGCTGCTGAAAAAACGGAGATTTTAAACACAAATGCCCGCCTGGTTCCAAAACCGTCTGCGCCGCGCACACCCCACCAATATGCTTTTGATGAGTTATGTATTGGCAATCACTGTGGGCACGCTGACCCTGATGCTGCCGATTGCAGCAAAAAGCGGTCATATCAGCTGGATCGATGCCCTGTTCACGGCCACATCCGCTGTCTGCGTTACCGGTTTAATTGTGGTGGATACCGGTTCTTATTTCAGCGGCTTTGGCCAGGGCGTGATTCTTTTTCTGATCCAGATCGGCGGCCTGGGGATTATGACGATTTCCGTGGCCCTGTTCCAGATCATCGGGAAAAAAGTGGTGTTTCAGCAGCGCATGGCCATGCAGGAAGTCTTTTCCCATGCGCCGCGGGAGGACATCTACCAACTGCTCCGTTCGGTGCTGTTTTTCACGTTGACCATTGAAGCCGTGGGCACGGTGCTTTTGTTTTTGTATTGGCAAACTGATTTGCCGTTTGCCGAGGCCCTGTATCAGGCGGTTTTTCATTCGGTCTCCGCGTTCTGCAACGCCGGTTTTTCCCTGTTTTCAGACAGCTTTATGCGCGGTCAGTCGTCCCTGCTCTTAAACATAACCATTTGCAGCCTCATTATTCTGGGCGGTATAGGATTTCCGGTGGTTTATGAACTTTATCGCCACTCTGTTATGCGGGAAAAAAGCAAGTTTTCCCTTCAGACCAAAAGTGTGATCGCGGCTTCCGCAGGACTGCTTCTGGCGGGCACCGTGGTTATTTTGCTGTCCGAAAGGACCCTGATCCCCACATTGGGATGGGGAAACGGATTTCTGGCGGCTTTTTTTCAATCGGTCACCTGCCGGACCGCCGGGTTCAACACGCTGGATATCGCCTCGCTGAACACGGCCACGCTGCTGTTTATGATGTTTCTGATGCTGATGGGGGCATCTCCGGGGTCCTGCGGCGGGGGCATAAAGACCACGACCTTTGCCGTGCTGACCGCTTTTTCCTGGACTCGCCTGACGCGCCGCAAATGCGTAAACCTGTTCGGCAAGACCGTGCCTGACGAAACCGTGACCAAAAGCATTTCCGTGCTGGTATTTGCCATGTCCGCGGTTTGCATCTCGGTTTTCGTGATTTTATTTATTGACCCGGATCATGGGGCGCGCATACCGGGAAACCGTCAATTTCTGAGCTTTCTTTTTGAAACCATATCGGCGTTCGGCACAGTGGGTCTTTCCATGGGAGTGACCCCGTCACTGACCTTGCCCGGGAAACTGGTGATCATCGTGCTGATGCTCATCGGCCGGGTGGGTGTTCCGGCCTTTACCTATATTCTTGCCGGCGGAGGGGCCACCAAGGGTATCCGGTACGCCGAAGAAAACATGATGATCGGATAAGGGATTACATAAAAATGAGAACCAAACGATTTGCCGTTATCGGCGCGGGCAGTTTCGGCTATTATGTCGCCAAAGCATTGTATGAAGGCAAAAACGAAGTAGTCGCCATTGACCGCAACAAAGATCGGGTGCAGGCCATTGAACCGCATTGCACCAGCGCCATTATGGAGGACGTGACAAATATCGACACGCTCAAAAAGCTGGGACTTGACGAGATGGACGCCGTTATCGTGAGCACCGGGACCAATATCAAACCCAGCATCCTGATCTGCTTCCACCTCAGCCGCCTGGGGATCAAACACATTATCGTCAAGGCCGAGGACGAAGATCACGGTGAAATTCTCAAGCAGCTGGGCGCCACGGAAGTCATCCGGCCGGGCATGGATATGGCCCACCGGCTGGCCATGCGGCTGAAATTCCCGAATATTATGGAGTTTCTGCCGCTGGAAGAGGATTACACCCTTGCCCAGCTTGATCCGCCCCCTTCTTTTGTCGGTAAAAAACTATTCGAGCTGGATTTGCGAAAACGCTATGAAGTCAATATTATTGCGGTCAAGGAAAAAGATCCGGAGCGATTCGTTATCGTGCCCCGGGCTGATTTTAAGATCAAAGAAAGCGACACCCTGATTATTTTAGGCAAGAATACGGATTTGAATGACATAAAGGAGCTGAAGTAAATCTATCTGGTTATCCGCTTCGCTTGTCAGGCTTAATACGGATGCCGACTTTTCTGTCATTGCGAGGGAGGAACGACCGAAGCAATCTCCCAATCGACAGGGGATTACTTCGTCGTTCGTTCCTCACTCCCCGTAATGACTGCCATTATATCGAAGTTTTTGGCATCAACTTGAGCGAACCGGATAACCAGATAAATCTAATCAATATTATATTTTTTCCGCTTGCGCCACAAGGTCGCCGGGTCAATGCCTAAAATTTTTGATGCGTCGTCAATGGAATCGGTCTGGCTGAGGATATGCTGAATATGATTTTTTTCCATTTCCGCCAGGCTTTTAAACGATTCTCTGTCAACCGGCATTTTATTGGAATCTGCAATATGCGGCGGCAGTTCCCGAAACGTCAATTGATTCCCCCGGCTCAGAATGGTTCCCCGTTCAATCACGTTGACAAGCTCCCGGATATTGCCCGGCCATTTATAGGTTTCCAGGCGCTCTAATGTATCCTCTGTAAACCCGGAGACTTTTTTTTCGTTTAGCAATGCAAACCGCTTCAGGTAAAACTCAGCCAGGATCCGGATATCTTCAGGCCGTTCCCTCAAAGGCGGCAGGTTGAGCTCCACCACATTCATGCGGAAATAAAGATCCTGCCGGAAATGGCCTTCGGCCACCAGGTCTTCCAGGGACTTGTTCGTAGCCCCCACCACCCGGACGTCCACTCTGATGCTTTCCGTGTCTCCCAGGCGCTCAAACTCCCGGTTTTGAAGAAACCGCAACAGTTTGGCCTGAATGGACGGCGTCATTTCAGACACCTCGTCCAGAAACACCGTTCCGTTGTCCGCAATTTTGAGTTTGCCTTCCTTATCTTCAATGGCCCCGGTAAACGCCCCTTTGCGATGCCCGAACAGATCGCTTTCCAGAAGATTTTCATATAACCCGGCACAGTCGACCATGACAAACGGTGCAGACGCCCGATGGCTCCAGTCGTGAATCAACCGGGCCAAAAGCCCCTTGCCGGTGCCGGACTCGCCGGTAATGAGGACCGTTGCGGTGGAATCGGCGACCTGACGGGCGGTTTTTAATATTTTTGCCATCCGGCGGCTGCGGGTAATGAGACCGCCTTCCTGGGTAATTCCTTTCAGGGTCCGGACCTGGGATTCCAGTTTATTGACCCGCTTAATCATTTCAATGACCCGGGTGATCTGGGCCGGGGTGAAGGGTTTGGGCAGATAGTCAAAAGCGCCCATTTTAACGGCCCGAACCGCGGTGTCGATGGTTGCATACGCCGTAATAATTATGATGGCGCATAGGGGTTCTGCGGCGATCATTTCCTTGAGGATATCCAGACCGTTCTGATCCGGAAGCTTTAAATCAAGAAAGACGATGTCCGGGTGGCAGGTTTTTAACAGTTCAAGCCCTTTTGCCGCCGTGGCGGCGGAATGCACGGAAAAACCGAGTTCTTCCAGGTAAATTTCCAAAGTTGTCACGATACTGCGGTCATCGTCAATGATGAGTGCGGTCTGCATTATCTATACCTTCCGAAGTTTTTATTTCACCGATAGGAATCCAGAATTCGAAAATGGTCCCTTTTCCGGGACGGCTTTTGACAGAGATATCTCCGCCGTGCAGTTCAATAATTTCTTTTACAATGGCAAGTCCGAGTCCGATGGTGCCGCTTTTTTCCCGTTCTGAAAACTGGGAATACCGGTCAAAAATCCTGGGTAAAAATTCCGGATCAATACCGCTGCCCGAATCCATGCATTGAAAATGGCAGCGGTGGCCTTCTTTTTTTATCCTGATTTCGACGATGCCGCCGGTGTCTGTATAGCGTATGGCATTGCCCACCAGATTGGTCAATACCCAGGGAAACCGCAAAGAATCGATGGCCACCTCTGAAATCGTGTCCGCAATCTGAATTTTGATCCGCACGCCTTTTTCTTCTGCCTGATGAATTAACGGCTGAAGGGTTTCGTTGACCACCCGGGAAATTTCCAGCACCTCTTTTTGCAGCGGCCGGACCATGCTTTCCAGTTTGGCGATATCCACCAGTTCATTGATCAGCGATGCCAGGCGCAAAGATTCTTCCATGGCGGTCTGTAATAATTTTCGGCGTTTGGCATCCGGCAGGGTATCGCCTTTTTCAAACAGCAGGCCGATGCCCATGGAAATGGATGTCATAGGGGTTTTTAACTGATGAG
>JAABSL010000070.1 GCA_011390415.1 Desulfobacteraceae bacterium
GAAGCATCTGAATATCAGGCTTGAATAAAAGACCAGGAGGTGGCTGATGAGTAAAACCCTTGCCATTTATAACAGACTGTCAAAACTGCCGATGGGCAATCGGATGTTTACCCGGGCGCTGACCTTTAAAACGCCCTATTTTTCGACCATTCATCCGCTGATCGTTGATGTCCGGCCCGGGCGCTGCGTTGTGGTAATGAAAGACCGGCATTCCATCCGCAATCACCTGGCAACCATTCACGCGGGGGCGTTGTGCAACCTGTGCGAACTCACCGGCGGCCTGGCAGTGGAAGTTTCGGTCCCGGATAATTTGCGCTGGATTCCAAAGGAAATGACAGTCCGGTATAAAAAGAAGGCAAAAGGAACATTGACCGGTACCTGTTCTTTTGATCCGGAGATACTGGTGCCCGGGGATGTGGTGGTCCCGCTGGAGATAAAAA
The DNA here is from genome assembly GCA_011390415.1 of Desulfobacteraceae bacterium. Lineage (GTDB taxonomy): Bacteria > Desulfobacterota > Desulfobacteria > Desulfobacterales > Desulfosalsimonadaceae > SURF-3. Next base: position 441 of record JAABSL010000070.1, read on the forward strand.
ATCCTGCCGGTGAAGTGGTTTTGGCCGCCGATATTACCTTTTATCTGAGCCGGCGGTGAAAAAAATTCGTTTCAGAGGGACACGGTCCTTTGGGCCCGGATTTTTACTTGTAAACGGAGCATATGTGAAATCTTATAAATGCGGAACAATCCTGTTGCTTATTGTTTTTATCGTACTGCTGCCGCTCATCGCGGTGGGTGCGGAACCGTCTCAAAAATCGGATTTTCGGGCCGACTTTGGGATTTTGATTCATGATTACAAGTGGGCGGAATACGCGGATGACGGCCCTGAGCTGTTGGAGGAAACCGGAAATCTGTATGGTTTAAGCTGTGACATTGAATCATTGAAAAACCGTATCGGCTGGCGCATGGGCGGCAATTTTTTTTTGGGCCAGGTGGATTATAAGGGACAGACATGGACCAATATACCGGTGACAACCGATGTGTGGTACGCAGGTGCGGAAGTATATGCGGATGTGGTGCCGGGATACCGGTTTGATTCCGGACTATGGCTGAAGTCGTTTGCAGGTGTGGGCACCCGGTTCTGGCTCAGGGATCTGCAGGATACACGGACCGGAGCGGGTAATCCGGTCAGCGGGGCAGAGGAATGGTGGGGGTGCGTATATGGACGGTTGGGACTTGGCGCGGAGTATCCCGTGACCGAAGAATTCGGGATTTTTGCGGAAGGCGGCGTAAAGGTGCCGGTGTATGCCAGAAATGAGGCAAATTTTTTTGTGTCCGGCAACCCCGGCGCAGGTCTTGAACCGGCGCAGGATTTTTCCGGATTCGGCAGCATCGGTGTGCGCTGGAAGCAGTGGGGTGCGAAGCTTTCCTATGATTCGCTTCGGTTTGACCGGTCGGATGCGGTTTCATCCGGCATGTATGAGCTCTATCAGCCCCGGTCGGAAGCCGATATCTACCGTGCGGAGGTGTTCTGGTCAAAAGGGTTTTAACTATGAATTCCGGTTCATTTCTTCCGCATATACCGGCAGCAGGGATTTGCTCTGCGGATTTGCATCAACCATTGGAAAAAGGTCTGTCATTTCTCTTTTGGCGTGTTTTTTAAGCTCTTCTAAAAAGATCCGGATGCGATCTATTAATTCATTGGAGAGTTTTTCACGGGAACGTTTTAAATCGTTTATCTCCGCACTGAGAATCTGAAGCTGATTTTCAAGCAGGCCATGTTCTTTTTGCAGGGACATGACCATTAATATATTGCCGTACTGCGGATCACCGGCAATGGATGCCGGAAAAATTACCACCTCCTCAAACCGAAAATGCTGCAGCAGGTCGTTTTCCAGAAAATTAAAAAAAGTCAGAAGTCCTTTAAAAAATTCCTTGTCACGAATTTTTAAGCTTTGATTAAATTTTACGACATATTCCGTAATTATTTTATGCTCTTTGGAAATTTTTGCCACCGGGTTGTCAATGTTATAAATGCCTTCCATTTTTGCCTGCTTTCGTTGATTCGTATAAAAGATGCCGGGTTATCCGCTTCGATTCAACTCAAGCCAAGCGGATAACCGGAAATGATTGTGTCTAATTCTAAATCCCCTTTATTCGGAGCTATTGACCGGCCAGATCCTTTACAATATCCAGCAGCGGCGGTTTCAGCTGCCGCCAGTTCGGACTGATGGCTTTTCCTTTGTACCATTCAAAGTCAACAGCCACGTACTGTTCCGGGATTGTATTCTCAAAATTGGCCCCATACGTGATCCGGGGATAATATTCCACCCACAGCATGCGGAAGGGGTCAATGTTAAAATCCCGGGTCACATTGGTTGCAATGTGGCCGGCGCAGCTCCGGACGGTCATTTTGCTGTCGGCCAGATCGGACACGATGATGACATAGGGTCTCAGGAAAGCGATGTCCTTATTTTTCCCTTTTGAACGGTCATAGATGCGCAGCCTGCATTTTCCGCTGGCCAGCTGCAGCTTTCCGCCCCATCCTTCCCAGCGATATATTGAATCATAGATCGGCATATCAGATTTCCGGAATTTAAGAATTAAATGCATCGCCTCAACTTAGAATGCAAATAAATAAAATAAGCCTTTCCCGCCGGCGGGTCAAGTTCCAAACTTTTATCGGCGGGTCATGAATTGTTCTTTCCTAAGTTTATACTTGTTTTGACCCGCCCCATGGCTTATTAAACCGGTAATATATTGCAAAAGCTATTTGAAAGGACAAATTTATGAACACCATTGCCGAAAATGGACCGGGCAATAAAATTTATATTGATGACAAGGAAATTATTCTGGTCGGGACCGCGCATGTATCCAAAGAAAGTGTGGATCTGGTGGAGTCGGTGATCAATGAACATAAGCCGGACACGGTCTGTGTGGAGCTGTGTCCGTCAAGATTCCAGTCCATCAAAAAGAAGGACCAGTGGCTGGAAATGAATATCATCAAAGTGATCAAGGAGAAAAAGTCGTTCCTTTTGCTGTCGAATCTGATGCTGGCGTCATTTCAGAAACGCATCGGCGACAAGCTCGGTGTAAAGCCCGGAGAGGAAATGATTAAAGCCATTGAGGTGGCCGAAGCATCCGGTGCGGAAATCTGCCTGGCGGACCGGGATATTACCATAACCCTTTCCCGGACCTGGCGGAGCACCGGTTTCTGGAGTAAAATAAAATTGGTATTCCAGCTCGTGCTGTCCATGGGCGGTGTGGAAGAAATTGATGAAAAAGCCATTGAGGAAATGAAGCAGACAGACATGCTGGAATCCATATTGCTGGAAGTGGAGAAATCCCACCCCGTGCTGCGGAAAATCCTGATTGATGAACGGGACCGGTATCTTGCCCAGAAGATCAAAACAGCGCCCGGCCGGAAAATCGTGGCCATTGTGGGCGCGGGCCACGAACCCGGCATCCGCAGATATATGAATGATGACACGGATATCGCGGCGTTGGAAACCCTGCCCCCCAAAGGCCGGTTTTCCGGTCTGTTCAAATGGCTGATCCCGGCGGTGATCCTTTGTCTGATTGTTTTCGGTTTTTTTCAGGGCGGGGTCGATGCGGGTAAAGATATGATTATCTGGTGGGTCGGTGTGAACGCCTTGTTTGCGGGTATCGGTGCCATTGCGGCCTTTGCGCACCCCCTGACCATTCTTTCCGCGGTCTGTGCGGCCCCGTTGACCTCCTTAAATCCGATGATTGCCGCCGGCTGGGTGTCAGGGCTCGTGGAAGCGGTCACCCGGAAACCCAAAGTAAGAGATCTTCAGGCCCTTCCGGAAGATATCATGTCGGTCCGGGGGTTCTGGCGCAACAAAGCCACCCGGATTCTGCTGGTAGTGGTGTTTACCAACCTCGGCTCCGGCATCGGCACGTTTGTGGCCCTTCCCTTAATGATGAAAGCACTGGGGGGATGATTTTTTTTCCCGTTAGATCGTAAACGAATCAAACAGCCGGCGTTCCGTTTCTCCTTCAATAGTGGCAATGACCTCCACAAAGGGTTTGAGCGGAGAGAATTTCAGCTTATTTCGCAGCAATTCATCAATCTGATAAATACCGGCGGAATTGGAAAGCTTGACTTCAATGCAGACCGGTTTTATCTCCCCTTTTTTAATGTTCACATCATCTACGGCCATTGCGGACACGGAATGAATATTTACTTTTCCGGCTTCAAAAGGAATCCGGGAACGCCCCCGGGTCATGTCCGCGGCATCCGCCAGTTTCATGACCCCGGCTTCAATGGTCAGGCTTTTTTCCTTTGAGTCATGGGCAATCACCGCATGCAGGGTTTCAGACACCATGATGGTCAGTTCCGGCTCCGCATAGATGCCTTCAAGCAGTTCCCGGGCTTTGCGAAATGAAATGAACAGGCTGTAGCGTTCGTGGCTGTCCCGGTGGATTGAAATGCCCGTGTCGTGAAGGCAGGCAGCCAGCACCACGATCACCTCGGCATCTTCAACGGTCAGTCCGTGATGGGTGACAACGCTGGGTTCAATGCCGCCCTTGACCAGCAGCCGGATGATTTTCAATGCCGCATTGGCGACGATGCGAATGTGGATTTCGCCATGATCGCTGATGCCGCAACGATCCACGGCATTCACATTGGCGCACTTCCAGATCTGAATCAGCTCCGGGTCCGTGTTGACCCGGTTCATCAGTGCCAGCAGTTTTTTATTGTCGCGCACGGGAATTTTAAATTCCATGGGGTTTCCTCATGATATTTCGTTCAGCCAGTCCGTGATTTTCGCGTCGATCTGATCCCGGATGCTGCGGCAAACGGATACAATTTCTGCTTCCGATCCCGCAGCGGCTGCCGGATCATCAAACCGCCAGAAAATTCTTCGGGCATGGCCGAAAATCGCCGGGCATTCTTTGTCCGCCTCACTGCAAACGATAATAACATATTCAAAATGCTTTTGCCCGAGATAGGTTTTCAGTCCTTTGGGTTTTTGTGACGAAAGGTCGATGCCGATTTCTTTCATCACGTGAACAACCGGCGGAAAAATTTCATCGTTGGGCCGTGTTCCCGCGCTGAACGCGTTAAACATATGACCGGCGTGTTTTTCCAAAAGCCCTGCCGCCATCTGGCTTCTGGCGGAATTGCCCGTGCAGAGAAATAAAATATTGCGATTCATTGACATCCTCTTTTCCGTGGATAAACCATAACCCCACGTCCCGTTGGCGTAAACATAAATTTAATCATCATAATGAAATTTGTGTGACAGAAAAATGACAGCCGGGTGAGGTTTTGGTGAAGAATGCCGGCAATGGTTTAAGTTCAAAATGGATCGCGCAGAGCCGGCCGCGCATCTTTTACCTGTCCGGGTTTTGGTTGCCTGGCTTTTTCCTTTCCATCTTACTGAATCCATAGTATAAAATTCTTTCCATGCTTATTGAAATTTCCCCAAAAAATAGATCATGAAAACCGGATTTGCCGGTCTTGAGAAAAAATGAACAGGAGGTTTTAAAAATGAGAAAACAGATTCTGCTGGTTCCGGTGGTGCTGATGCTTTTTGTTCAGTGTGCCGGGATAAACGATAAAAAGACAGCCGACGCACCGGGAAGATATCTTGAAGTCGCGCTTGCCTTTAACACGGAAAATTATCCCTGGCTGCTGGGCACCAAATACCCCCAGATGGCCGTGTGGGTGGAAGCTGACAACAGGATCCCGGAAACCGTTTTCGTAACCCGGGGCGCGGGAAAAGACAAATGGCTGTTTGCCGACGAGCGACCGGGCGCCTTGCCGGTCTGGTCCGGTATCCGGCCGGAAAGGGTAGGGCCCGAGATTGATGCCGTGACCGGGGCCACGCCGGGGGGCGATGTGCATACCATCCGCTGGGCCGTTCCGGAAGCCTGTGCGGGAAAAAATCTTTCCGTTTTTATCGAAGCCAATGTGTCTTTTGATTACAATGATTTTTATTCAAAAGATGAAACCAGCCCCGGTTTCAGCGATGTCAACGGCCAGCCATCCGTGGTGTGGCGGGCCGAATTTGCTGCAGGCACCACTCCCCGGCAGGTCTCCCCGGAAATTATCGGCCACGGCCATGTGCTGGGCAAAAACAGTGAAATCGATCCGGATATGTCCGGCATCACCACCGCGGCCGGACTTTTTGATTACATCGGGATTTCCTATCAGCCGGGAGAGTGAGTTCTTTATCTGGTTATCCCTTTAACTCATGTTGAGATGTCATGATTTATAATGGCGCCGGAAGGCATTAAATTGATATTCCATTACGGGCACGCTGCCAAGCAGGGCCGTGAATAATGGACAAGGAAAATAATTTGGGCGAATCGGGTTTGGGTACGAGGGGAGGCTTATTGAAGGTGTTTCCCGGGAAAAATTCAGTTTATCCGGACAAAAAAATTTAATTTTTCTTGACAAAAAATATTGTTGTTCTATATTTCGAAATATGTCGAACAATAAAGAAATAGAAGATTTTGCAGACATTTTTAAGGCCCTGTCCAATCCCAACCGGTTGAAAATTTTCCGGCAATTGGCATCCTGCTGTGCGCCCGGAACGGTTTGCGTGCTGGATGAAAACCCCACCGCCTTTGTGGGGGAACTGGGCCGGCATGTGGACATTGCCCCGTCCACAGTGTCGCACCATATCAAGGAACTCAAA
>JAABSL010000071.1 GCA_011390415.1 Desulfobacteraceae bacterium
CGTTTATTTAAGCCGAAAAACATACACGGCATAAACGCAATGATATTTCACCGATATTTCAAAGGGTGTCTCATCTGGAAAAAATACAATCAGAATGTGCTGTTCCGCGACACATATGATGCATATTTATGAAAAATCGTCTTCTGGCTTATGGGTCGTCCTAATTTCCTCGCCTTCCCGGCCTTTTCAGGCGGTGGCAGTCGGAGGATTTCGTCACCAATTACAGCGGCGGGTCCGCCAGGGAGTCTCACCCTGTTCCGTTATTTTCGCTTGATTTTTAACGCCGGTATCGAACAGAAGTCAAGGAGTTTTTTCTTTGTAATCGTTCACAGGACACCTCATCTGCTTTGTTCCCGGGCACTTGAAGTACGACGAGTACGTCTGCGTGCCCGGCGCCGCACATCTGAGGCACCCTGTAAACGATTACCGGTTATTGGTTGTTTTTCTGTAAAAAATAATTCTTGACTTTTGCTTTTTTATCCATGTAGAAACTGAGTCGTTCAAGTGCTGAAACGTGTGATGAAATTCTCTTCGCATTTTTTGACGCATAATAGGGAATTCCGTGAAAATCGGAAACGGGCCCGCCGCTGTAATTGGGGATGAACGCCGCAAATATACCACTCCGGATCTTCGGGGGAAGGGGCGGCAAGTAAGATGATCCAAAAGTCAGAAGACCTGCTTGAACATTCGGATTTTTTCCCTCGGCAATAGAAATAATCCGGTCGATCATCTTGAAGATAAAAAAGGGAAATCTGCGAGATTACAATTTGTGATCCGCGGATTTCCCTTTTTCTGTTTTGACGGGGAGATAAGGGCCGCGGGCATCGGCTTTAGTTTTAACATAAATCTACAGGAAACCGGATGCCGGATATTCGAAACCGCTGTTTGCTTAGGGATGCGGAAAAAACCAATATACCTGGATTGAACCGGATTTTGATTCGTATTCAAGGCGCATCAAAGGGAGCATATCAGGATATATGACCTTTGATGCAACAAAGAATACGGGTCAAAAGACAAGCAAGACGGGTATATTCGTTTTTTCCGCTTCCCTTAAAAATGTCCCTGCATATTTATTGCTCACCCTATGCAGCGCCATGGTCTGTTTTTTATTTGCGCAGCGTGCCGGCGCCGAAGAGACCGTGATCCTTTCTCCCATTGTTGTCACCGCAAAATCCGCAGGGAATGAGAATCAAACCGGCGATGCAAATCCTTCCATGGTTCCGGGTTTTTATCATAAAATCAATCGCCAGGAGTTTGAAGGAAAAGTCGCAGACCTGTCTGAAGTGATCGAAAAAGAGGCCGGGGTTCAGGTCCGTCAATCCGGGGGGTTGGGCAGTTTCTCTTCGGTCTCTCTTCGCGGTTCCTCCGCCGAGCAGGTCATGATTTATGCAGACGGCGTGTTACTGAATGACGGTGCCGGGGGCGGGGTGGATTTAAGCACGGTTTCCCTTGCGGATGTAGCGTCCATTGAAATCTATCGCGGCATGTCGCCGATCCAGTTTGACCGGGCGTCCATTGGCGGCGCCGTCAATATCCGGACCATCCGGACCACGCCTGGACTGAAAACCACAGTCTCCGCCGGTTATGGTTCCTTTGATACCCGGAAATTTGCGGGTTTTATCAACCACCGGCCCCAAAAGGGGGCCGGGAAATGGGATTATCTGATTTCCGGCGATTATCTGAGCGCGGACAATGATTTCCGGTTTAAAAACGATAACGGCACCCCGGAAAATCCGGATGATGATCGATGGGAAAATCGCCACAATGCCGAAGTGGATCAATTCAATCTGCTGACCCGGATGGGACTCGACGTTGGTTCAGATACCCGCCTGGATATGATCAACAAATTTTTTTCAAAGGACCAGGGACTGCCGTCCTGGAATAACCGCGCGGAAACGGAAACCGATTTTTCCACGGACCAGAATATCTCCACACTCAAATGGGTGGCCGATGATGTGTCCCCCTTTCATTTAAATACCTGTTCCCGGATTGATTATCTTTTCAAAACAGAAACCTATGATGATTCAAAAGGTCATGTGGGCCTGGGCAGACAAAAAAACGAATATGATACCCGGCGATTATCCGGCAAGTCTTTTGTGGAATATCAAGGCGAAAATCATCTGTTGCAATGCAGTGCGGGGGGAAGTCTCGAAACCTATGCAGCAAAAGAGCTGTTTTCCCGTAAAACCACGACCCAAACCCGGCGGATTTCCGTGACCACCGGTTTGCAGGGCACGATTTTTCTGATGGATCAGCGTCTGCAGATCACCCCGGGGCTTCGGTTTTTGCAGGTAAGGGACCACCTTGAAAAAGCCGCGGATGACAAAGGCAATCCGGTCGAAGGAGAAGAATTAAGCGATGGGTATCTGATGCCTCAGATCGGCGCCCGGTTTCAGTTCAATCCGGATGTGACGGTCAAGGCCAATATTTCCCGATACCACCGGATTCCTACATTTTATGAATTATTCGGTGACCGGGGCATTTTTCTCGGCAACCCGGAACTGAAACCTGAAAAAGGAATCAACGCGGATGCCGGATTTGAAATTCAAAAACCGACGGATTGGGGGCTGCTGAACAAATGGTCCGGCTATGGCGTGATCTTTGTCAGCCGGATCGATGACCTGATTTCCCGAACCTATGATGCCCGGGGGATCGGAAAATCCGATAATATTTCAAAAGCCGACATATATGGGGTGGAGTGTAACCTGAACCTGGAAGTAAATGATTATGTGTCGCTGACCGGCCAGTACACCTGGCAAAAAACAGAGAACAAAAGCGCGGTCAGGGCCTTTAACGGCAACCGCCTGCCCGGAAAATTTGCGCATTCCTGGCTGGCCAAAGCCCGGTTCAGCTTTAAAAATATGTTACTCGGCATTGCGTATGTTTGCGAAAACGACATGTATTACGATACCGCCAATCTGCTGCCGGCCAAAACCAAGACCGAAATCAATGCTGATTTGTCATGGGCGTGGAAAGAGATGGTCTTCGCGCTCGAGGCAAAGAACATCACAAATGATAATTACGAGGACTATAACGGGTATCCCCAGCCCGGGCGGTCGTATGTCTGTTCGTTAAAGTATTCATTATAATTTTTAATTTTTTTTCGTAAGGAGTTCAAAATGAGTCAACATTATTTGAAGTTTTTACTGGTAATCACCTTGCTGACCGCAGGTATTTCCCCTGTGCTTGCGGAAACCACTCAAACCGCGGTGATCGTGACCGCGGCCGCGGACTGGTCGAGCGGCGCCCATTCCGTCGTGTCGGTGGATCCCGTCGGCGGCCCCCGGCAGGCACAAAACAATCTCAACCCTGCCGGCTCGGATCTGACCGTGGTGGCCCATGAGAATTATTTTTTCCGCATGGCGCGCAGCGGGGCCCATCATATTGCCAAATATGACGTGAACACGCCGGATGTGCCCATCTGGCAGTTCTCAACGGAAGGGAATGAATCCAACAGCAACCCCTATGATCTGGTGTTTGCCGATGATGAAAAAGCGTATCTGATGCGATACGGGTCGGAAACCGCATGGATCGTTAATCCGGCGGCCGTCGCCGAATCCGGATTCAAGATCGGTGAACTGGATCTGAGCGGGTATTCGGATGCGGACGGCACCCCGGAAATGGTTGCGGCAATTATTGCCGATGATCTGTTGTTTGTGGCCCTCCAGCGCGTCGATACCTCCGGCGGCTGGGGCAATTATACTTACAACACCCCCTATGTGGCAGTATTTGATACAAAAACGGACACAGAAATTGATATTTATAGTTGCAGCTGTGATTTAAAAGGAATCCCCATTGACGGTATTTTTAATCTTCTGACCATTCAGTATCTGGAAGATACCGGCATGATTTATGTTCAGGGGGTGGGAAACTGGGATGAAACGGATACCGCTGCTTCCGGCGGTATTGTGCGGATCGATCCGGCCACTTATGAAACTGAAGTGATTCTGTCGGATGGCCCGGATTTCGGGGCCATTTCCGGCATGGCGGTTGTCTCCGAAACCAAAGGATATTTTGTCGGATATGCCGGGTGGGGAAATAACAGCCTGTATTCATTTGATCCGTCATGCGGATGCGATGTGACGAAGGTGGACGGGTTTGAAAATATCAGTATTTCCGGGATGCAGTCCGGTGTTTACACGGATAAAAACGACATGCTGTGGATCAGCAACCAGACCACGGCATCCGTGGATATTTTAAACACCGCAACGGACATCGTTGACGAAAGTGTTTCCACCGGCCTGAATCCGAATAAGGTGGTTTTCTGCTCCCAGGGGGCTCCGGATGATAACGGAAGCGATGCTGACGATGATGATGATAATACCTGTTTTATTTCGATACTGAAATAGAATGACCGGTTTTGCCGTCCGCGGTTTTTGTTTTACCTGCATAAGATTCTTAATCGGCAACCGTTAGCTGCCCACTAACATGAAAGCCAAACCGCGGACGGCAATTTTTCAGGTTCATAAACATTATTACAAATGATATTTTTATGAATGATTTGCTAAAATCAAACACTCACCTGCATGGCGGGAATATCGATGAAGCGCTGCTGCGCTATGGCATTGTCCCGACACAGCCGGTAATTGACTTCAGTGTAAACGTAAACCCTCTGGGGCCGCCGGAAATCATTGCGCGGAAATGGTGGGACTGGTTTAAAAGTATTGCGGCATATCCGTCGCAAAACGGCAAAAGCCTGAAAAATTTTTACTGCCGCCGGTTCGGCCTGCCCGAAGGCAGCATTTTGCCCGGCAACGGGTCCATTGAACTGATTTACCTGGTACCTCGGGCATTCAAAATAAACACCGCCCTGATTTTCACTCCGTCGTTTCATGATTACCAGCGGGCGTGCGAAATCGCGGGTGCATCCGTGACAAAGATTCCGCTGATCCATAATATGTCCGCAAATTACCCGCTTGACGACAAGATATCGGCAATAATGGAGCGCACGGATGCGGTTGTTTTAGGGAATCCCAACAATCCCACGGGCAGTCTTCTGAAAAGCAAAACCATTTTGAATTTGGCCCGACAGTTTCCGCAAACACTTTTCTTAATTGACGAAGCGTTTTCACAGTTTCTTGAAAAACCGGAAAATTTTTCCCTGATGCATTGGAGACAATTGCCCAAAAATATCATTGTCTTTCATTCTCTGACAAAATTTTACGCACTGCCCGGCCTGCGCATGGGAGCTGGCATCTCCCATCCGGACACCATTGACAGGCTTGCCGGTTTTAAAGAACCCTGGACCGTGAACGCGCTGGCGGAAAAAGCGGCAATGTCACTTATGGATTGCAAAGACTATGAAATGAGCACCCGGCAACTGATCCATGAGCAGCGTCATTTTTTAACGCGCGCCTTCAGCCAGATTCCCGGCATTGACCTGTTTAATGCACCGGCCAATTTTATGTTGGCCCGATTAAATGATCCCCTAAATCCGGATGTCGTCATGCGCCGGCTTCTGGAAAAAGGAATATTAATAAGGGATTGCCGGAATTTTGAGGGTCTGGAGGGTAATTACGTCCGCATGGCAGTGCGGGGAAAAGACGACAACCGGCGGCTCGTTCAGGCATTCACCGACGTGTGCGGACAATAAAATGGCTGAACTGATGGTCCTTTTTATAGCATTTATTTTAGACTGTCTGATCGGTGATCCAATGTATCCATGCCATCCGGTGCGGCTGTTGGGAAAACTGATCAGTGCATGCGAGCGCATGTTGTTCAGGGCCGGGTTTTTCGGATATGCCGGTGGTTTTTTGCTGTTGATAATAGTTTCCGGGCTTTCAGTAATCGCCGCTTTGATGGTGTATCAGACGGCTGTTGCCCGGCACCCGTTTGCCGGAATGATGGTCAGCATCTTTCTGGTTTATTCAATGATGGGACTCCGGGATCTTTTGGACCATGCCGCACCCGTGCAAAAAGCATTGCGGAACTATGACATCATGGCAGCCCGCAACTATGTTCAGCGATTTGTGGGCCGTGATGCCGACCGTCTTGATGCCGAAGGAATTGCCCGGGCCGCCGTGGAAAGTGTGGCGGAAAATTTTGTGGACGGTTTTCTGGGCGTGGTTTTCTGGTTTGTCTGCGGCAGGTTGTTTTCCGAATGTATGGGATGGCCCCCGTCAACCGGGGCATTGGGATGCGTAATTTTTTATCGGGCAGTCAATACCTTAGATGCCATGGTCGGGTACAAAAATGATCGGTACACAAAATTCGGATTTTTTTCCGCAAAAACCGATGATCTTTTAAATTTTGTGCCTGCGCGGCTCTCTGTTTTTGTGATTTCGGGGGCGGCTTTTTTTTGCGGGCATGACGCCAAAAAAGGAATTCGAATTGCCCTGCGGGACCGGCTGAAACACGGCTCTCCCAATTCGGGACATCCGGAAAGCGTCATGGCCGGTGTCTTGAATATCCGACTGGGAGGACCTGTCATCTACCCTTACGGATCTGTAAACAAACCCTGGCTGGGCGATGATGATGCCAAAATTACGCCGGA
>JAABSL010000072.1 GCA_011390415.1 Desulfobacteraceae bacterium
GCGTTTGCATGCAAAGCGGCATGGGAACTTTTTTACGGGGTGATTCAGGTAGATCGGCCGGAATCTACAGGGACCTCAGAATGGTTACCTGCGTTGGCCCTGCATCCACCAAATGACAGTTCGGGATCAAATTCTTTACGGCGCTGATAAGGCCGTGCCCTTCGCTGCCGGGTTGTTGGCCGCGAGGTCGTTTAGGATTCGAGGATGTTGACTTGCCTTCCCCTTTTTTCGTCCCTGTTTTTTCATTTTGCTTTGAAAATACCCGTTGTTTCAGATCCCTAATTTGGCCTTCCAACACCTTGATTTTATCTTTCAAGGGTTGTTCACGCTCAACCGCTTTGGCATGCATGGCCTTCCAATAACCAACTTCGGATTTTAATTCAAGATAGTCTTTCTCCAAAATGACAATTGTAGGAGATTGTCCAGCGAATAAATCAAGGATTTGATCATTGATTACAGATGGGTCTAATGGCCGTTTTTTGTGCAAGAAGCATCCATGCTTCTCGTATTATCGCAATACTTGCGTTGTGTCCCGAACTTTTTTCAAATATTGAAAAAAAATTGCTAACCCGAATATTTACCCTGTTATATTTAATAGGGATTCGTAGGTCTGGGATTTTTGGCTGGATCATAGGGCTTAGAGCGGGCTACCTTACAATTGTCAGGGCAGGGTTGGCCTGGGTCTCCGATTATTATTGCAAAGACAGTGTCTGCCCGGACTGGAAGCAAAAAGAAAAACAGGCACAGGAAGCCCGTATTGGCCTATGAAGTCATCCAGATCCTATCCCGCCGAGACTATAGGCGTGGTGACAGGAGCCCTTCACAATCAAAAGAGGTGGTCTCTGGTGCATATCATGACAACAAAAAATCAAAGATTTTTCATCAATCTTCCTGCAAGGACTTCAACTGCAAAAATTGTGTCACTGGTTTTAAAACCAGAGAAGCGGCAATAGAGGCTGGCTTCCGGCCGTGTGGCGGGTGCAAGCCGTGAAAAATTTAATATAGGAGATCTGAAGCCGTTGATATTTTCATTGAAAATCATGTGGCGTAGGTGACGCACACCGATAAGGTGCTTGACAAGGCAATAGCAGAAGATATTGTCGCCTCTCTGGAAGCACGAACCCTTGTAAATGCAGATGATATAGAAGTGTCTGTTTCCAACAACGTGGTGGAACTTTCCAATTCTACTCCGGACTTAGCAGCCCGTGAGGCACCTGCCAACGCAGCACTTCACACAGCAGGCGTAAAAAGCCTGCAGAACAATCTGTTGATAAGCCGGTTGTAAGTTTCTTCATAAAAACAGCCTGGTAAATGATGATTTTGATGATCTGAATTTGGGTGACGGTGTCAGATTCACAGAAGAAATAGGAGAAAGGATTCCCAGGCAACTACAGTAAAGTTAGTGGAAAAATATCCTTCTGCCTGAGGAGGCAAATGCCATCATGGCAGATGCCAAAGTGCGCCGCCTGATTGTGGTGGACAACGAAGATAAGTTGCAGGGATCATTTCCCTGTTTGAGAATTTCCAGGATGCTGTGCAGTGAGTTCCATACAGACATCCAATACTGTTGATCTAACGTTTACCGGCCTAGTGTTATAAAAACATACCGCTTATGGTACCACGAGCGACCTGTTTTTCATACACCAGACAATCATCACTTATATTACTATACATTCAGATAGTTATAAAAAATTCAATCTGCGGTGTCCGGTTTTCCCTTCATAAAACAGGCGATCCCCGTGCCCGGTCCAAATGGGCAAAGCCTTATGCCCTTCTTTCGTTTTTTTTATTCAACATATTGAAATTATATAAAATTTTATTAAATATGGCCAGCAGTCAAATGATTTTGATCCTGAAAACCGCATTGGTACCATTGTTGCTGTATATATGTGACAGCATACATGATGATTTGAATGTGCAGCCAACCCTTTAACATGGCGGTACCCAAAAATGAACGTACTTGCCCCTTCCGGGATCGATGACATCGCTATTGTGGTAAATGAGGAACAATGGGAAATCGGAGCAGTTTTATCAGGTTATCCTGTGTGCATCACAGTAGATAATGGAATTCCTGATGCATTGGATATGGTTGAAAGCGGCCTTACAGCACTTCCCGGATATACTACCGGTGTAATTGTCGTACGGTATGACAATCCGCCTGCGCTTTCTGAAAGTTTTGCAGCACTTGTGAGATTTCATCACCAGGCCCCACATTGTGCTGTTCTTCCCAAGGATAAAGGTCAAAACGGGTATGCTGCATTGTTTCCCATTGCATCCTGCCATGCCCTGTCCCAAGGGCTTACGGTGGGCAAACTGATCCCCGGGAAATGCGGTCAACTGCGGGTGGTGCAATAATGGAAAATGCCCGCTTATTGAAAGGAAGAAGACAAATTATGGAAAAAAACCGATACAAAAATGCCATGGCACTGCGGCAAACTGCTGAAATCCAGACCCTGAAAAAAGCTGTCCAGGAACCTAAAAACCTGTCTTCTCTTCCGCTTGCAATTATTTATGAGGGCTTTAACGAACTGCGGGTAAACCAGATCGAGCTGGATATGCTAAAGAAAGAACTGAGAAGTGCCCGGGCAGAAAAAAATGCTGCACAGGCAAAATTATCGGACTTTTATGATCTGGCCCCGGCAGGCTATATGACGCTTGGCAAAAACATGCGTATTCTTGCAGCCAACCGCACAATTGCAACCTTATTGGGCAGGCATAAAAAACAATTGACCGGCCAGAAATTTTTTCAGCTCATCTGTAAAGAAGACCAGGATATTTTTAATTTACACCACAGCCAGCTGTTTACATCCAAAGAACCTCAGAGAAGCGAGCTGCGCATGGTGAAAAATGATGGCACATTATTGTGGGTGTGCCTGGATTCCATTTTTGCGGCCGGCGAAGAGGGTGGTCCAGCCTGTCGCATGGTGCTCAGTGATATCACTGAACGCAAACAGGCGGAACGTAAACACAAGGATGAATGCCTGCGCCGTATGGCAGGTGCCGTTGCCCACCATTTCAACAACCAGCTCACGGTGGTAATGGGCAGCCTGACATCGCTAAAGAAATCGTTCTTAACACTAATTTTCCTGATTCCGGCCCCATCATTCATGCTGACAAAGACCAGATACATCAGATTCTGACCAGTTTGTTCACCAATGCATGGGAATCTCTTTCCGGCAATCCGGGCACAGTCAATCTGAGCGTTAAAGCGGTTTCCCCGGGGGATGTACCTATTGAAAAGTGCATTCTGGCGGGCTGGAAACCCAAAGATATTTCCTATGCCTGCCTGGAAGTATCAGACACCGGCTGCGGGATTGCAACCAAGAATATGGAAAAGATATTTGATCCATTTTTTACCACAAAATTCACTGGCCGCGGAATGGGATTGCCTCTTGTCATGGAATTTGTCAAAAACCATGGCGGCTGTCTTACTGTGGACAGTATACCGGGAGACGGTAGTACTTTTCGGATTTATATGCCGATATCAACGAAGATGAAGAAGGCAATGATACCAATATCATGACGACATTTTCCATTGGCATTCCTGTCCATAAGATAGACCTTGAACCGCGTAAATAATAAGATTATTCAATTTCCCATTTTGGAAATACCTTTCAATCAAGCCCCCACAACCGACAGCTGCCGCCAGTCAGTCGTATACGTAGCCGTCCGGTAATTAAACGCCGTCTCCGAGGGCTTTTCCACAGAGAGCCCTGCAGCAATGTATCTCAATGTATTCGAGCCCATCCGAGTGTTGATCCGATCCATAGCCTGCATGACCTTTGCCGGCCGGGTCCTGTCTGTTGTATCAAACAGGTCCTGCTGGAAGCATCCATCACGGTCAGGTTCAAAAAGATTATCCCGGCCTTTGTGTATTCTCTGCCCTTCTGGAAAATCTGCTTCAGAGCTACCTGGCCATGCTTGATCAGATCCGGCGTGTTGTTCAATGCCGTGGGAAAGCTACAAGTGGTGGAAGAACAATAAAAATATTCCGGCTTGAAGTTGTTTTGTGAGCGCTTTTGTCTGTATTCTTTTCTCCGTGACCATACGTCTTATTGTTTGTGTTAGTCCGAGGTGGGTGATATCATACAAAAATTCAACATAAATAAGGAAGGTAGATCAAATGTCCAAATCAGAAGATACCAAAAAAGCTGTAAAGAAAAAACCACAAAAAACAGCGAAAGAAAAAAAGCAGGAAAAACAGGAAAAGAAGAGGAACAGATAACCCGGCAGCAGTTTTGTCTGTAACGAATGCAGCATGGTGAATATTCCTGCGTTTATAATGGAGTTGCTGCGGACCTGACAAAGAAAGTAGGTGCCGATGGTTTGACCATGGTACCGAGGCTCGTACAAGCCCGGGTGCGGATCCACGAAGGGTTATGATTGGCCGGCTGGTAAACACAGAACAGGAGCGCTGCGTGGGGCAGAATAAGGTCTTGGGGTTTATGATGGGGCATGGACCGGGGCATGAGCAGATATCTTAAAGAAATGAAGTCCGGTAAACTGACAGTGGATAAGACCAAGGTCAAGAAGGCGGAAAAGCTGGATGGCAAATATTTGTTGAGCACCAGTGACAAAAGTCTGTCTGCCGAGGATGTTGCTTTAGGGTATAAACAGCTCATGGAAGTTGAAAGGGCCTTCCGGACTCTGAAGTCAACCCTGTCCCTCAGACCGGTGTACCACACCCGGTCTGACCGCATCCGTGCCCATGTTATGCTTTGCTGGCTCGCCTTGCTACTGGTGCGGGTCACAGAGCTGGAGACCGGCATGACCTGGCCCAAAGCCCGGGCTGAGCTGGAACGTCTTCATTTGGGAGAATTTTTGCATAAAGATGGGCATGTACTACAATACACCGAACCGACTCAAGCTCAGCGCAATATCTTGAAAAAATTAAAAATATCTATTCCAAAGCGAGTAAAGTCCTTCACTGGAACCCCTTAACCCCCTCTGATTTTGTAGGCACTACGCCATTTTTAAGGATTGCTGTATCCCTTTATTGACGGGCATTTAGAGATTTCATGAACCTACCGCTGTCGAACACAGGGTAACAAAACTAGGGAGTTGCCAATGCAAAAAAAATCCATAGATTCATTTTTTGAAAAAATTGAGGATCACCGGCATCATAACAAGCTTCATAAATTGATAGATGTTATCATCATTGCAATTTGTGGCGTAATTGCCGGAGCTGACACGTATGAACAAATAGAAAACTTTGGTAAAAAACGTAAAAAATGGCTTTTAAAATTTTTGGAACTGCCGCGTGGGATACCGTCACATGATACATTCGGCAGAATATTTGAACGGATGAATCCCAATGAGTTTCAAAATAGTTTTAAACAATGGATTGAGTCCGTAACAGAACGGACCAAAGGCCAGGTCATCGCAATAGATGGCAAAACCTTGAGACGTTCTCATGATAAATCAAATGATAAAAAAGCCATTCATATGATTAGCGCCTGGGCATCGTCTAATCAAGTAGTTCTTGGTCAACTGAAGACTAAGGAGAAATCAAATGAGATCACAGCGATTCCTTATCTTTTGAAACTGCTTGATATATCCGGATGCATTATAACCATAGATGCGATGGGTACTCAAAAAAAGATTGCCAAAACAATAATTGATAAAGACGGGGATTACATTCTTGCGGTGAAAGAAAACCATAAAGCGCTCTATAGTGATACCGAGATATTTTTCAACCAAATGGAAAGGATGCAAAAAGAAGGGTATGCATTTGATGAACATACGACGGTAGACGGCGATCACGGCCGGATTGAAACGCGCAAGTATGTAATGACTTCTGATATTGACTGGCTGCAAGGCAAAGAGAATTGGCCCGGGTTAAAAAGCCTTGGCATGGTGGAAAGCATCCGTGAGATCAAAGGTGAGAGCAGCCATGAGAAGCGTTATTACATATCAAGTCTTGAATGTAATGCCGAAAAATTTGGCAATGCTGTCAGAAGTCACTGGGGGATAGAGAATTCAGTTCACTGGGTATTAGATATTGCCTTTCGGGAAGATGAAAGCAGGATAAGAAAAGGTTCAGCACCGGAGAATTTTGCTGCAATACGGCACATTGCCTTGAATTTGTTGCGGAATAATAAAACGTTTAAGGGTAGTGTGAAATCAAAAAGATTAAATGCAGCTATGGATACGGATTATTTGGAGGCCGTCGTGTTCAGATGACAAGCACACATAACAAATGCCATAGGGACTTCAGAATATTTACATGCGTTGGCCCTGAAAAATAAGGCATTACACCTTGACATGCAAAAACGAATCGCGTAAATTACCCTTAACGTGAACAGTATTTATGACCGTGATTTTTGTTTTGTTTTTTTTTTGACCGTGCGACGGGTGTAAAAACTTTTTCTATGTTGAATTTTATAAAAGGCTTCTGCCTCGGTCGCAT
>JAABSL010000073.1 GCA_011390415.1 Desulfobacteraceae bacterium
TTCCAGTCCTCCCACAGATACCTTAAGTCGGCATCTGCGGACAGGTTCCAGGCGGCAATGGCAGTTACCGGCAGGGTAAGTGCCAGAACCACCACAACAATAATAATCCGACCGATGCCTTTTGATATAATAGTTTTCATTATTTTTTTTCACCACGGAGAACACAGGGGCCACAGAGAAAATCTTTTTCTGAATTCTCCGCGTCCCTGCGCCTCTGTGCGAAATGTTTTTTTATGGTTATTCTTTTAGGGAGGGGATAAACCCTTCCCCTGCATTTAAGGGCCGGCACCGGGAAATGACATTTGCACACTTTTCCCGACACCTGACACCCGAAACCTCACCCTACTGCCTGATGACCCCGTCTTCGATATGCACGGTCCGGTTACAGCGTTTGACGATGTCGGTATTGTGTGTGACCATTACCACTGTGACCCCGTCGGCATTCAGCTTTCCGAAAAGATCCATGATCATGCCGGCGTTTTTCGAGTCCAGGTTGCCCGTAGGTTCATCCGCCAGAAGAATGGGAGGCGCATTGACCAGACTCCGGGCAATGGCCACCCGCTGCATTTCTCCACCGGAAAGCTGACCCGGCAAATGATGCATCCGGTTTGCCAGTCCCACCTTTTCAAGCAGATCCCGGCCCCGGCCGTTGGGCTTGTGCCCGGCAAACAAAGCCGGCAGGGTTACGTTTTCAATCACGTTTAAGGTCGGGATCAGAAAAAACTGCTGAAACACGAACCCGATGGAGGTCTGGCGCAGCCGGGTCAGGCCGGATTCATTTTCATCCTGAATTTCCCGGCCGTTTATCATTACCCGGCCGTCCGACGGATGGTCGAGACATCCGATGATATTCATCAGCGTGGTTTTGCCGGACCCGGACGGCCCGATCACGGCGACATACTCACCCGACGACACGGACAGGGACACATTTTTCACCGCATGAACGGTTTCCGGGCCCCGCTGATAATTCTTGGAGACATTCTCCAGCTCAATAATATGACCATTATTCATTTCTCAACACCTCCATGGGAACAATTTTTGCGGCCCTCAGGGCAGGATACAGGGAACAGGCCATACCGATCAGGGTGCATACGGCAAAAGCAGCAAGGGCAATGACCGGGTCCGGCCGGGCGATGGCGCCTGATGGAATATAGGCCACCAGGAACTGACGCAGCAGATGACCGGACACCGGACTCAGGATCATACCGATGAGCGCCCCCACCGCGCTGCCCGCTACGGCGATAGCCGCAGTTTCAAGGGAAATCAGGCGAATCAGGTCATACTTGCCGGCCCCCACGCACTTGAGGTAAGCAATTTCCCGGCGCCGCTCCAAAACGGCCATGAGCATGGTGTTGACAATACCGAAAACGGAAATAAGAAACGCCACCCCCACCATGACAAACATGATGGCCCGGGTGGAGCTGAAAAACTGGAGGATTCCGTCGCTGAGCTCCCGGGACCCGATGACAAAATAATCCGCCGGCATGGAGGCCCGGATCCGGTTGCGCACCGTATCCATGGCGGAAATATCAGATAGTTTCAGGGCCACGGCGGAAAGCTTCCCCTCCCGGCCTACCAGGGCCTGGGCCGTGGCCAGGGGCATGAAAAATGTGCCGTCATCCTGACCGTAATTGCGGGCCAGAATCCCGGATATGACAAATTCCGCGTCAAAATGCTCCACATACATGCGATCCCCGATATCGAGGTTTTCGATGCGGGCCATTTCCGCCCCCAGAATCACGGAATCCGGGGCCGCAAACCACCCGCCGGCAGTATATCGCCAGTCAGGTTTGATTTTTCCCACCGCATCCGTAATGCCCATAAAAATATCCGTCCGGGTGCCGTCGTCCGTGGTAACGGCAAACAGTTTAAACGGCATCACCGCGTCCAGTTCCGGTATTTTTTTCAGCCGGGCCACGATGGATTCATCCACATACAGCGGACTTAAGCCTCCCTGGGCAATGACGGACGCGGCTTCAATGGGGCATCCTTCCTTGGTGATATACATATGGACCCCGGTCTTGTTGACCAGGTCATTGGTGACGGCATCGGTGTATCCCTTGTCCAGGGACAGGACCACGCTCAAGGTGGCGGCGGATACCGCCAGGCTTAATCCGGTGAGCAGGCTGCGCACCGGATTGCGCCGGAGATTACTGATGGCAACTTTGGTAAACGACATAGTCCTCTCCTATTCCATTTTCAGGCCCAGGGCGGAAAAAACAACATTCTCCTCACCGCTGATAACCTGGGTGTAAATGGTGACGGGTTTATTCCGTTTCAGCTTCGGGAATTTAAATCCCTGGGGATAAATCGTGGCGGTATGGAGGCCGTCCCGGAAAAAAAACTCGCACAGGGACGCGCACTGGCCGGACACCAGTCCTTTCATGACAATGGTTTTTCCGTCATAGGCGGCAGAATTTTCAATCACGGATTCCAGTTTGACCACTGGTTCGTCTTCCGGGATGTCAACTCCCAGGCGCAGTTCCGCCCGTGCAGCGGATATATTTAATCCGAACGTCATGAAGGCAAACGCCAGAACAAAAAAACAAACAGAACAACGGGATACGAAATATTTTGATTTCATATTAATTTCCTTTCAAAAAAGAGCGAACGTGCCGCAAAAAAAAGCAAAAAACAGGCGCAACGGTCGCCATTGGTTTATCAACCGCAAAGCGCGCAAAGATCACGGAGAAACAGTGTATGATCGATAATTTCTTCCGTATCGCCTGAACGCAGCGGTTGCTGAGTGACTTATAAAACCCGACATGGGCGTCTGATACGGGTAAACATAAAAAAAAGAAAAACGCTGAAATTAAAAAAAGAAGGGGATCAAATCAAAAGAACAGTGGAGGCAATATGGGGTGATGTGGGGGTGATGTCCCTGCAAAAATCGGGCAAGGAACCGTTGTTGATATAATGCAGATCCGGCAGGGAAGCCGAAAGACCGGCCTGCTGGTATCTGAGTTCCGTAAACTGGGACCGCGGGGCATCCGTGGGAATGACAGGCGCAACCAGAGTTTTTTGACCGGAGTCGGTTTCGCAGCAGCAGATTGGATTTGATCCGCCGGAAGAATCAACGCCGATATCATTGTTCAGATCATGACCGGACGATTTTTCACTGCACCCGTCGGTGCAGCAGGCGTCAGGCAACGGCGCAACGGTGGATACCCTGACATTTTCGGCCTTTACCGGTTTCTTCTCATTTTTCCCATAGTCACACGCACATCCGCAGGCCTGGATAAACTGCGGTGCGATCAGGCAAAAGATCAGTATCGCAGCCAGGGTCGGAAAGAAAACGCGCTTTTGGGTCAAAAAAAGTCTCATGAACAATAACCTGAAAGTATTTAAAATAATCACCGAATAAATTAATTACCCGATCCTTCAATGTCAAGGTGATTTTTTCTCATCTTCACCGTTGATCTGCCGATGATCTGTTTAACTAATTGTTATTCAGCCGGTTAAAGGCCCCTCATCTGCTCCGACCGCAGCGCGTCCCGGTCTCTTGTCTCAAGAACGGCATTCACCGCATCCAGCATTTTTGATTTATCTTTCTGGAGCGTGCCGCTGACGGGCAGATAATTGGACGCATGGACGCCGACAAACTTTAAATTGTCAATGGTGATGTTTTCAAACATCAGCTTCATTTCTTCAAGAGTGTCAAACGGATCCGGCATCTCAAACTCGCCTTTTTGGACCTTGTGATACAGGACCGTTCCGGGCACCGGCGTGGTGGTCAGGGCCGCCAGATACCGGGGTTTCATTTTGTTGGTGATTTCCGCAGTAGCAATGGCATGTTCCGCAGCCCGTTTGCCTTTTCCGGCGATTCCCAAAAGCACCATGGAAGACAGGTTGATGTCCGCATTCACCAGATGCTGACCGGCTTCGAGCATCTGGGCCGCGGTGACCCCTTTCTTGATTTCCGCCAGCAGCCGGTCGTCGCCGGTCTCCACGCCTAAATAGGCTTTGGTCAGCCCGGCGGCGCGCAGTGCGGCGAGTTCGGACATGGTTTTGGCCAGCGTGCTCTGGGGGCCGACATAGGTGCCCACATGCCGCAGGGATGGGAATGTCCGGTATAGGGTATGTAAAATTTCAAGCAGCGCATCGGTTTCAATGGCCACGGCATCGCCATCGCACAAAAAAACCTTTTCCAGGTCGCCATATTGCGTTTTTGCCATCCGGATGTCTTCTTTTATCTCTTCCAGGCTCCGCACCCGGTATTTTCTGTCCTTGTACATACCGCAAAAGGTGCACTGGTTGTGGGAACAGCCGATGGTGCACTGAAGCAGATAGCTGTTGGCTTCGCTGAATGGTCTGAAAATCTGTCCTTCGTATCTCATATATTTTTTCCGATTCTAATTTTATTATTTCTTCCGGGTGTCTTTTAAATAAATTGCCTTTGATCCGCCCGCGCCCACCGACCGTTCCTCGATCTGAAACAACTTGGTGGCGGCGATCAGGCCCCCCAGTTTTTTGTATCCGTAATTTCGCGGGTCAAACTCGGAAGACTGTTTGACGATATTGCTGCCAACCGCTGCCAGATGTGCCCAGCCACTGTCATCCGATGAAGCGTCCACTGCATTCCGGAGCAGGCTCACCAGTTTGGTGTCCCGTTTTAATTCAGCCGTTGATTTCCGATTAATTTTCTCAACGTCGTCATCATCTTTAAAACGCAGCACTTCCGTGAAAATGAACTTGTCGCAGGCCGCCACAAAGGGTTCCGGCGTTTTCTTCTCGCCAAAACCGTAAACGATTAAACCGGCTTCCCTGATGCGGGAGGCCAGCTTGGTAAAGTCACTGTCACTGGAAACAATGCAGAACCCGTCAAATTTTCCGGCATACAGCAGGTCCATGGCGTCAATGATCATGGCGCTGTCCGTGGCGTTTTTGCCGGTGGTATATCCGAACTGCTGGATGGGCTGAATGGAATAGTTGAGCAGCACCTCTTTCCATCCCCTTAAGCCCGGCGCGGTCCAGTCCCCGTAAATCCGCTTAACATTGGCGGTCCCGTATTTTGCGATTTCCGCCATCAGCCCTTCCACAATGGACGGCTGGGCATTGTCCGCGTCAATTAACACCGCCAGTTTTTCAGTTTTTACTTCTGACATAGAATGTTCCTTTTACCGAAATTATTTAAAATCCGATATACGATAGTACCGTGAAAATTTAAACATTAAACTTTTTCTATTATATAATCAACCTGTTCCAGCATCAGAAATACGGCTTTGCCGGCGAAGCGCTTTTTAAAACCAAAATATCCATAAAATTAGGGCCTTAGATAATTACATTTTTCTTGACAGACCTAAACAAAAATCTATAAATTATACGTTTTTGTCAAAATTATTATTTTTGTGTCCGGCATTTGGATATGAATTAAATTCATTATAATTTTAAATTGTATTTAACCGAACCCATGACAAGCCGTGTGTTGATACTTGATTTTGAACAGCCGGATCTGCTTACCGCTGCTGATCCGGAAACCATTGCCCGAACCAGTGCCGGATGGGCGGCAGACGTTAAACGTTTTGGCCCCTGGACCCGGATTCACGTCCCTCAATTTGGGAAAGGCCCGGATACGACAGGTTTTTATGCATGGCAGTCACCGCAGGCAGGCGACGGGCCATCAATTCTTGTGTGCGGGCACTGCACATCAACCATGGACGCGGCCTGGCATTTTATTGAAAATCAACAATTCGGCATATGGGATTCGGTGATTGCCGTTGACCAGACCGCGGGCCGCGGACAGCAAAATCGCCGTTGGGTATCGCCGGCAGGCAACATACATGCTTCCTGGCGCTGGCCCCTGCCGGAATTTTCAGGGAAGCCCGAAACCGAATGGACCGCTTTGCTGCCGCTGATGGCCGGATTTATTTTTGCCCGAATTTTTAAAGAATTAAATGTGCCGGTACAGATCAAATGGCCCAACGACCTGCTGATCAACAATCGAAAGTTCGGCGGCATTCTGGTGGAAAAAAGGGACGGGCATATCCTGACAGGTATCGGCCTTAATGTCTCATTCGCGCCCGAAGACAGCCGGTTGCGGGAGGAATTTGCCGTTACCGCCACCCACCTGGCAGACCAGGGTTTTGAAATGACACCGCTTTGCCTGTGGACGGCCCTGACGGAGAAAGGCAAATCCCTGTTTGAACGTCTGATTCAAACACTGACGCCGGCAGAGTTTGTTCACCTGATTGAGAGGCAGATGGCATGGGTCGGCAAAACTGTACTCATCCGGCGGGCAAAAGAGGATATTTTTAAAGCCGTAATTCTGGGCCTTGCCGAAGACGGCGGTTTGCGGATTAAAAAAGGAACTACGGAAGCAGTTTTGTACTCGGGAAGTATTATTCCTGTGAGATAACATCGACGAATAAAAAACCACCACAGAGAACACAGAGTTCACAGAGACAAG
>JAABSL010000074.1 GCA_011390415.1 Desulfobacteraceae bacterium
TGATGCCCAGGACATCGCTGATCTCAAGGAAAAGGTACTTTTATCCGGCCTGCCGGTCTCAGAACTGGTTTCGACCGCCTGGGCGTCGGCATCGACGTTCCGGGGTTCCGACAAGCGCGGCGGCGCCAATGGTGCGCGCATCCGCCTTGCTCCCCAAAAAGATTGGAAAGTCAACCAGCCTGAGCAGCTTGCGACGGTGCTGCAGACCTATGAGGGAATCCGGGAGACGTTCAACAATGCCCAATCCGGCGGCAAGAAGGTTTCGCTTGCGGATCTGATTGTTCTGGCCGGTTGCGCCGGGGTCGAGCAGGCCGCCAAAAATGCCGGGCATGATGTGACCGTTCCCTTCACCCCGGGACGCACGGATGCAACACAGGAGCAAACCGACGTGGAGGCGTTTGACGTACTTGAGCCAGTTGCGGACGGCTTTCGAAATTACCTCAAAAGCAAATTTTCCGTACCGGCGGAAGAACTGCTGTTGGATCGCGCGCAGCTGCTGACGTTGACGGCTCCAGAAATGACGGTGCTCATCGGCGGCATGCGCGTTTTGAACGCCAACTTCGGACAGACCGGGTACGGCGTTTTCACAAAGCAGCCTGAAACACTTACAAATGACTTCTTCGTTAACCTGCTGGACACGGGTACAACATGGAAGGCAACCGCAGAAGACAAAGACCTGTTCGAAGGTCGCGATCGCGACAGTGGCGAGCTCAAGTGGACCGGCTCCCGTATCGACCTCATCTTTGGTTCGAACTCCCAGCTACGTGCCATTGCTGAAGTATACGGCGCCGGGGACGCCCAGCAAAAATTCGTGCATGACTTCGTCGCTGCGTGGAACAAAGTAATGAACCTGGACCGCTTCGACCTCTCCTGATCCCGGCACCCGTTGTTTTGATGGTTTCAACAAAGGATTGCCACTTGAAAATGAAGGATCAGGTGGCAATGGTCATTGGGAACTGAGGGCTGTTTTGATTGTTTAACAAAGGGCGGCATTTTTTAAAATGCCGCCCTTTTCTATTATGCCTTATTTCACCGGTACCGGCAGTATTTTTTTCAGATATGCGGCAATCTCTCCGGCATCTTCCATGTCAAGGCACGTTGTCAAAGCCATTTTTGCATCCGCCTGATTCACCGACCGGAGAAACTGTTTGGCTGCGGGGATGGCCGACGGCACCATGCTGATATGGTCCGCGCCCATGCCGATAAACAAAAAAATGCTTTCCGTAACCCCGGCAGCCTCCCCGCAAATGCAGACCTGCTTTTCAAACCGGTTGCATACGGACACAATCTGGGCAATGGTTGAAATCACGGACGGATGCAGCACATTAAAGCGGTCAGCCACTTTCTTATTGTTCCGGTCCACGGCCAGGAGATACTGCATCAGGTCGTTGGTGCCGATATTCACAAAATCCACATACCGGAGCAGCCGGTCCAGAATGGGTACGGCGGCCGGGACTTCCACCATAATGCCCAGTTCAATATTTTTATCATAGTCAATGGCATCGTCATCCAGCCCTGCTTTCTCTTCGGCAACCAGCTGCACAATACGTCGTGTCTCTTCGATTTCCGTTATCATGGGAAACAGCATCCGGGTTTTGCCGAAGGCCGATGCCCTGAGGATGGCACGGATCTGGGTCCGGAACACATCTTCGAGGTCCAGGCTCAGCCGGATGGACCGCCATCCGAGAAAAGGATTGTCCTCTCTGGGATAATCCAGGTAGGATAAAAATTTATCCCCGCCCACATCAAAGGTCCGGATGGTGACCGAGCGGTTCTCCGCCTTTTCGAGGGCCCGGGTGTAGAGATCTGTCTGCTCGTCTTCCGAAGGAAAGGATTTTCGGAGCAGAAACGGAAATTCCGTGCGGTACAGGCCGATATGGTCGGCCCCGTATTGCCGGGCCAGCATGAGGTCCGACAACAGACCGATGTTGGCGCCCAGATGAACTGAAAAACCGTCTTTGGTCACCGCCGGCAGATCCCTCAGCGCTTCCAGTTTTTTCAGGTGCTTCCGGCTTTCCGCCTGCCGCCGTTCATATTCCTCCCGGATTTCAGGGGTGGGATTGGCATAGACAAGCCCGGACACTCCGTCGACAATTAAAAAATCATTGGCCCGGACATTTTCAAACACTTCTTCCACACCGATCACTATCGGAATTTCAAGGGATTTTGCCATGATCACCGTATGGGATGTGCGCCCGCCTTTGGACAGCACGATCCCCTTGAGGTTCGGCTGACGGATCGCCAGCAGATCCACCGGGGAAATATCCGACGCAACAAGAATCGTGTCTCGTGTGAATGCCTGATCGGAGGCTTCGTTGATGCCCGCAAGATTGCCCAGCACCCGGCGGCCGATATCCAGTATATCGGAATACCGCTCACTCAGATAGGGGTCATCCATGGCTTTGAACATATTCACATACTCCAGAATCACCTGCTTTAAGGCATATTCGGCATTCTGACCGCTGTTTATTTTGGCAATTATTTTCTTTCTCAATGATTTGTCCGCCAGAAACATCAGGTGAGCGTCGATAATTGTTTTTTCCTGATCCGATATTTTCCGCGCTTTTTCAGCCACCTGCTTTATCTGGTTTTTGGCGGTTTTAAAGGCCCGCTCCAGACGATTGATTTCCGAATTCACCTCCGTGACTTCAGTCAGATGAACATGATCAAAATCAATGGTTTCAAACATGAAATGCGCATAACCGAACGCGGCCCGGTCTGAAACCCCTTCTCCCCGCAAATGATTCTGCTCCAGGGGTGATTTTTCGGAATCTGCACGGCTCCGGTCCCTTCTTGCCGGTTTTGCAACATCCAGCCGTTTTCGATCTTCCTGAAGATTTGTAAATGCGATGGTTGCGGCAATCTGGCTGGCGATATTTTTAAACAGCCCGATGTCGGACCTGGCAATTCCTTCTTCGGCTAAAGTCTGAACGACCAGCGCGCCGAGCACTTTTTTATGATAGATCAGCGGCACGCCAAGATATGTCCGGTAAACTTCTTCACCGCTTTGGGCATAATATTTATATCTGGGGTGGGATGACGGGTTAACGATAAACACCGG
This sequence comes from Desulfobacteraceae bacterium, assembly GCA_011390415.1. GTDB lineage: Bacteria > Desulfobacterota > Desulfobacteria > Desulfobacterales > Desulfosalsimonadaceae > SURF-3. Next base: position 3,062 of record JAABSL010000074.1, read on the forward strand.
GGCCATGGTTTCAATCACCAGACCGGTCAGCCCTTCATCGACATCCATCTCGATAGCGCCAACCGATTCGCGGCTCAGCCCCACCGTTGCCCTTAAAAACAGGGTATTGCCGTAAGGATTGTATCCGTATACCGAACAGACGTCGATATGAAAACGTTCGGAAACCATCCGCACAATATGATCTAAAGACTGTTCCGGAGTTTCCGATGCGGTGATGGTTTCCAGTATGTCTTCCAAAATATGACTGTGATCTTTTTGCATAAATTCAACCTATTTCCGGAAATCTGCTGAATGGTGTTTACTTATGAATAATTCAAGTATCATACCAGAATCCATTTTAAAAATCATTGTTTCCCAAGAAAACTAAGTCAGGGAGTCCCAAACGGACGGGACACCGTGACCTACGGGAAAGACACCTTTGCCGTAGGTCAGGGTGCGCGAAGCCTTCCCTGACACCTGAGCCTCTGCCTCTGCGCGAAATTATTTTTTCTGGTTATCCACTTTTCTTATACAAGTGCATTGAATAACCAAATTACTTTTTTGTCATCTGCTTGCAGGTTATATACATTTTTGTCATTTTTCACCAATTTGCTTACCGTGTCTTTTGGGAGCGGAAGCCTTAAGAATTGCTTGCGGGGCTGCAAGCCCGATGATTTCATAATAAATGGTATTGAATTTGCAATTAATCGTCAAATAATCCTTTCTCTGCATGTGAACGGATCAACCGAAAAATTGATGACGGATTATTGACATGGATCTTTTTACCTATGGCACATTGATGGTACCCTCGATTTTTGCCTCTGTGACCGGTCGGCACCTGCCCGGTCATGAAGCCTGTCTGCCGGGGTATGCGCGATTCTGTATCAAAAATGAGGTGTATCCCGGAATTATCGCCTCTCCCGGCCATACGACATACGGCATGGTCTATTTGGACGTGGATGAACAGAGCATCAGCAAACTGGATATCTTTGAAGGCGATTATTACCTTCGAACCCTGGTCCGTGTAACCACGGAAGACGCGAAAACACATAATGCACAGACCTATGTCCTAAAAGATCAATACCGCTATCTGCTTTCAAAAAGAAAGTGGGATGTTGAAGCGTTCAGCAATGACTATAAAAATGAATTCAGGAACAAATACTTTGGTTTTTCAGCTATTTGCCATGACAAAAAGTCGCCTTTACCTTGACAATGGAACCCCGTTAGACTTATATTTACCGGTAAACCTGAATTAAATGCCAAATTCAGCCGATGCTTTCCTCTTTCAATATAATGGAGGTACCGCCATGAAAAACCAGCCCATGACCCGCAGAGAATCATTAAAAAAGATCTGCAAAATTTCCGGCGGGATTGTCGCTGCCGGATGTCTGCCGGTTTCTGTTGTGTCAAAAATCGTAAACGCCGCGGATACACCCGAAAAATGGATCATAGAAGGACACGGTCAAAGTTCCGGGTATTCCGTGAGGGAACTGACCCGCGCCGTATTTGAAAAAGCCGGCGGAATGAATCGCTTTGTCTCCAAGGGCGATGTCGTGGTCCTCAAGGTCAATATTTCCTGGGCCCGGGAACCGGCTCTGGCCGCCACCACCAATCCCGAAGTCATGGAGGCGGTGATCGAACTCTGCCAGGAGGCCGGGGCGGCTAAAGTCCGCATTGCCGACAATACCATTCACGATGCCGGGCGATGTTTTTCCATCACCGGCGCGGGCCGGGTAGCCCAGACAACCGGTGCCGACCTGATTCACCCCCGATCCTCCATGATGCGGAAGATGAACCTGCACGGCAATCGCTTAGATGTCTGGCCGGTGTTTACCCCCCTGGTGGAGGCGGACAAGGTTATCAATCTGCCGGTGGCCAAGGTTCACGGTTTGAGCAAGCTGACCCTGGGCATGAAAAACTGGATCGGCGGCGTGGACGGTCGGCGCAGTGCCCTGCATCAGGATATTCACCAGTCTATTGTCGACCTGGCGCAATTTTTCAAACCGCATCTAACCCTGATCGACGCCACCCGGATCATGGTTTCAAACGGTCCGTCCGGCGGCAGTCCCTCGGATGTCCGGGTGGCGAACCGGCTGATCCTTGCGACAGATCCGGTCGGCGCGGATGCAAAAGGCGCGGGCCTGTTTGACGAAAAGCCGGAGGATATCAGCTTTATCCGTCTGGCTGATAAGTGGGGACTGGGCAGCATGGATTTGAAACAGTTTAAACAGGACCTGGTGACGATTTGAAAATAAAACACCTGGTCTGGCTCCGGCGCATTTGTCAGGCTTTTTTTCTCTGCCTGTTTGTTTATCTGCTGACCATCACCAAACTGCCTCAGGATGTTTACCTGGATTATTCACCCACGTTTGAACAGGTTCAGGAAATTCAGATCAAGGGACCGGTGACTTTCTTCTTTGAGCTTGATCCCCTGATCTGGCTGTCTTCCATGCTCTCTGCACGCCAGTGGATCGAAGGCTTTGCATGGGCCATTTTACTGATTGCGGCAACCATTCTGCTGGGCCGGTTTTTTTGTTCCTTTATCTGCCCGTTCGGCACGCTGCATCACATGACCGGCGCGGTCCGGCCGGCCCAAAAAGGCCGGGATCAGATCAAGGCAAACCGCACAAGCCCCCATCGGCGGATCAAATATTTTCTCCTGATCGTCATTCTGGCCGCAGCTGCTGTGGGCGTCAATTATGCGGGATTTTTAGATCCTATTGCGTTTTTGTTCCGAAGTCTTTCCACCGCTGTTTTTCCGGCCATCGGCATCGGGTTGCGGGATTTTTTTGAAGCCCTGGCCTACAGCGACATCAAGATGTTCAATTATCTGGGATACGGCCTGGAAGCGGTGGCCGCCCCCGTCTTCGGGTATGAAAACAAGGCCTTTGCCACCGGCTGGTTTATCGGCATCCTGTTTTTACTTATTTTGTTTTTAAACCGTATCGTGCCCCGTTTCTGGTGCCGGTTTCTCTGTCCGCTGGGAGCGCTGCTCGGCATCTTTTCGCGGTTTACCCTTCTGACCCTGCAAAAAAACGAAGATAAATGCACCCGCTGCGGTGCCTGCGCCAAAACCTGCCAGGGGGCCGCATCCCCGGAACCGGGCCAGACATGGCAGAACACGGAATGCCTGTTATGCTTTAACTGCACCGCGGTCTGTAAAGAAGATGCCCTTGCCTTTCGCTTTAAGGGATTTTCCCAAAAACGGGCAAAAACCGATATTACGCGCCGGGCGCTCATGGGGGGTCTGGTGGCCGGAATTTCGCTGCCGCTGCTGGGGCGGCTGGACGGCCGGATATCCAAAACCAATGCCCCGGCCCTGAT
>JAABSL010000075.1 GCA_011390415.1 Desulfobacteraceae bacterium
TGACCACCACCACGGAATCCGTGCCGGTGGGTATGGTGCCTCCGCTCAGATTGGTGCCTGACCCGCGCACGGTCAGGGGCGTACCGTTTTCATTGCACAGGGCCACGATCAGGCCAAGCTGCTCTATGGTCCCGGGCCTGACCACAAGGGCCGGGACCACCGGATCCAATACAGCGGAATCATAGGCATACGCATGACGGTCGGCTTCTTCCGCCATGACATTGCCCGCCCCTGCAATCTTTTCAAACTGGCGGACCAGGTTTTTATCCATCATTGATCAACCCTTTCTGCATATTTTGGTATTCGGGTTTATTAAAAAGCCCCGGGAAAAATAAGATAGGCAAACACCATTCCCATTGAACCCACCACTGCACCGTAAACCAGCAAAGGCAATACATTTCGCCTTAAAATCAGGCCCTCCATGCCAACCAGGCCCACAGTGGCCGATGCGGCGACAATATTGTGGATGCAAACCATGTTTCCCATGGCCCCGCCGACTGTCTGCAGGGCCACGATAATCTGCCGGGGCAGCTCAAGGGCGGTTGCAATATCGTACTGGAATTCAGCAAAAAGCAGATCTGAGACCGTGTTGCTTCCGGTGATAAAAGATCCCAGGGCGCCCACAAAGGCGGCAAACAAGGGCCATGAGCCTTGGGTAACCGCAGCCACGGCCTGTGCCATTGAAAGGGGCATGGACGCATAACCTAAGGGATTGAGGCTGGAATTTTTGAAAATCTGGACCAGGGCGACCGCAAAAACCAATGCAATGGTAGGGTTTTTCATTCGTTTAAATGCCTGGGTCCACGCATCTTTGACTTTTTGGGCGGGCATGCGATGAAGAAATACTGTAAATACTGCAACAAGTGCAAAGGGAACGATGCCCGGATTGTAAAGCGGTTCAAGGGAATAATCAATGCCGGACTGGCCCAGAATATCCCGGACGCCGATACTCCAGGCCTTAACCCAGCCTGAAAGCGGCAGAAACTGAATTCTTGTAAGGACCAGAATCAGGCCGATGAGCACGTAAGGCATCCAGGCGCGCACCTGGCTCATTTGCGGTTTAAAGGAGATGTCTGATTCCGTGGCGATTTCTCCGGTCCATTCCGCATCCCATTCAGACTGGGGGCCGAAATCCCATGACGCTTCCGGCAGAAACCATTTCCTCCGGGCAGCAAAAAGCACCACCGGCAGGCCCACAAGCCCTCCGATAAGTGCGGGAAACTCCTCTCCGATAAAAAAAGCGGAGACGAGAAAAGGGACAACAAAAGCGGTTGAGGCAAATACTGAAAATTTCCAGACGGCAAAGCCCTCCTTCCAGGACCTGTTGCGGCCAAACAGACGGGTCATGAAGCAGACAATAAAAATTGGCAGGATAAAGGCCATGACCGAATGAAACACAGAGGCCCACTTGCCGATGAGCATATAGAATCCGTCCATGTCTGAAAATCCGATGCCGGGACCGGTCTCTGCGATGGCTGCCTCGACTTTGTATGACAGATTCTTCAGGCCAAACCAGATGGGTGTGCCAACGGCCCCGAAAGTGACGGGTATGCTGTTTAAGATAAGGGCCACCAGAACGGCCGCCAGGGCGGGAAACCCAAGGCTCATCAAAAGCGGTCCGGCAATGGCCGCAGGGGTGCCGAAACCGGCCGCCCCTTCGAGAAAGGCCTCAAAGATAAAGGCGATAATAATAACCTGCACTCTCCGGTCCGTGGAGATCCCGTGGAAACCATAATTGATGGTCTCCATGCCGCCGCTCTCGGAAAGAGTGTATAAAATCAACAGGGCGCCGAAAACAATGAGCAGCACGGTGACCGCACTGGCAACCCCCTGAAGTGTGGAGGCCGCCACAACAATCAGATCCATTTTCCAGACAAACACACCTGCCGCCGCAGACGCCAGCCAGGCCAGGGGCATGGCCCGGGTTGCCGGCCAGCGCATGCCAACCATCAGTACCAGGGCCACGAGTATGGGAATAAAGGCAAAAACCGCAAGAATTCCGACGTGCATTTTCACGATCCTTTCGTTAAAGGTCAATACGCTGCCAGACAAAAAAGGCTGTGGTTTTACCCCGATGAAAAAGGCGCTTGTGGATTTGGTTACGCCCAAAACGCTGTACCGGAAGATGAATCGAGTTTATATGCTTCTCAGAAAGCTGTCAAATTTAAATGCTCAAAATGATCACACAAGGACGGAGAAATCGACTTTTTATCATCCTGATAGTTTATCAATTCACAAAAAGCCGGAGAAGCAGATATTTGTAAGGATTTCTGAAAAAAATCAGCCCATCATCAATCCATGGCAGACTTCAGGCCCTGCCACGCGAATTCCGAGGCTTCCTTGAACAATTCAACAATTGCTTTTTCAGATCGCAGGGAGCGGACATCCGTGCTCATCCCGCTGTTTAAAAGGCTGGCGAACCCGTGGCTGAACAAAAACCCGTGAAAAAGAATCTTTTCAGCCATCTTTTGGGATAAATTTTTAAACATGGGATTGTCCGCCAGTTTTTGCAGACTGTTTTCAAAATTTTTTTCACTGTACCGGGTATTGATGTCTTCATAGGTTTCGGCATGGATGCATTTAAAAAGATATTTTTCCTCTTTTGAAAACAACACATATCCCAGCCCCATATCAATAAAGACATCCCCGGTCCAGGATCTGGCCTGGTAACCCTGCAGGATCTCCCAGGCCCGTTTCACCACGGATTCTTCAACTTCCCGCATGGAATTGACGCAGGTGTAAATCGGCATGGTAGAAGATTTCAACTCCTGCGCAATGGCCCGGGCGGTCAGGTGTTCGATGCCGCTTTTGCGGACCACCTGGAATGCGGCTTCGAGTATATCTTCGATTGAAAATCGTTTGCGTCGTGCCATAATTACTTTCAGATTAAAGATTACTGAATTCCGAACCGCTGGACCAGTCCGAGACTCAGTTCCGGAATATAGGTGATCAGCATCAAGCCGATTAAGAGAATAATCAAAAAAGGTACGGCGGCCCGGTAAAGATCCAGCACCGGTTTGTTGAACCGGAAGGAGGCAATAAACAGATTCATGCCCACCGGCGGGGTGGAATAGCCGATTTCCATATTTGTCAGAAAGATGATCCCCAGATGCACCGGGTCAATCCCGTAACTCACGGCAATGGGCATAATCAGGGGAACCACCACCAGCAGCGCGGAATAAATATCCATGATGCATCCCACAATCAGCAGGAAGATATTCAAACCGATAAGAAACACCCACTTGGAGGTAATCAGCGACTGCATGGATTCCAGAATAGCCATCGGCACCTGGGCGTCAATCATGTAGTTGGTCAATGCCAGCGCCGCCCCCATGATAATCAGGATACCGCCCACCAGCACCATGCTCTGATTCATAATCACCGACAGATGCCTGATTTTGATTTCCCTGTGAATCAGTACCTCTATGATCAGAGAGTAAAGCACAATCAGGGTGGCCATTTCGCCCAATGTCACATACCCGCCGTAAATGCCGGCAGCCACAATCACCGGAATGATCAGCTCCCACTTGGCCGCATTCGTTGTGTGAATAATTTGTTTGAGCGAAATTTTTTCCTTGACCACCTCGGACCGGAACCCCACAAAGGTGCTGTAGGTGCCCAGGAGCACTATCAGCAGCACGCCGGGTACCAGGCCGGCTGCAAACAACTGATTGATGCTGGTTTCTCCGATAACACCGAAAATAATTATGGGCAGACTCGGCGGAAACAGCAGTCCCAGGCTGCCGGAAGAGGTCATCAGCCCCAATGAAAAGCGTTCGGGATATTTTTCCTTGATCAGGGCCGGATACAAAAGACCGCCCAGGGCGATGATCGTCACGCCGGACGCGCCGGTAAATGCGGTAAAAAAAGCGCAGGCCGCCAGCGCCACAATCGCAAATCCCCCGGGCAGCCAGCCCAGAATGGCCCGGGAAAAATTGACAATACGGACAGAGGCCCGGCTTTCGGCCAGAATAAACCCGGCAAAGGTAAACAACGGAATCGTATACAGCACCGGATTATTGGCAAATTTGTTATACATATCAACGACCAGGGCGGCAAACGGGATATCCGTAAAATAAAATCCCACCATGGCAAAGGCGGAAATCACCACAAATACCGGCGCCCCCACAAGGGCCATCAGGACAATGACTCCGATCAGAGCTGCAATCAATGTGTTTTCTCCCTGAAAATATCCCGTATGCCGGTAAAAAAGTTATGGGCAAACCGAATGGTGATGATCAGATACCCCGCCGGCATGACAATTTCCATGATCCATACCGGCAGATTTAAAAACTGAGAATGTGCCCCGGCCTGAAATTCGATATACACAAACTGACAGGCGGCAACCATCAGAATGGCACAAACAATTGAAGAAAAAAGGCTGACAATAACGTCGAGATATTTTTGCCTGTCTTTTCTGACAAAATTCGTGACCACATCAATTTTTACATGGGATTTGCTCCGCGTGGCAATGCCGGCACCGAAAAAGGCGATCCACAGCACCAGGTGACGAATCAGATCATCGCTGCCGAGAATCCCGGACTGGAAGAGATTTCTCATGAGAATCTGCATCATCACCATCAGCACCATGGTGCCTAAAAACAACGCAATGAGAAAATCTTCGATCTTTGTAAAAATCCGGTTAAACCGCCCGCTTTTCCGCCACACCTCTGCACATAAGGGGCATTCATACAGATTATCAAAATCATTTCCACATTTGAGGCATTGCATAATTTTTCCTATTCCACCTTTTCAATCATGCTGCCCGGATGCGCTTTCCGGTATTCTTCAAGCAATGACAGGGTTTGGTCCAGGAGTTCCCGTGAGTATAATTTCCCGACCAGATTTTCCCGGGCTTTTTTCGATGTTTCAAACACAAATTCCAGGGTGCCGCTTTCCGGATCGAACCGGACAATCTCAATTCCGGATTTTTTCAGGACTTCAATTGATTTCTTGTCCTGTTCCCGGCTTTTTTCACTCAGGCGGTCAAAATACGGCTGACAGATCTTTAATATTTTTTCCTGGCTTTCCGGGGACACTTTGTTCCATATTCTTTTGGATACAATGGTGGCACCCTGAACATTGGTGACCGGATATTCACTCATATAATCGAACCGGTCAAACCAGTGAAAGGCCACGGCACCGTAGGGCGTGATGCTCGCGGTATCAATAAGCCGGGTGGACAGCGAGGTCATGACATCGGTAAAAGACAGGGGCACCGGCGTAATTCCAAAGGCGTCGAACATGGCCTTGCTCAGGGGATCATCTTCCCACTGCCACCATTTCCGGGCCTGGGCACTTTCCAGGGAGGTAATGGGTTCTTGTGAAAACGTATACACAAAACCGATTTCATTCCATCCCAGCACGATATAGCCCTCTTCCTTAAACCGCTGGTTCATGTACGGCCTGAGTTTTTTGCGCACATACTCGACTTCATCATAATTCATAAACACATAGGGCATTTCCGTCACCCGGACTTCCGGAACGATCCGCCCCAGGCCACTGCCGGTAAAGGTGCCGCCGTGAAGCTGGCCCAGCCGGATTTTACTCAAAACTTCTTTTTCATCTCCCTGGACACTGCCGTAATAGAGTTTGATGCCGACTTCATTGTTGGTCTGCGCCCTGATTTCCGCATCCATTTTATCTATCTGCTCCATCATAAAAGAACCCCGGGGCGCAATCGTGGCCATTTTGAACAGAATTTTAGGCGCTTTTTCCGCAAACACCGGCGCTGAGACCAGCAGGACAACGATAAGAACAAGCAGCTGTTTGAAATTTATTTTTTTCATCATCATTTTGCCTTTCCTAAAAGATCATATCGACATCATTTAACAGTTTTTCAGCCTTTTTTCTGGATGCTGCATTGACAAATCCCATTGCCGGCAGGAGATCGTCAGGTGCGTTGATCACTTCAGTTAAAGTACTAACAAACAATTCCCGGTCCTGGATCTGATAGGCATAGTATTTGGCGTACATCAACTGGAAGACCAGCATTTTGCGGTCCGAAAGCGCAAATGCCCGATCAAATTCCGCTTTGGCCAGTTCCGGTTTGCCGCCATGGGCCACCGGCCGGGTGGCATACAAAACACCGAGCACCGTGTGGGCAATGCCATACTTGTATGTTTCATCCAGTTCAATGCAGCGTTTTAGCATGACCTTGATTTTGGGCAGGGCCAGAAAAATTTCCGGATCATCCACATTCAACCCGGCCCAGCTCAGCCAGGAACTCGCCGTCCAGAACAGGGCGGGAACGTCTTTCTGGCCAAGGGATTGCAGAGATGCTTCAAATTCGTCCACCGGCCCGTCAAAGGCC
>JAABSL010000076.1 GCA_011390415.1 Desulfobacteraceae bacterium
CCATAGAGATCCCGGTCGCTGTCTTCCAGGTCTTTCAATTCATTTGCGTTCACCTGGAAGTTGTTTTCCAGCAGTTTGAAATATCCCACGTTAAAGCTCCACTTATCATAGTCGCCGGTAACCCAGAACCCCGGGTTGTCGTCGCCATAAACCAGACCTGCGGCGTCAATCACATCCACGCCCCAGATATCATAGCCCGCATGCAGACGCATGTTGTAGGGGAGCTTGAATGTGCCGTGGAGCCGTTCCAGGCCAAAATTGCTGGAAAACTGGTCTTTTCCCCCGCGGTCATCTACAGTAGAATTTTCCAGAGGCCGATCATATTCCAGGGCCGCGTAAAAACTCCACATCTTGTCCCTGGGCATGGCCGTGTAGTAAAGCTGAACTTCACTGCGGATATAGTTGTTGTTGATCCAGCCGGTTTCCGTGATGTGATTTTTGAAGAAATTTTGCGTTAACGCCCCGCCCAGCAGCTGCATACTTCCTAAATCATCGGTCAGGCCGAAATCCCAGTCCGTTTCACTGGTGGGAATAATACGCGCCCGGGCGCCGTAGCTCATCAGAATATCACTCTTGGTCTCAATCATTACCTGGCCCGGCCCCATCAGCACGTCTTTTTGCAGCTCGACGTCCAGATCCGAATCCGTGTCTGTCGCAGCAAATGCCATTGAAGATAACACTGCAATCGATAACAGCGCAACGGCTGTTTGTAAGATAAATTTTTTCATGAACCCTCCTCCGTAAGTTAATCATCCTATTTAAGTCATCTGTTCATGCTTGAAAATTGATTGAATCGCGTATCTCCGACGGCCTCACCCCCTTTCCTCATAATACAAAAAATTATTGGTTGAACTGGTCCCGAAGCACCCGTTTGAGAATCTTGCCGGTAGGCGTGCGGGGAATCTCATCAGTGAATTCAATTTTTTTGGGTATTTTAAAGCCGGCGATTTTTCCCCGGCTCCATTCGATCAATTCTTCAGCCGTCAGGCTTTCACCTTCTTTCAGCACCACCACCGCCTTGACTGCTTCTCCCCATTTTTCATCCGGACATCCGATAACCCCGGTATCGGCAATTTTGGGATTGCTGAGCAATAAATCCTCGATTTCAGCCGGATAAATATTTTCTCCGCCCGAGATAATCATGTCTTTTTTGCGGTCCATGATATATAAAAACCCGTCCGCATCCATTTTACCCATGTCGCCCGAATGCAGCCATCCGTCCTTCAGGGCTTCGGCCGTGGCCTCCGGACGATTCCAGTAGCCCTTCATCAGATTGGTTCCGGAAACCAGCACCTCACCCAATTCATCGGCTCCCACGTCATTGCCTTCCATATCCACCACCCGGATTTCATTGTGAAAAAACGGAGGGCCGCAGGAACCGGCTTTTTTGATCGCATTTTCACCGTCGATCACCGTGGCAGGTCCCGTGCATTCGGTCATGCCATAGAGCTGGCGGACCTCAATGCCGGATGCCGCAAAATCTTTGATCAGGGATACCGGCACCGGGGCGGCATACACCAGTGCCATCTGCACCTTGCTCCAGTCCATTTTGTCATATCCCGGAATCTGACGCAAAAACATGAGAATCTGGGGAACAGACCCGAACCAGGTGATATTTTCTGTTTGAAGGAGTTCCAGAAAGTTTTTGGGATCAAACGCGCGCTGAAAAACCATTTTTATGCCGAAATGCACGCACATGGGAACCGGTGCCAGTGCACCGATATGGAACAGGGGCAGCGGCATGAGCAGCACTTCTCCGATATCCCCGAATGTGGATTTAAGCGTCACCGACGTGCCGAAATAACCGTCATGGGTCAGCTCCGCGCCCTTTGGCTTGCCGGTAGTGCCGGAAGTATAAAGGATAGTCAGGGTGTCATCCCCGCCGCAGGTAATCACCGGTTCGGTTTCCGGCGCATCCGCGGTAAGCGCCTTATAAGAACGGGCAAATTCCGGCGGCGAGTCCATGATTGCAATAAAATGATCACACGGCAGATCCTTGCGGATACTTTCCACCACAGCGGCAAATTCCGGTCCGAAAACCAGCACCTTGGCCTGACAGTCATTGATGATGTATTGGATTTCAGGTCCGGCCAGCCGGTGATTAATGGGAACCATGATGGCGCCGACCTTTCCCAGTCCGAAATACAGATCAAAATATTCCGGTTCGTTCAACGCCAGAATCGCTACCCGGTCTCCATATGCGATGCCGAGACTCTTCAGAGAATTCACGAATTGATTGCATCGCCGGTTCATCTGTTCGTAATTAAGCCGGACATCACCCAGGACCAGCGCTTCTTTATTCGGACTCAGTCTTGCGCGTTTGGAAAGGAAACCCCCTATGTTCATTGGCATGAATAATTCCTCCTCTTGCGGGTGCATGGTATGTTCGCATCGGTAAATTATGTTTACTATAAATATACATATTTACGAATGCAAGAGAAATCCATGCGGTTGAATACCATTTCAATTTAAGGATCACGGGGGATGACGCGAATTTTTGAAGAGATTTAAGCGGCATTAAAATGATTTTAAGAATCGGAAGGAAAATGCGGATGGCCCAAACGATAGGCCCTGACAGGCCTTAACCGGATAACTGCCTGATTCTTTGTTCAATATTCGGACTTGTTATTTTAAATCAAAAAAGATATCTGTAGCCAGTCATTTACAAAAAAAATTTTAAAAAATACTAAGTCGGAATTTAAAGAAACAGAAATGGATTACAAAATAACCTTAAAAGATGCCGTCAAAACCTTTACCGAGGATCAGGACAAGATTATTGCCCCGGACCAGACACTGAAAACCGTCAAGGAAAAATTCAACCGCCTGGATCTGAACATTCTCGAAGAAACCGTGCGCATCGATAACGGACGACTGGATATTCCGGTTTATTTCAGCGTGTGCGGCGAAGATGCCGCCCGCATGACCGGCACCACCAAACAGATGGGCAAAGGGGCCACACCGGTTCAGGCCGAAACCAGCGCGGTCATGGAACTGGTGGAGCGGTACAGTTTTTACAATTTTGCCGCAACACCGCAAAATTTCATCATCGATACGTACCAAAACCTCAAAGACCGGGCCATGCCGTTTGATATGATCGCAAAATCCGTACACGACGACTCAGACGATCTGGCCAAAACCCGGGAAATATTTTTCAATATCCCCATGAAATGGACCTGGGGATATAACCTGACCACCCATAAACAAATGCTGGTACCGTTTGACTGGTTTTTCACCATCAATGAATTTAACGGCACATCTGCCGGCAATTGCACGGAAGAAGCACTTTGCCAGGGAATCTGTGAGATTGTGGAACGTCATGTGTCGGCCATTGTCTGTCGTGAAAAAAAAATAATTCCCGGCATCCGACCGGAATCCGCCACGGATCCCGCGGTCGTCCGCATGCTTGAACAATACCGTAAAAACGGGATTCACCTTTATGCGTCTGATTTTACCATGGGAATGGGCATTCCCACAGTGGGCGTAATGGCGTATGACCCATCCACGTTTCCGGGAAAAAGCGAAATTGTCTGGACTGCCGGGACCTGCCCGGATCCGGAAAAGGCATTCAGCCGGGCGTTGAGTGAAACCGCCCAGTTGGCCGGTGATTTTAATACCGGTTCCAACTATGTGGCCAGCGGCCTGCCGAAATACAGCGCTATTGAAGAGGCCCGATACATCACCCACCCCAGCGAACAGGTAAATATAAATCAACTACCCGATATTTCAAATAAAAATATTAAAATTGAAGTGGAAAACTGTTTGTCGGAGCTCTCCAGAAGAGGATTTGACGTCATCACGGTTGAAACCACCCATCCGGATCTGGGCATCCCCGCCTTCTACTCTATGATACCCGGTGCGCATTTTCGGGAGCGGGCCGCGGGAACCAGTGTGGGCATGTTCTCCTGCAAACTGATTGTTGAGAAAAATTCCCCGGAAAAGGCGTTTGACCGGCTCACCGAAATTGAAAAGACCCTGCCGGGCACCTATTACATCAAATTTTATCTCGGCACCTGTCATCTGGCCATGGCAAATCCGGAAACTGCCTACCGGTATTTCAGCCAGGCGCTTGAACTTAATCCGGACCGGCAGGATATTGCCGGTATTTATTCTTACATGGGTGTCTGCCTGAAAGATATGGGCGATTACACCGCCGCCCTGGAAGTGCTTAAAAAAGGAGAGGCCTATGACCGGGAAAGGACAGATATTTATAATCTGATGGGTTTTTGCTATTTTATGCTGAAACAGCACGAAAAAGCGATTGCGTGTTTTAAACAGGTTCTTGCCTTAAATCCGTCGTCTGCCATCGACTATGCCAACATTGCATCCAACTATCGCGACATGGGGGAGACGGACAACGCCATTGCCTACTACCAGATCGCGCTCAGCATTGATCCGTCCATTGAGTTTGCACGGACGAACCTTGAAAAATTGGTTGGGAATAAATAGGGGCGCTGTTTCATTCAAATTCACAGATAGCAAAACTGTTTTTCTCTTTTACTTTTCTTGATGGGCAAGAAAAGTAACAAAAGAACCCACCCTGCAACACTTTTTCCTCGATGCATTGGTTTTCATGGCGGGATCAAAAACTCGCTAAAGCGTTTAGAAAGCCATGATTGCTGATTTCAATAACATATGGCTGAAACTTCATGAGCCCGGATTCACCGCCGCTCAAACAGTTTGCTCCCTTTTTCCATGAAAACCAGTGCCTCTCGGTCGTGTTGCAATGGGAGTTCCCCGGCGGTTATTCTTCGTCAAAAACATTATGTCAGGTCATAGACATTATTTTATATGGTGCCATCCCCAAACCCTTATGATATTTCAATTATTGCGGCCGCTGGGAATCCCATTGCAACACAGCCGCATAAAGACTGTTTACTAAACCTGTCAACCGGACAACCCTTTGATATACCGTCCCGGCACCGGCGTCACCCGGGGCAGATTGTCCAGGGGGTTTTCGTCCACGAGCAGCGGACACCCGTAAACCGATTCAAGGGTATCGTATGTCAGCACCTCCCCGGGGGACCCGACCCGGACCTGCCGCCCGGCACTGATCAGCATCAGGGTGTCGGCATACATGGCGGCAAGATTCATATCATGGGAAACCATCACCACTGTGATATCTTTTTCCTGCTTCATTTTTTCCATCATATCCATAATCCGCAGCTGATGGGCGATATCCAGAGAAGCAGTGGGTTCATCCAGCACGATAATGTCGGGTGCCTGACAGATGGCCCGGGCGATAAACACCCGCTGGCACTCGCCCCCGCTCAATTGATTCAATCGCCGCCGCGCCAGATGCGCGGTTTCCGTAAATTTCATGGCCCGGGCCGCAAGGCGGAAATCTGCTTCCGACTCCAGCCCAAACGTCCCTAAGTGCGGGGCCCGGCCGAACAAAACCACGTCCTGCACCACAAACGGAAAATCCGTGGGCACCTGCTGGGGGACAAAGGCAATTTGCCGGGCAAGCATTTTTCGTTTGATCTTTTGTATCGGTTTGCCGCAGATCTCCAGATCACCGTCCTGAAGTTTCATCAGGCCCGCAATAATTTTCATCAACGTGGTTTTGCCGGACCCGTTGGGACCGATCACAATAAAAATCTCTCCTTTGTTCACGGTAAAGGAGAGGTTATCCAGTACCATCTCTCCGTCATAGGCATGGACCAGATTTTTCGCGCAAATGGATATTGCTTCCATCACCGAGCCCTTTTTAACAAAAAGATGAACACCGGCGCCCCGACCAGAGCCGTGATAACGCCAGCCGGCATTTCCCCCTGGTGGGGCAGGGTCCGCGCCAACAGGTCACACAGCACCAGATACGCGCCTCCGCCGAATATGCAGGCCGGAACCAGGACCCGATGGTCCGCGCCAAACAGCAGCCGGAGCAGGTGGGGAATCACCAGACCGACAAACGCCACCAGCCCGCAGTAGCAGACGGTCACGCTTACCATGAACGAAGAAATCATCAACAGAGACACTGTGACCAGCGCAACATTAACCCCCATGGAGTGGGCCATCTCTTTGCCCATCAGCAAAAGATTCATGGAATTGGAAAACCAGAAAATCACCGCAAAACAGGGAATCAGCATCATGGCCATCAGCACGGCTTCGTTTTTGCCGCCGGACGACAAATCGCCCATCAGCCAGAACATAATATTATGAATCCGGGCATCCTGGGTCAGAGAAATCAAAAACATGATGACCGCCGAACAGAACGCATTGACCAT
>JAABSL010000077.1 GCA_011390415.1 Desulfobacteraceae bacterium
CGTCCCGGGTCAGTTTTTCCAAAGGCGCGGTGTTTAAGTCGACCAGGTCGACACCGGTTTCATCCGCCAGTTTCCGGTAGCCCAGTTTTTTGAAAACATCTAAAGTCGTCATGCACGGATCACCCGTGCCTTCGGCAATGACAATTTCGGCATCGGTAAAGGATTTGAGATATTTTACCACGGCCCGGCAGCAGGCCGGTGATGTGGTGATGGGATGCGGCTGGGATGTCACCAGGTTGGGTTTGAGCAGAATACGCGAAATACCGGCCAGCCGGTCCCGGATTCCCAGTGCTTCCAGAATTTCCGGGACTGAAATATCAAAATTTTTAAATTCAGCGCAAATCATGATTTTGGCCTGCCTATTCCTTTGACGTGATGTCGCCCGGGGATGTTTCCGGATTTTTCCCCGTGGATGGTTCAGGAACCACCACCACGGTTGCCGCATTTGAATCGTCCAGGTATTTTCGGGCCACGTCGTTGATCTCCTGCCGGGTGACGGCGGCATAATCATCATAAAACGACCTGGCCCAGTCCAGCTGGGCCGGATAACGGCTGGCTCTTTTCAGCACACTGTCCAGCCAGTAGGTATTGGTTTTGACCCGTTCCTTGATGGACGCAAGAATGGGTGCGACCGCCCGGTTCAATTCATCATCCGTAATGCCGAGGGTTGCCAGTTCATCGGCAATCTGCCGCAGTTCGGCAATGATTTCGTCCGTATCATCCGGGTCCACCTGGACCACCGTATTCAAGGTTCCGTAATTTTCATATGCCCGGCTCGGGTCGTTATACGCATAAGAGGAATAGCTGGCCCCCATTTCTTCCCGGATCCGGATGCGCATGCGGTCGTTGAACACTTCCGACAGAACCGACAGCCGCCGGTTTTCGGCAATGTCCCGGAAGTCTTCGGTCAGATACGCACGGGTCACCATGCCTTTGGGGATGACGGTGGGTACGGCAACGGTCAATGCGTCCCCGGCCGGAAATCTGGGGTGCCGGTCGTCAGCGTTTGCCGCCGGGGCACCGGTTTTAGCGGTCCGTTCCGGCAGGCTGCCAAAGTATCGGGATGCCAGTGCAATGACTGCTTCCGGGTCCAGATCCCCGGTAATGGAAATTTCTAAAGGGGCGCTTGCCAGCGGGAGGGACAGCCAGTTGCGGATATCTGCAAGGGAGTTGCTTTTAAAGACATCAAAGTCCGGAAGCCCGAACCGGGTGTCGCCGCCGGCTAAAAACCGGGAACCTTTGAAAACCATGCCGCCGTGAATGGAATGCGCAAGGGAATCGTATTCCTGGGCATATTGGGCCAGCGCCAGCAAATATGCATCCTCCCGGAAACCCGGATCATTTATACAGGCATGGTATAGTTGAAAGAGCAGGGCCAGTTCGTCGGTCACGGAATTGCCGATAAAGGCAAAATGGTCTTCCGCCACCTGAAACTGCACATAGGTGTTTTTGCCGGTGAGCGCCCGTTTCAGCTCATCCCGGGTCAGCCCGCCCAGGCCGCTCAGCTGAACCACTTTTTGGGAAAGATCCCCCAGGCCGGGATGGTCTTTGGGTTCTGCTTTTTTTCCGTCGCCGAAAATCAGGGCCGCTTTTACCTCATTGGCCTTAAAATCCGTGGGCTTGATATTCAAGTGGACCCCGTTTTCAAAGGCCACGTGAATGATTCCCAGATCCGGGATCGTTTCCCGGTGGATAATTTTGCCATTTCGAGCCGGTGCCGGCAGGTAGGGAAATTCAATCAGGTTCTTTTCGTCAGGCGCTTCCACCGGCACCTTACTGCTGGCGGTATACGCTTCAAGGATTTGATTTTCGGGCTCCCCGGCCTGCTCGTTCAGGTCAACGTTGCCCGTCACCAGGATCAGCCGGTTGCCGGTATCCCAGTCATTTTTCAGTGCCTGGTGCAGTGTTTCAGCGGAAACGGATGCAATCATAGGGGCCTTGAGATCTTTTTCCTGCGCCGGGGACCGAACCACATCTCTTGCATTCAGGCTGTGAATGATCTGTCGGGCCAGGTGACTGCTTTCCCGGGTGGGGGCCTCTTTTACGGCCTTGTCCAGCTGCGCGGTAAAAGCTTTTTTGGCCAGTTCGACCTCGGTTTCGGTAAATCCGAAGGTCAAAGCCTTGCGCAGGGTTTGCTCGATGACGGTCAGGGTCTGGTGCCAGTTTTCCGGTGCGCAGTCGGCATTGATGTCCGCGCCTTGCAGATAATTTAAATAATTTCCCGAGCTGATCATGGCATGGGTAAACGGGGTTTTCGGATCATCGAGCATTTCAGTCAGCCGTTTGTTGACAATGTGATTGGCCATGGCCGAATGGAGTTCCTTCTCCTGCTGTTCCACGGTATCCGGGGGATTGATGTTCTCGGTGATGGTTTCAATGGAGATACTTGTACTGCCGGCTTCCGGTTCAAAATGGTAAAACGGTTTAACGCCGGCATGGTCAATGCTGCCGGGATCCGGATAGTCCGATGCCGGTGCTCTGGCCGTCAGATGGGCAAACCTTTTTTCGATCAGGGGCTCGGCGGTTGCCGCGTCAAAATCACCGGCCATAATGAGGATCATCCGTTGGGGCCGATACCAGGTATCGTAAAAAGACTTGAGCATCTGACGGTCCGCATTTTTGATCACTTCCTCGGTCCCGATGGGAAGCCGTTGGGAAAGCAGGGCATCCGGAAGCTCGAATGCAAATGTTTCCTCAAATGTTCTGTAACCCACCGAGTCCCGGGTCCGTTTCTCCGCCAGAATCACCGGCCGTTCCTTTTCCACTTCGTTTTCCCGTATCAAGGCCCCGGCCGCATAGTCCGACAGGACCAGCAGGGCGTCTGCGATGCTTTTTTCGTCATTTTCCGGCAGGTCGATATCATATACGGTTCGGTAAAAACTGGTGCTGGCATTGGCATCCGGCCCGAACTTCATGCCGATGCTCTGGAAATATTTGACCAGTTCGCCGGGGGCAAAATGTTCGGAACCATTGAACAGCAGGTGCTCCAGATAGTGGGCCACACCGCGTTCATGGTCTTTTTCATGCATGGAACCTGCCTGGATATACAGATGCATGCTGATGCGGTTTTCCGGGCGGCTGTTTTTCATTAAAACATATCGGAACCCGTTGGGCATTTCTTTAAAAATAATGTCCGGGTCCGGTTCCAGGTCGCTGACCTCATGGGCCCAGTCCCGGGTGGGGTTGAATATGGCTTCCTGCCGCGCTGCGCCGGACAGTTCCGGAAGGCCGGTCGTGTCGGTAGCCGCAGGCGGGGTCTGGGAAACCGTGCCGCAGCCGGCAAATGCAATCAGCAGCAGCGCATAGAAAAATAATTTGCGAAAAATGATATGTTTCATCATGAGTGTATCCTGACAGCAGCGTTTTCGCCGTTTTGGGTTATGGGAATTTAACTTTAACAATCGTTTCACTAAAATAAATTCAATTTATAAGATGTCAAAAGAGAATTAGTACGGCACGGTGCAAAAGTCAATCCGGGGTGGCATCCGGAAAAAGTTCCGGGTCGTGGGATGCGCCGGCTTTTAATCCCGCAAATATGCCGTTTTGGCGGCAATCGGTTCCGTTTGAATTGTTCAATTCCCGGGACAGAATGATCTGACCGGATTTTGCCTTGATGTTGTTTTAACCATATGCTAATACCGCACCATCGCTGAAAGCTGTATTTCCGATTTTGTTGTTAATGTTCTAACTTATTGTTATTATTTTAACTTATGGATAAATAAAATAATTGGTAAAACGATGTCGGCTGAACTTCCTATTCTCATATTTGGTTTTATCATTGGCTTTTACATGGCCTGGAATATCGGTGCAAACGATGTCGCCAATTCCATGGCATCTGCTGTCGGCGCCAAGGCCATAACCCTTCGGCAGGCGATTTTTATCGCCGGTATTTTAAATATTGTCGGCGCGACATTTATCGGTTCTCATGTCACCAATACGATTCGAAAAGGCATCATCTCAACAGAAGTGCTCCATGATCCGCATATGGCCCTGATCGGCGCCCTGGCCGCGCTTTTGTCCGCAGCCTTATGGGTATCGTTTGCCACCTGGAAGTCATTACCGGTTTCCACCACTCATTCCATTGTGGGGGCCATGGTCGGATTCGGACTGGTTGCCGGCGGATTTTCCGTTGTTAACTGGATTCAGCTGGGCGCGGTGGTGCTGAGCTGGATTATTTCCCCGGTTTTCAGTCTGATCATCGGGTTTCTCATGTTTAAATTGATCGTCAAGCTCGTGTTAAAAGGTAACCGGGCATATGAAGCGGCACTGAAATTTTCCCCTTTTTTTATCGGTCTTGCGGTTTTTGTCAGTGTGATGTCTTTTTTGTTTAAAACACCTTTGGGAAAATCAGTTGAACTCTCCGGCCTGGCGGCTTCTCTGATATCGCTGGTTGTTTCGGTAATTCTCGGGTTTGCCTTTAAATATCTGATTTACAGACTTTTAAGGGGAAAAAAAGACAGCGGGGCGGAAGATGTTTTCAGGCGCATCCAGATCGGCACCTCCTGTTATGTGGCCCTGGCCCAGGGGGCCAATGATGTGGCAAATGCCATCGGCCCGCTGGCGGTCATATATTTTCTGGTCAAGACCGGCTCGGTGGGGGCCACGGTGCCGGTACCCTTTTTCCTGTTGCTTTTTGGGGGCGTCGGGATTGCCTTCGGGATTGCCATGGGCGGTTCCCGGGTGATCAGAACGGTGGGCGAGCGGATTACCACATTGAGCAACACCCGGGGGTTTGCCGTTGATTTTTCAGCCGCAACCACCGTTTTAATCGCGTCTAAAATGGGGCTGCCGGTCTCCACTACCCATGCCGCCATCGGCGGGGTGATGGGCGTCGGCCTTGCCCGCGGAATTGAAGCGGTTAATTTTAGCATCATATTTAAAATCATGTTATACTGGGTGTTAACGGTTCCGGTAGCCGCGGTAACCTGTATGATTTTGTTTAATGTTTTTGAGTTTATCTTTTAAAGGAGGCGTCACACATGCGTATACCGTTTGCTTCAATGTTTATCACTTCTCCATTTGACGCATTGCAGGAGCATGCCGAGAAAGTGAAGGAATGCTCCTGGGCGTTTCAGCAGGCCATCGAATGCTATGCATCCAGCCGATGCGAGACATTTGAAGACCTCCGGCATGATGTCTCCCGTTTTGAGAACGAAGCGGATGCGATCAAGCGCCGTATCCGCGGACACCTGCCGAAGGGTGTGATGATGCCGGTTGAAAAATTCCAGTTATTCAGATATTTAAGGGAACAGGACAATGTTCTGGATTCGGTGAAAGAAGCGATCAACTGGCTTTCTTTCCGGCCGGATGCCGGGATTCCGGAATACGCGGAAAAGGATTTGTTCCTGTTGATCGATGCGGTAATCGAACCCATTGAAGAGCTGACGATTATGGTGGCCGAAGCCCGCATCTATTTTAAGAATTTTTCGGAAAAACAACGGCAGAAAGTAAAAGAGATTATAACCAATCTGCGGCAGATGGAGCATGAAGCCGATAAAACGGAATATTCCCTGATAAAAAAGATCTTTAAGTATGAAAAAGATCCCATTGCCGTACAGCATCTGGTTAAATTGACCGAGATTATCGGAAACATTGCGGACCATGCGGAAAATACGGCGGATATGATGCGGGCCATGCTGTCAAAATAAATGGCAGCATAGATTCACGGAAAAAAGAAAAGGGACCTTTGGCAAGGCATTGCCAAAGGTCCCTTTTTGGGCTTAGGCTTAATCCAGAAACGCCCATTTGATATAAAAAATTAGAATGCCCCAGGATATGATGCAAATCAGATAAGAGATCCAGTTGACGCCTTTGCGGGCTTTTCCGTGCTTGTCCACCCTGCCGATTTTGGTGTGGCATGAAAAGCACTCTTTGGCATCTAGAGGCAGGTGCACAAAACATTCCGGACAGCGTTTGACAATGGTTTCTTCCGCCGCTCTTTCCGGATTTTTTTTCTTTCCCATATTTGCCGGTTTCTTCCACACGAAGTGTTGTTTAGTTGTTTAAAAACTCTCTGGAAACTGTGATTTCACTGTTTTCCCGCAGGTTCTCGATCCACGAATTATAAAGCGCGGATTGCTTTTGTGATAAGATCCGGTCATGAATGTTGCTTTTTGCAACACTCAGTCCCTGCGCCAGAGGGAGCTTTTTTTCTTTTAACTCGATAACGTACAATCCGGTTTCAGCCTGAATCACTTCATCTGCTATCTTATTGGTTTCCGTCAGTTTAAAGGCTGCGGCCATTAATTTCTGGTCATTGCCGATACCCGGAACACTGGCCTGCCGGTTCATCTGACCGGTTGATTTCACTTTTACCGCCGGGTCTTCTTCAGCTGCTGCGGCAAGAGATCCGGCAGCCTTTGCTTTTTCAAGGAATTTTTCAGCCGCCTGTTCAGCAGCGATTTTCTGCTGTGCCCGCTTCACGTCTTTGACGAGTTTTTCTTTGACATCATCCAGTTCAGGGATTGTTTCGGCTTCTTTGTTAATCACCTGAATCAGATAATAGGATTCACCGATTTGCGTGATATCACTGAGTTCCATCAAGGGCAGGTCAAATGCCGTTTGTGCAAACGCGGCAGCGTTGCCAATATTTTTCGGGCCCTGGTTTCTGGTGAAAAAATCCGTGGTCGCCAGCTCCAGACCACTGTCTTTGGCATTCTTTTCAAGTTCTTCGCCGTCAAAAGTGATGTCATAGAGTGCCAGCGCCGCATCATAAGCCATGTTTCTGGCTTTTTGATCGGTTAGCTTTTCGGTAATCCGGGGGGTGGCTTCCTCCAAAGACATGGTCGATGCCGGGTTATGGGCTTCTACTTTAATGATGTGCCATCCGAACTGGGTTCTGACCGGTTCGCTGATGTCGCCCACAGCCATTGAAAATGCCGCGTCGGAGAATGGCTTGACCATTTCATCCCGTTTGAACTCGCCGAGCTGTCCGCCTTTGTCTTTGGAAGGACCTTCCGAATAGGAGTTTGCCAGTTCGGCAAAATCCTCACCCGCTTTTGCCTTTTCCATAACGTCCGCCGCCTTTTTGCGGGCATCCGCCACTGCATTTTCATCTGCGTCTTCCGCTACTTTGAAGAGGATATGGCGGGCGGAAACGGTCTCCGGTAATTCAAATTCCGCGGGATATGCATCATAATATTGTTTGATTTCCGCCGGTGTAACCACAGCCCGGTCCGTGTAGGATTCCGGGTCAAATCTGATATAGCGGGCCTGCACCCTGGGCTGAGTTTTATATTCTTCCTTGTGGGCATTGTAATATTCTTCGATCATCTGGTCGGTTATTTCAACATCTTCAAAAGCCGCCGGTTTAAAAGCCGCATAGGCAATGTCAACAGACGTGTTTTCCCAATTGTACCACTCGCGGATTTCATCTTCAGATACTTTTGCATTTTTAACGATCAGGGACCGCAGCCGGTCCATGAGGATGGCTTCTTTTTGCATGGCTTCAAATGATTCCGGCGTTAACCGGTTCTGGCTCAGAAGAATTTTATAGCGCTGCTGGTCAAATACGCCGTTATTCTGAAACGCCGGGATTTGTGCGATGGATTGGGCCAGTTCCGCATCCGGCACCCGGATGCCGTTTTCTTCCGCTGCCTGACGCAGCAGGGTGGTTTCAATCAATCCGTCCAGCGCCTGCTGTTTGACATTGAACATTTTAATCATTTCGTCATTCAATCGGTCCCCAAACTGAGCGCGAAGATTTCCAATGACGCTGCGATAGGCCTGCTGGTATTGGTTTACATCAATGGTGTCCCCATTGACGGTCGCCACTTTTGTCGTCTGCCGGGCATTGAAAGATCCGACGCCCATAAAAGTAAAGGCCACTACAATGATTCCCAGCAGAACTTTGATAATCCAGGAACCGGCATTTTGTCGCATTGCATTCAGCATTGAATTCCCCTTTGAGACCCGAGATATGGTGTTATAATCAGAAAAGTCTTTTCTTTTCCGAATTGTTAGAAGTTTGTTAACGGTAAATGATCTGATAAATTAAATGTTTTTATTATTTAGAGCCTGGATTGTCAATAAAATATCAATAAAATATCAATGATCTGAAGCTCTTTTTCTTTGATTGATCCGCTTTGAAAAGAATTTAACGGTTGACGAAACAGGCAGAAGTGAAAATATTTATTGACAGGAAAAGGGCATTTTATTAGGTTGCTTTTTGTTCATACGGGGCTGTAGCTCAGCTGGGAGAGCGCATGGCTGGCAGCCATGAGGTCAGGGGTTCGAGCCCCCTCAGCTCCACCAATTAAAAAAAACAAGGATTTGCGTCGTTCAGCGTAAATCCTTTTTTTTGTTTCCGGTTTTATTTCCGGAAAAACACCCGGCCAATCCCTTTCTTGCCTTTTGTTCCGAATTAAAATAATTCTTCGTTCAACTGATTAAAGCATCCGGTCCACTTTAAGCGACTGGTTCACGGCTTTGATGATCTGCCCGAAGATCCAGCAATTTTGCGGGATATTTTGAAGATATGTTCTTGAGATTAAATCACACGTATTGTATTAATATAAAGATTTTCACAATGTCAAGTGGAGGAGAGCGGTGAATCGAGTCAAATTTTTTTATATATTTTTATGTATTGCCGGTTTTATGCTCAACGGGTGCATGTTCCCCACGGTTAAGCTGTTTACCGACGCCACCGACCCTTTAAAGGAGTTTGTTCTGGAAGGAGAGGAGAAGGGAAAGGTGTTGATGATACCGGTGCATGGCATCATATCGGATATCCCGAAAAAAGGGATGATTGTGGATGAACCCAGCATGGTCCAGAATATCGTTTCCCAGTTGAAACTGGCCGAAGCGGATCCGGAAATCGGCGCGGTGCTGTTTAAAATTGATTCCCCCGGCGGATCTGTGACCGCCAGCGATATCCTGTATCATGAAATCCAGTCATTTAAGGAGCGGACCGGTGTTACGGTGACGGCTGAGATCATGAATGTCGCAGCTTCCGGAGGATATTACATGGCGCTGCCGGCAGATTTTATCATGGCGCATCCTACGTCCGTGACCGGTTCGGTAGGGGTTATTTTTCTGCAGCCTAAATTTTATGAGCTGATGGAGAAAATCGGCGTAGGGGTCACGGCAAATACATCCGGAGAAAACAAGGATATGGGGTCTCCGTTTCGAAAGGCGAGTGCTGAAGAAGAAAAAATGTTTCAAAGCCTGACGGATTCTCTGGGCAGGCGGTTTGTGGATCTGGTGGTCAAGCACCGGAAAATTGACGCTGCGGCAGTTGAAAATGTTTCCACCGCCCGCATATATCTGGCCGATGAAGCGTTAACGCTTGGATTAATCGATGAAATCGGTTATATTGGCGAGGCCGTCGCCCGGACAAAGACGATAGCCGGTCTGGATGAAAACTGCCGGGTGGTGGTCTACCGGCGTGACAAATACCCGGATGACAATTTATATAATATCCAGTCACGGTATGGGGCGGCCAGGCCGCAATTGATTGATCTGGGGCTTCCGGACACAAGTCTTTTAAACCGTGCCGGATTTTATTATCTCTGGTCGGCCGGAATCGGCGGAAATTAGCAATCGCCGGGATCTTGGAAAATAGAATGATCCGGGCCGGGCGCGATAATTGGAAATGCGTTGTTTTATGTCGATTCGGGCAAGTAGCGTTTATTTTCAGCCGTCACCTTGACGCAGGCCGTACTGGAGGTTGCAGGATTTGACACGTATTTGGGCTTTCTGATGAACCAGAAAATTAAAGATAACGTATCGGTAATTAAGGATTGCTTGCAGGCCGCAGGGCAGAAAGTGGTTCAAAAAGACAGAATCCTGAGGACAAGGCTCGATAACGGATTTATTGTGGATATTTTTCCCCTCAAGAGCAACCCGGAACATATTCGCGCCCGGTTGAAAATCGATGATCCGGATTCACGCAGCCGCCAGACATATGTTGATTCAACCCATAATTCACTTTCTTTCGCACTCAACGGAACCGCAACCGTGGCCCCGTTCTCCCCGGCCAGGAAAAGCGACGGGACACATATCTATCTGTCGGTTCTGAAATTGAAAACCGTTGACCATGATGCCCCGATTGAGATCAATGATGATGCCATTGAAATAATCGATGAAGACGCATCAGCCGATGACCCGTCGTTAAAGCCCGAACCGGTCTGTTTTGCGGGTCCGGACGATGAAACGGCGTCCGATGACCTGGCAGCGTTTGAACTCGATTTCGGGTCCGGCCGGGAAAACAGGATAAAAGTGGTAAAGTCGCTGGCGGAAGAGGCGCTTGAAAACCTGGAAACCGTGGATTCAAAAACCTTGCGCCAGAGCCTTGACATGATGGGGTTAAAAAGATCAAGCGCTGTCCGGCTGGCAGTCACGCGGATTTTTCGAAGTGCCCTGGAAATATCGGAACTGGAAAAAACAGTTGAGAATGAAGCAAAAAGAATTTTAACGGCAGGAGACCGGGCAGAACTCCAGGAAGTGAAATCATCGTGCGGCAATGGGTTTTTGGAACCGGTCATCAATCTGTTATGGCAGGAAGTCTTTAAATGATTAACCCGGAACATAGGTTATTGCATTGAAACAGACTTTAGAAGACAAGGTTGCCCTCATTCGGGAAAATTTTCAGGCAGGGCGGGCCGAACTCATGGAAGTATCCGGATCATTCCGGATAACGTTTGAAACCGGTCAATCGGTTTACATCTATGTTGAAACCTATGATAATTCAATCACAGCCCGGTTTGAAACAAAAGAAACCGATCCCGAAAAACGGCGTCATGAGATCCGGGCCCTGCGCCGGCTTCTTGTCAGAGAAATCAGCTTTGCTGATGTCAGTGAATTTGCGGAGGCGCCATCCGGTAAAAACCGGTTTGTCTATACCGCGGGCATCCGCATAAATGAATCGATTATTTTTCATGAGACAATCGTATTCGGATCAGATGCGGCCGGTGAAACCCAAATACCGCTGCCTGAAAAAGAAGCCGATGCCCCTGTTAATAATGCGGCGGCAGTGGCTGATGACCTGTCTGACCTGGCCCGGGCGGAAAAAGCCATTGAGCAGCTGGAAACCATTGATGCTAAAATGATTCGCCAGAGCCTGGATATGATGAACCTCAAACGATCGAGCAATGTGCGAATCGGATTGACCCGAATTTTCAGAAATGCGGTGGATGCCGAAGAGCTGATACTTTCAATTCAGGATGAAGCCGCAAAGCTCAATTCCGACAAAGACCATAATGATCTGCGTATTATTAAAACCATCAATACGGACGGATTCCTGGAACCGGTGATCGGGTTGCTGTACGACGCGGTTTTTGACGCTTCTTCCGCCGGCTGAATCCTGAATCAGCGGGTCCGGCTAAAAAGCCGCTTCAGGGCTTCCGGACCGCCCAGGCGGTTCCGCATTCCACGGCATTTCTTCTCACCGTTTCCCAATGCGTTGCATCCGGTGATGAAACCGTGGTCACCTGGATTTCCCAGCCGTCGGAATAGCCTGAATAACTGTCAGATGTCCAGTAACTCTTTTTTCCGTTAACCGGATAAGCCGGTGATGTTTTCAGTATGCCCCTCAGTTCGTCCGGCGTCGGCAGGCGCCAGTCCGTAAAACCGCCGGCGGTTAAAGAGGCAACATATTCCTGTCCCTGTTCATAAGTAAGGCAGGTGCCGGTCATTGTGGCATCGGAATCCAGCATACTCCACATGAGCCCGGTCCGTGTGTCTGATATGACGCCTGAATGCTTTTCAACAAACCGTCCGCCGGTTGCGGCCAGTTGCAGTCGCAAGGCATTGGCGGCGCGCTCGGCATTTTGAACGGATATCTTTTTGTTCAGCCGGTTGATTTCTTTTTTTACTTTATCCGCGACGGATGATTCCGGGTAAGCTGCCAGATATTCCTGATAGATTCCCACGGCTGCCTGGTAACGGGGGGCCAGCTGATCGGCTTTTTCAACCAGATTTTTAAATATTTTTTCATCCCGGAGATTGTCCTGATATTCCGGAAGCAGCTGCTTTAGCTGATCCGAATGACTGTTATCATAGATTTCAATATAGCTCTGGCATAACCGGATACAATCTTCCCATTTTTCCTGTTTTGCATAAACGGACAGCATTTTTCTTACATAGATGAAATATTCATTGCTGATTTCGTCGATTAACGCCTGAACCTGTTCCCTGTTTTTTCCATTGGGGTGGTTTTTGAGATATTTTTGAAAAATTTCGATTTTTTGATCGGGGTCGCCGCTCAAAGACACAGTGGTCAGTTCGGCATAATCTCTTTTTTCGATCTGGGTCGATACCTGGTTGATTTTTTGTTGGATGGCTTTCTTCTGATCGGCATCACCGGCTTTTTCAATCTGACGATTTAAAAAAACCAGGGCATTGTCGAGATCTTTTGTTTCAATTAATTCTTCTGCCGCCTGTAAAATATTATTAAATTTTTCAGTACTTACCCGGGTCTCGATTTGGCTGATCCGGTTTTGGGCATCTGCGCTGTATTCGTTTGCATCGTGAGTGGTGATGTACTTTTTCAGCAGGCGGATCTTTTGATCTGCTGCGGGCTGGGCATCAACTTGTTTAATGACTTGCTGATATTCGGATTTGAGGACTTTCTGGTGATGGATTCTGGAAAATCCAAAATAACCGGCAATCACGACCAGGATGAGGACAACGGCTGCGGCGGCGACAATGGGCCGTCGAAGATTTTTTTCGGGCTTTTTTTCAATGCGGTATTTCTTTTTCTGACAAAAGGCCCGGATATAGGCGGCCGCTTCTTCCCGGTCCATGCCGAATTCGATGGCCCTGGACACCAGGGCGTCAAAATATTCATACCGGATTTTTTTATTGATAGCGGCCACATTGATATCAGAATCCAAAGATGCCAGCTTGGCCTGGGCCAGACTGACATCATACGCAATCCGGG
Source organism: Desulfobacteraceae bacterium (assembly GCA_011390415.1). Taxonomy (GTDB): domain Bacteria; phylum Desulfobacterota; class Desulfobacteria; order Desulfobacterales; family Desulfosalsimonadaceae; genus SURF-3. The sequence goes on from JAABSL010000077.1 coordinate 12,881, forward strand.
TTTCATTGGTTTTAAATATGGTCAGGCACTGACCCGCCAGGGTCAGGCCGGCGGTCACCACGGCATCTTTTTTACCGAGGTTGGACAGAGATTTCTTTTTTTTGCCGGCCTTTTCCTGGAGCTGGGCCAGCTCGGCATTTTCTTTCACGCCCAGGAAGTCGTAAAGGGATTTTTTAACGACAATTTTCAGGTTGTCGTTAATGCTTTTTTCAATGGATTTATCCAGTGGCCGGATCGCCAGGTTTTCCGCTTCTTTTTCGTCTTTTATGACGGGACAGCGAATCCGTTTGCGAATTTCATCCGCATCCATCGAATGCTTTTTGGCAATCCGCGCCAATTCAGCTTCGAGAATATACCCCTTTCCCATCCGAAGGCCGATGAGCTGATCAATTCTCGAATATACGCCGTCCTGTTTGGCGGCAATCCGGTCGTTAATCTCGTTTTGCGAAAGGCCGTGGATTTCAGCCAGCCGGATGATATCTTCTTTGCCGATATATCCTTTGCCCATGAGAATATCGATGTGGCCGTCGATTTCCGAAATTTTATTTTCACGACCTGCTTCAAGAAATTCCGCTGCCGCTGCCGCTTCTTGTTCTCTTGCACTTTCATCAAGCATGACGTTTTCGATATCCGGAATCATGTTGATAAATTTTTGAACCTGGAGGCCTTTGGTCGGATGGTTGCGGAGCCGGCTCCACTCCACTTTCTTATTCTGGATGGCTTTTTTAATTATTTCCTGATCGTTTTCCGGCGGGTCGACGGACAGATCAAGAATGATATAATAATTTTCTCTTTCCATGGATCTTGCTCAATTTATTTGGTTTTCGTGTTTGTTTGTGACAGAAAAAAAATTCCGGCAGTTTGGCATGGTACTTCCACTCGGGGGGTTTTTGCAACAAAATATCGGAGCCGGCATAAAAACAACACAGGCGTTAAAACAGAAAACATGCCGGATAAAACTGAAAATTCGGTAAATGCTGATTAATGGACAATCAGGTTCTGGGATCGGGCGATGGCCCGCTCCAGGTCTTCTCCGGCAATAACGGATGCCGTATCCACGGACACGTCAATCTGTCGCGATTCCGCTGTCTCCTGCGCTGTAATATGCAGCCGGCCTTCCTCATTCAACGTAAATGTAATTTCAATGGGCAGATCAGCCGGCAGATTCGGCGGCAGATTCAACACAGCGGTTTTGATTTCAACCGCATGTTCCGGCGGAACTTCCACCCGGCTGGTTTCGCTTTCCATGATACGGATTAAAACGGTTTTTTGATTGCTCACTGCGGTATAAAAGTTCTTTTTCAGGGTAATCGGCACGGTGGTGTTTCTTAATACGATATTAAATACAATTTCCGTATTCTGGGGGGTGTGAGCGACCACCCCGAAGCTTTTACTGGTCACATTTTTGACTTTGAGCATGGACCGTTCAATGCTCGGAAGGGTATATCCCGTTTTGTCGGCCACATCCTGGGCGGCTTCTTTAAAATCATTGGCGGACAATTCATTGCTTTCGATCATTTGGGAAATATCATCAATCTGTGAAATCGGTTTGTTCGATTTCTGGGATAATCGTTCGATCAGGCCGTCGTTGAGGCTGAGTTTCCAGCCGTATATGGCAGCCCCTTTTGCCACTGCCTCGTCCGGATCAAATATCTTGGGGGTGACGGAAAAGTTTTCTTCAATCCGGGTTTTAATCTGGGGCATCCGGGTGGCGCCGCCCACCAGTATAATTTCATCAAAGCTTTTATAGCCTTTATTCTTTGCTTCCTCGAGCATTTCTTTTGTAAATTCAATGGTTCTTTCCAGCAGATCTTCGGTAATTTCTTCAAATTTTTCCCGGTCCACAATCATTTTAACGCGTTCCCCGCCATGGGTAACGGAAATAGGGGTTTTGGGGCGCTGGCTTAGAATCTTTTTCGCCTTTTCCGCTGAAAGCTGAAGATCCTGCCATGTGTCCGGATCATCAAGGATATCTTCGTCCGTTCCGGTTTCATTCTGAAAAAGTTCCACCATATGGGCCACAATCCGGTCGTCCCAGTCCTTGCCGCCCAGGTTGTGATCCCCGCCGGTGCAGATGACTTCCACGGAATCTTTGCGGATATCGATCATGGTGATGTCAAAAGTACCGCCGCCCAGGTCATACACCAGCACCACCCGGTCATTATCTGAATCCAGGGACCCGTAGGCAACTGCTGCTGCCGTGGGTTCGTTGATAATATGCCGGACGTTAAAGCCGGCGATTTCCCCGGCCTTGCGGGTGGCTTCCCGTTCATTGATGCCGAAATAGGCGGGACAGGTGATCACCACGTCGGTGACGGGTTCGCCGAGGTACTGTTCAGCATCCTGGGCGAGTTTTTTTAAAATATACGCGGAAATTTCTTCAGCCCGGTATTCTTCGGAATTATGAAGAAAAATAAAGTTGGGCTCTCCCATGGAACGCTTGACAAAACTGACGACTTCATTGGGATACAGTTTTGAGCTTTCTTTTGCCACATCGCCGATGACAATGCTGTCATCGTCAAAAAAGACCACCGAAGGCGTGACCCGTTCATTTTCGGCATTCGGGATGATGACCGCCTTGCCGAATTCATCGACATAGGCGATGGAAGAATAAGTGGTACCCAGGTCGATTCCGAAAATTCGCTTTGTTTTTTCCGTCATTAGTCGTTGTTATCCTCCGCAGTTGCTTTCGCCTGGTAGACATAGGCGGAAACCATTTCAGGACGGATTATTTTGCCGTCCCACTCGTAACCGGGCCGCAGTCGCTCCGCAACGGTTTTGTCCTTTTCCGGATCATCCGTTTCGATTTTTTTCAGTATCCGCTGGCGGGAAGGGTCAAATACATCTCCGTCGCATGTAAACGGTGTAACTCCTTCCCAGGCAAAAAGGTCTTCAAGGTCGGAAGCGATATTTTCAATGTATTTATACAGTTTTTCCGTCGTATCGTCCGATTGTTTTTCCGAACCGGACTGGTTTTTATAATGTGCGCTGAATTTTCGCATATCATCAACAATTTTGATTATATCAGTGACAATGCGATGTAAATATTTTTTAACCAGGCCTTCCCGATATTCCTGAAGGGACTGGTGCAGGTCATCAATGATTTTGTTCTTGTGCGCGTCATATTTTAATTTGCTTTCAAACGTCCGGGAAAGATCCTTGAGCTGCTCATTGATTTCATCCAAAGCGGAAGGGTCCGGTATTTGTATTTCATCCGGAATATCATTTTCAACGAATTTCCCGACCGGACTTTGTGCTTCCTGTTGTTCGCCACTCTCTTTGAAAAAAGATTCCCCTTGGGGCTCTTCAGTCTCAGGTCCGGCAGCTGTTTCTTCGTCAGTTTTCGTGCTCATCAGATTGTCCGGCGAATCTTCATTCTGGTCATCCTGATCCGCCTGGTCATCCGGCGCACTTTCTGCGGATTCAGAAGTTGATGGAGAATTTAAAGCCTCGTCAATCGGAATACCTATTTCAAAATTATCTTCAAAATCTTCCTCATAAATCGAGTCGTCATCATAGCTTTTGTTTTCTTCATCCATGGTCAACCTGCTTATTTTAAATTGTGTGAAACGAATCCGCTGTATTGGACTTTGAATTCTTAATGAATCCTATGTATTAAATGGAAACACCATCTTTTTGTCAAGGAAAAACTTGGAAGATAGGCAAAACTACAGGTTTTAAATGCACTAATTGAACAAGATCTAGAAATTAATCCGCAAAAAAGGAAAAAATCTGAATTGACAGAAAAAATTATGCCGATATAATTAATTGAACGTTCAGTTAATTGTTTCAATTTTTTTAAATGGCAGCTGCCTAAATTAATGAGGAAAAATAATGATTTCAAAAGAAGAAATTATTCAAAAATCAAAAGAATGCGGGTTTGAGGATGTGGGGTTTACCACGGCCGAACCCTTTGAAACGCATCGGGAATTTTTAGCAGGCCGGCAGGCGGAATACGGCTGGGCCGAAACCGTGGGGCTGGAATTAATGAAAGGCACGGATCCGAAAGCCATCATGAAGGATGCGGAAACGGTGATTGTGCTCATGGAAGTCTATTTCCGCAAGGCTTATCCCCGGCACATGGAGGGCCATTTCGGCCGCTGTTACCTGGATGACGACCGGGTGACCAAAGACGGCCTGTCCCAGCGCATCAAGGCATTCAGAGGATTTTTGCGGGATAACGGCATTGATTCTAAAGTGCCGTTTAATCTGCCCCACCGGGTGGCCGCGGCCCGCGCCGGCATGGGCACATTCGGCAAAAACTGCCTGTTCTATTCCAATAACGTGGCCCGGCAGAGTTCCTGGGTCCTGCCCATCGCCGTGGTGATCAATCAAAAACTGGCGCCCGGCGACCCCACTCTGGAAATGGGATGCCCGGACTGGTGCCGGAACGCCTGTATTGCCGCCTGTCCCACCCGGGCCCTGAAAGGCAACGGCACCATTGATCCCCGAAAATGTATTTCCTATCTGACCTATTTCGGCGACGGCCTGACCCCGAAGGAACTGCGGGAACCCATGGGAATTTATGTTTACGGCTGCGACCGGTGCCAGAATGTCTGCCCGCGAAATGCCGCCTGGCTGGCCGCCGATCTGCCGGTCAACGAAAAAGTGGCTGCCAAGGCCGGTGCCTTTGACCTGTCCGCGCTGCTGCGCATGGACAAACCGTATTTTGAATCCCAAATCTGGCCCCACATGTTTTACATGTCCGCCGATGACCTGTGGCGATGGAAAATGAATGTTTCCCGGGCCATGGGCAACACCCGTGATCCCATGTATACGGATGACCTGATTTGCGAATTTGAGGAAAATGAAGACCAACGGGTGCAGGCCATGTGCGCGTGGGCGTTGGGCAGAATCGGCGGAGAAAAAGCAAAAACCGCCCTGGACCGTTTTCTGCGAAAAAGTGCCGGATTGATCCGGGAAGAAGTAACGGATGCGCTGGCACAATGCCGGTAGCACATGATAAAATGAAAAAAAGATTAAACGCAGACATTCAGAAACCGAAAATCGTAAAGCAATTTTACAAAACCATTCTTGCGCAAGGGTTTGAAGGCGCCTCTGTTGCCAAAGTGGCAAAGCAAATGCAAATTCATCCCAGTCTGATCCTTCATTATTTCGGAAATAAGGAAAACCTGACCCTTGCGTTGGTCGATTATGTCATTGATGCGTACGGCAGTCTGCTAAAGAAATTCAAATCACAGGATCTTACGCCGGAAGATCGGCTGGAAAGGCTTCTGGAAGCGCTCTGGAGCCGGGAATATTATGAAAAAATTGATGTTGCCGGTTCTTTTGCCGTGCTGGCGGTGAGCTTTCGCAATGAAAAAATCCATCACAAAATCAGGGAACTGTATCGGGGATTGAAAAAATTTCTGGTCCGGGAATTTACGTATTTGATGGATCATCAGGTAGTTGCGGCAAAAGATCCTGCGCATATGGCCGAAGTGGTCATGACCATGACCGAAGGCTCCCGGCATTTTCGGCGGTTTATCATAGAAGAAGAGAGCGGGGATAACGGGCAAATCCGGCGATACAACCAGCAGATGATGGAAGCGGCCTGGCATTATTTAACGGGAAAGCAAAAAACCTGGCCCACAGACCCGGGTTTTTCAGCCTTTCCCGGAACCCCCTTTGTTCGTTAAGACCGGGGGTACCGGAAGATTGAGGGCATAGGCAATGGCGCGCAGCAATTCCGCTTCCTTGGTGGTCACGGTCTGGTCAAACAACACACAGTAAGCGCAGGCGTCCAGTATGGTTTTTTTGACAGCCGGAGACGATGCCGCAAAGTTTGAAATGGCGCTGCCCACCACAGGGAACGGTTTGTTCACCATTTGCGGATGTCTGCCAGCATCGCCTGATGTTTTCGAAGCCGCCGGAATCATTTTTATTGCAAACATAAAGGCTTTTTCAGCATCTGCCGGGTTATCATGCCCTTCAATGGCGAGCTTGGAGAGCAATATAGTTGCTTCTTCCATCAGCGGTTCAATGCTTTTAAATTTTTGTTTTGCCGTTGCCGGATGGGACGCGGTCTCCAGGCGGCTGGTGATGATAAGCTGCAGCGTATATTCAAACAGACTGAGCCGGCCGTCGGATTCCGCCAGAATGGCAACTGCCTGCTGAAATGATCGTAACTGCTCAGCCGACATCCGTCGCAGCATGGGAACCGCCAGATCCAGAAGCGGCAGTTTCATTTCACGATCAAGGGTCTGAACGGTTTTGTCCAGAATTGAGACATGCCGGACGAGCGTGTCCGGCATGACCTGTCTCAGTCCTTCAAGCTGGCGCCTTTTTTCATGGGCGTCTGCGTCAAGGAGCATGGCAAATACGACAGCGGATGCGCCCATGGGGTCATTCAGCTCTTTTCGAATGTCGACCGGAATTGATTCCATAATTTTTACGCTGTGCGCCACATGTTCGGCATCCAGTGAACCGGTACTGTTTATAACATTTTCCGGGTCAATCTCAAATCTGCTGCCGGACCCCGCAAATCCCATGGCCGCGGTTTCTTTTCGGGAAACCGGCGGGACTTTTTCGCGAATTGCGGCAAAGTCGCCGTTAAATGACGGATCAATTTTTTGGATACGCTGTTTGATGGGCGGGTGAGTGGCAAAAAGCGAACGGATGGCCGGGCCAAAAAACATATGACTGGTTTCCGATGCCAGGGGAGCCGATATCTTCGAGCCCTTTGAAAAGCCGCCGATCTTTTTTAATGCATTGGCAATCCCCGGCGGATTGCGGGTAAACTGAACGGCCGAAGCGTCGGCCAGATATTCCCGCTGGCGGGACACCGCGCTTTGGATAATGCGCGAGACGAAAACACCGATGTAACCGATGGCAATAAAGGACAATCCGAGAGCCAGTGCCGGCATGCCGTTTTTCCGGCTCCGGGAACCGGATCGCAGAACCATGCTTCCGATGGACGCAATGATCAGAATACCGCTGATCATGCCGATCAGCCGGATGTTCAGCCGCATGTCTCCGTTTAAAATATGGCTGAACTCATGGGCCACCACCCCTTGCAGCTCATCTCTTGTCAATTGCCGGAGGCACCCGTCGGTGACCGCCACCACCGCGTCATCCGGGCTGTATCCGGCGGCAAAGGCATTAATTCCTTTTTCCCCGTCAAGCACATAGGCCATGGGAACCGGGATGCCGGCGGCGATTGCCATTTCTTCCACTACATTGATGAATTTTTTTTCATCCGGATCACGGGTGGCGGAATTGACCGGCCGGCCGCCCAGGCTTTCGGCAATATAGGACCCGCCGCGCCGTAACGCCATAATTTTAAACAGACTGCCGCCGATAATAATCAGCAAAACGGCCCCCATCACACCCAAAAAGATATCCGGATCAAACCAGGTGAAGGCACTTTCTCCGATTGGAGCATCGGGTGGCAGCGGCTGGGACTGGGAAAAGAAAATCCCGATGATGACCAGATACACGGCCAAAACAATACCGATCACCGCCAGCCCGAAGAGTGCCACCAGCAGCGCGGTTTTTTGTTTGGATTGATCCTGATGTTCAAAAAAATTTTTCAAAATTTGAAACGCTCAACTTAGGTGTTAGAAAGTGACTTTCGGGGCCTTCCGTTCTTCTGCGCTTTCCGTGGATTCCAGCAGTTCGGCGGGGGTGAAGTTGAACATACCGGCCACCAGGTTTGCGGGAAATTTCTCCCGGGAAATATTGTAGGCCATTACCGCGTCATTAAATGCCTGCCGGGCAAACGCGATGCGGTTTTCCGTGGAGGACAGTTCTTCCTGAAGCTGGGCCATGTTCTGGTTGGCTTTCAGATCCGGATAATTTTCCGACAGGGCAAAAAGTCGGCCCAGCGCTCCGGAAAGCATCCCTTCGGAGGCGGACAGATTTTGCATGGCTCCCGGGTCTCCGGGGTTTTCAGACGCCCGGTTGCTGGCGGATACCGCCGAATTCCGGGCGGCGATGACGGCTTCCAGGGTTTCCCGCTCATGCTGCATATACTTTTTGACCACTTCCACCAGATTGGGGATCAGGTCGTAGCGCCGTTTGAGCTGGACGTCAATCTGGGCAAAGGCATTTTTAAAACGGTTCTTCCGGGTGACCAGGCTGTTGTAAATGACCGCAATGGCGACGATGCAGGCAATGATAATTCCAAGAATGATGAGTCCCGTCAAGGTGAACCTCCTGTTTTAAATGGTTTTTTATCTATAGCGTGTTTGAACGGAAAGCCTCGAGATGACCGTCTGGCATTTGAGGTTTTCAGTCACCCACTATTGGGTGGCTGCTCTTTTTAAATAAGGGTGCCGAATAAAATCGTTTTTAATTCTTTTTCCGGCAAAATGTGTTCTTCCCGGGCAACGGTTTCAATGGTTTTTCCTTCTGCGAACGCTTTTTTGGCAATTTCCGCGGCCCGGTCATATCCGATATGGGGCACCAGGCTGGTGACGATCCCTAAGCTGTTTTGAATGTTATGATGACATTGGTCCGCATTGGCCGTGATGCCGGAGATGCATTTTTCTGCCAGCAGGCTGGCGGCTGCAGACAGCAGCTCAATGGACTGGATCAGGTTGTAGGCAACGAGCGGCAGCATGGTGTTGAGTTCAAAATAGCCCCCCAGGCCGCCGATGCTGATGGTGGTGTCGTTGCCGATAACCTGGGCGCAGATCTGGATCACCGATTCCGGTATGACCGGATTGATTTTGCCGGGCATAATGGAGGAACCGGGCTGGAGTTCGGGCAGACGGATTTCGCCGAGCCCGCATCTCGGGCCGGATGCCAGCCATCGGATATCGTTGGCGATTTTTGACAGACTGACGGCAATGGTTTTGAGAATTCCGCTGGCTTCTACCGCCGTATCGCACGCACCCTGGGACTCGAAGTGATTGGGCGATTCCTCAAATGGCAGGCCGGTTTCACCGGAAATAAGGTCGATAACTTTGCCGGCAAACTCTTTGTGTGCGTTTAAGCCGGTTCCCACAGCCGTTCCGCCCAGCGCAAGAACGCACAGTCTTTTTTGAACCGGTTCCAGCCGGTCAGCGGCCAGCCGGACCTGCCGGGCGTATCCGGAAAATTCGTTGCCCAGGGTCATGATGACCGCGTCCTGGAGGTGGGTGCGCCCGATTTTGTGGATATTTTTAAATTCTTCTGCTTTATTGTCCAACGTCTGAAAAAGGGCGTCCAGAGCAGGGGCCAGTTGTTTCTGGACCAGCCGGGCAGCGGAAATATGAATGGCGGACGGGATGACGTCATTGCTGGACTGGCAGCAATTGACATGGTCGTTGGGATGTACCGGCGTTTTGCCGGATTTTTTCCCGGTCAGGATTTCATTGGCCCGGCAGGCAATGACTTCATTGAGATTCATGTTGGTGGAGGTACCGGAACCGGTCTGAAAGACGTCTACCGGGAACTGGGTGCGAAATTTACCGGCCATGATTTCTTCGCAGGCCTGGCCGATGGCGCTGCCGGCTCCTGCCGGGATCAGCTCCAGATTCTGATTCACGGAGGCCGCATGTTTTTTGACCATTGTCAGAGAATGGATAAAAATATCCGGCAGTCTGAGTGAGCTTACCGGAAAATTTTCAATGGCCCGCTGGGTCTGAGGGCCGTAATAGGCATCTTCCGGCACCCGAACCGTTCCCAGGCTGTCGGTTTCTTCTCTGTATTCCATGACAGGCTCCTGTTTTTTTAATAATGCCGTCGACCTTTTGTGATGATTTTTATTTCTGTCATATCTACCATACTTTTCCCTGACGGCTCAACTGATTTGATGAAAACCGGATCAGATGAAATGATTTGTTCCCGTTGTTCTTTTATGTTAATTGTTTATCTTTAGTTTGTCCTAAACCGGTCAGGAATCAGAAATCGCGCCGGCCATTTTTGGTGCGGTCGGGCATATCCGGTTCAATTTTAAAATGAGGAAATCCGATGTTTAAAATAATGATCAGAGACACCATGTCCCTGACGGCAAAGGAAATACTCGAAGCCACCGGAAAAATTGAGGTGACGGTGGATAATGACAAGGCTTTCAACGATCCGGCCGCATTGTCAAAAATTATCGGCGAATTTGACGGTCTGGCGGTGAGAAGCGGAACCCGGGTGACAGCAGAAGTGCTTGAGCATGCGCCCCGGCTGAAAGTGATCGGCCGGGCCGGTATCGGCGTGGACAACATCGACCTGAAAGCCGCAACCCGGAAAGGGATTGTGGTGATGAACGCCCCGGGGGGAAATACCGTAACCACGGCGGAACATGCCATTGCCATGATGCTGTCCCTTGCCCGGAATATTCCCCAGGCGACCGCCCTGCTGAGGGAAGGAAAATGGGAAAAAAAGCAGTTGACCGGTATGGAGATTTGCGGAAAAACACTGGGGATTGTGGGGCTGGGAAATATCGGATCCATTGTGGCGGACCGGGCCAGGGGACTGAAAATGAAGGTGATTGCATCCGATCCCTACATCAGCAAAGACGCTGCCGGAAAGCTCGGCGTCAGCCTGGTTCCACTGGAAAAACTGCTGGCGGTATCGGATTTTATTTCACTGCATGTCCCGCGGCTGGAAGAAACGAAAAATATGATCAATGCGGCCACGTTGTCGAGAATGAAACCGGGCGTTCGGATTATCAATTGTTCCCGGGGCGAGGTAATGAATCTGGAAGATCTGCACAATGCGATTCTAAGCGGTCATGTGGCCGGTGCCGCCCTGGATGTGTTTCCGGTGGAACCGCCGGATGCATCTTTAAAAATTTTAAAAAATCCCCGTGTGATTCTGTCGCCGCACTTGGGGGCCAGTACCGGCGAGGCGCAGGTGAATGTTGCGCGCATGATTGCCGAACAGATGGCGGCCTATCTGCTGGAAGGGGTGATCACCAATGCCGTGAATTTCCCGTCCGTTTCCATGGAAGAGATGGAACGGCTCAGTCCCTATCTCAATCTGGCGGAAAAAATGGGATCCATGATGGGGCAGCTGATCCGGGCACCCCATGACATTTCCATCGATTACAGCGGTGATATCACCACTCTTGCCATGAAGCCGGTGACCCACGCACTGCTCAAGGGACTTTTGAGCGTATTTACCGATCAGCCGGTCAACTACGTCAATGCCCGGGAAGTGGCAAAATCCAAGGGAATCGGCATCAAAGAGGCCGTCACCCATGCCGACAGCGCGTTTTCCAGCCTGATCAAACTCAAGATCGAGGCCACGGATGCAAAACCGGATGAAATATGGGGGACCATTTATGAAAAAAAATATCCGCGGCTGGTGCGGATCGGAGATGTGTATCTCGATGCCGTGCCGGACGGGTCCATGATTGTGATTCAGAATGTTGACAAACCCGGGGTGATTGGAAATGTGGGCACCACCCTCGGCAGGCACAATGTCAATATCGGCCGGTTCCAGCTCGGCCGCCGGGATGACCGGGCCGTTTGTCTGGTGAATATTGATACGCCGGTGGACGAACAGGTGCTTGCGGAAATCAAAGAGCTGCCGAATATCCTGTCTGCCAGACAAATTCTGCTTGGATAGATCGGTGCTGTTTCAGTTGTTTAAATAATCGGCCAGGAGAGATGCGCAAAAATAAAATCCAAAAACCGTCATGGTTTATGACAACGGATCGCTGCCCTTATTCCGGTCTGGCGATAACCCGCCCGGAGACCATTGACTGCAGTGATTCGGAAAACGACTTTCATGCCGATATCGCCATGCTGGGCGAACATATGCTTTTGGTTAAATCATACGGGTATGTCAGCGCTTCTGCAGAATCACGGTTGCTTGCGTTTTTGGCCGATTTTGTTTCAAGACAATTCAACCCGGAAGTCCGGATTGTCTACATAGAAGATTATGCCGATCTTACCGGCGGTGATGCCGACTCCAGAAGACAATATCTTGCGTTTTTTAAACAACGGGAGTTCATTATTGCCGGTATCATTTACAATGTTCCGTCGATCTACAAAATCAGTTTCAACCTCTTTAAAAAAATGAATATTCACAGCTCCCGGGGGCATGCTGTTAATTCATATGCGGAGGCAGTGACGCTGGGTCTGAAACTGCTTGATCAGAACAAAGCGGATCATGGTCAAATCGTCCCGTCATCCGTTGCGGGAGCCGACCGGCTATACAACAAAAGCGGATCATTTTATTCGATACCCGTATCACAGGTGACCGGATGGATTCGCCGGGTATTTGCGTGGCTTAACGGGATAAATCCTTTTTTTACACAAAAAGCCCGGCACCAGTTTAAAAAACAAATTTCAGAAGAACTGATCAGATATATCGCATCCATTGACTGGCAGACACCCGGTATGCCGCCGCCGGAAAAGACTCTCATTCAAGAGCTCTCAACTAAAAAAATATTTGATGCGATCAGTTTTGTTAAATCCGAAATTGATACCATGATGGAAGAACGGGCCGAGTCGGAGGCAGTGCTGCGGGAAAGTGAAACCCGGTATCGCTTGCTGGTGACGCATGCAAAAGCCGGGTTCCTGGAATTCGACTATGTGAACAGTCAAATCATCAGCGTGAATGATGAATTCGTCCGGATGACCGGATATTCGGAATCGGAACTGCTGGGCAGAGATCCCATGGAACTTATGACCGAAGAAAGTCAAAACATGCTCAAACAGCGACGGTCACAAGTGATTACAGAGCAATCCGTCCCCCAGGATGTGATTTATCAGATAATTACCAAAGATAACGAAAGACGGTGGCTGCTGCTGAATTCAAATGTTACCTATCACAACAATTACCCTGAAAAAGCCAGTGTGGTGGTTACCGACATTACCCAATTCAAAGAAACAGAACATCGGCTGCTGGAATACCAGGAAAAATTAAAACGTCTGTCCGTCCGCCTGTCCATGGTCGAAGAAGATCAACGCCGCAGCATGGCATCCCGGCTGCATGAAACCATTGGTCAGGAATTATTTGTGATGCAGCTGCAGATCGCTGCATTTGAAAAATCCATCGACAACCCGGCCCTTTTTCCGGGCGTAAAACAGATTAATGATCAGCTTTTAAAAATCATCAAAGAAACCAAAAGCCTTACATTCGACTTAAGTCCGCCGGTACTCTATGATCTGGGATTTTCAGAGGCCATGACAACGTTGGCCCAAATTGTTAAGCAAAAGCATAATATTGATATGAAAACCGCTTTTGAAGGGGATATGGATGTAATTGATAATGAAATCAAGGTGATCCTTTACCGGAACATAAAGGAACTGATCCACAATACCATCAAACACGCGAAGGCACAAAATATCAGCATTCGCTTTAAGAATTGCCGGTCTCAACTGTACGTTGAATTCCGTGATGACGGCATCGGATTTGATGCTGCCGGCGATATCGGTGCAATGTCAACGCATGAAGGATTCGGGTTGTTTGACATCAGGGAAAAACTGAATCATCTGGGCGGACGGCTGCTTATCAATTCAACGCCCGGTCAGGGGGCATCCGTATCCATGCAGGTGCCGCTGAATGTCTGCGTTAATTAGAAAAGAGAAACGTCTGCGGCGATCATTATGGGTTCCCCCGTCCTCCGTGGGAATGCATACCCACCTGGCAACAGGAGACAGGCACGATGATTCCGTTCTGTTGTGAAAGCCGATAAAATACGGGAGGTTGAAAGTTCGATGGTCGACGTTCAAGGGCCTTTTTGTAAATGGTTTTCAGCGGGAATTGCCCGGCCCTTTATACACCCGCCGGATTTGAAAGTCCGCCACAAATCGACCGAGTGACGGAACGATTTTTTCAAACCGGGTGGCCATGCGGGTGACCCTTCCGGGAATGATTTCATACTGATTTTTTTCAACTCCCCTGATAATGGCGTCTGCCACCTGATCCGCCGACAGTTTGGGGATGGTTTTGGCAAGATGTCTGTTTTCTTCAGACCGGTAGGTATTGATTTCATCCACCTTTCCCTACTCTTCGCCGGGCACAATTTTGCCCCGGTATTTTTTTTTCATGCCAAGATGTTTTTTATTGTCTATCCGCCGCTGAACAGCTCTTTTGGATACTTTTGTTTTTTTACGCGGCGGCAGATCCGTCAATGCGTCCTGCAGGAGTTCAACAAATTTTTCAACCGCTGCTTCTTTGTTGGCCACCTGGCTTCGATGCCGTTGAGACACGATCCGGAGTCTTTGGTCCTTGCTGATGCGGGTGTTTAATCGGGACAGGATCCGGTTTTTCTGGTCCGGGGTCAGGCTGGGAGATTCTCCGACGTCAAACCAGAGGGTAATCCGGGTATTGACTTTGTTGACATGCTGGCCGCCGGGACCGCTGCTCCGGGTGGCAGAAAACTTGAGTTCATCTTCTCCGATGGAAAGGTCTTTTGTGATCTCTATCATGGGTAGCTTTTATATCCGATTTGATTCATACCTAAGTCGAGCGTTTCAAATTTTGAAATGATTTTTTATATTTTAAATTTAGGTCGTAGATTTTTCCAGATCACCATAGCATTATCGGCCTGCAAAAAAAATAAAAAAGCCCGGATCCGAAAAATCGGACCCGGGCGAAGGGTTTTAAGCATGGCTTTAGAGTGACGGATGACGTTTTTCAGCAACCGGTTATTCTGTTACAAAGTCCTCTCCGAGAAAGTTGGTTCGCATGTTGCTGAGTACTTTTTTAAGTTCAGCAATAATTTCGTCAAAATCTCTGATAATAATTTTTTTGATTTTCATGATTTCCTCCATTTTAAATGACTGTTTTTTAGGCATGGCGCTTTTTTGTCGGTTTTTTTAATTTTTGATCCGGTCGGATGGTTTCCTTGCTGAAGCACTTTCCGGCTGGATCGTTATCTGCTCAATAAACAATACAAACATCGTGCCATGTTTTTTAAAGTCATGACAAATAATTGTTATTTAAGGATAAATTTAATAAAGGAATGTGCTGCGGCGTAAACCTGAAAGGAAAATCATGCAGGCTGTGTACAGGGGATGTGCATAGCGCGTACAGGCGGTTGAAATCTATTCCACCACATCTCCTTTCCAGTCCTGAATATATTTTTTAACGGTTCGGCGGTCCAGGCCGGTTCGGCGGGCCACCTCCTCAAACGTCTGGTGCCGCTGATACAGCAGGTAGCAGTAGCCGGAAGTCAGCTGGTAGGAATCAATATTGCCCTGATCAATGCCGTTTATCAGGGTCTGGGCCAAATCCAGATCAACGGCCGCTTCGTCGCCGGCGTACCCGCCCTTTAAAAAAATCCGGCGGACGCATTGTTCCAGTTCCCGGACATTGCCCGGCCACAGATATTCCGGGCCGACACTGGAATCAATGGTATTTCGAATTTTAACCGTGAGTGTTGAAGAGGGTCGGCCGATGAGTCTGGCAATGGTAATGTCCAGCAGCCGGTCAAGTTCTGACGCGTCTTCGGCCATACGCTGGCGCAACGGCGGAACAACAATAACATCGGAACAGAGCCGGTAATAAAAATCGTCACGGAAGATGCCTTCACCGCGCAGTTTTTTTAACGGCCGGTTGGTGGCTGTGATGACCCGTCCCTCAAACCGGTTCTTTTTCTGACTGCCCACCGGGGCAAACTCCCGTTCCTGAAGCACCTGGAGCAGTTTTATCTGGATCGGCTTGGAGATTTCCCCGATTTCATCCAGCAGGATGGACCCATAGGGGCTGCACTGGTCGAACACCCCCTGATAATTGTCAATGGCACCGGTAAAAGCGCCTTTCCGATGCCCGAAAAGGGCGGATTCGATCAGGGTTTCCGGAAATTGCGATAAATTCAGCGATACAAACGACCGGGTAAAGCTTTCTTCAAATGTTTTTTTTCGTTTGTCCAGGGGGATGAATCCGGACCGGCCGATGGCAAGAGCGGCCGTGCCCTTGCCGGTACCGGTTTCGCCGAGCAGCAGGGTGGAAAAATCCTCCATCTTATTCCATAAATACCGGTTATAAAAATCAATATCATGGGTGAAAATATTGTTCCATAAATTGCGGCGCAGCGATTTCATGCAGGCGCTGCCGCCCACCAGACTGTTTTTGATGAAGTAAAACGCCCGTCGCATTTGAAATCCAAGGGCAAAATACCGTCGGGCCAGGTCTTCTGTGAATCCTTTTTGCATTAAGGTCGCAATGGCGTCATTTAAAAAAGGAATTTTGACCGGCGTATCCCCGTGATGGATCTGATCTTGAATTAGCTGGTCGAACTTATCCTTAAACCGGTAAAAGACCTCGAAGAGAAAGGCTTTCTCAACCAGTTCACGATCTTTTCCGTCATAATAGGTAACATTGGCTTTCCCGTTGCGCTCAAAATTTGCAAACCATGCGGCGATTTTGTCCACCATTTTATTGATCCGCACGGATTCGGAAGCTGCGGGTGATACGCCGGCTATCCGGATATCGATCTCTGCGCGTTCATCACTAAACGGGTTGATAAACGCGGCCCGGCAGACTTCGGTCAGGAATTCTTTTTCTTCGGAATTTAATTGTGTTTTTGCCATTATTTTACAGGTGCTTGAAAAGATTAATCTAAGTCAACTCAGGTGAAACAATATACTGCCATTTTTGTAGATGCATATATGGATATTGTCAATCAGGTAATTATCATTTATAACTTACATTTCGCATGATCGAAGCCAAAAGTGAATAATTTTAAGTTTTGTCATAATCGGCATATTTAATTAATATGTCTCCGGTTCGTCAGAAAGATTTAAATATACAGATGGTGGGATGCCCAGAAGACGCAGTACCTCTATGTGGATTTCATGCAGGCCCTTTAAGGTCTGTTTTACCAGATGCTCTTTGATAAATATTTGTGATACGTGAACGTTTCGGAATAAATAACGCAGGTTGTTCCAGGTCGGGGCGGCGGTTTTCATTTTTTGAGGAAGGATCGGCAGATCCTCAATGGACTCGGCTGCCATTTGCTTACGAACCGCTCTTTCTATCAAGCTGATCACCATTAATGCCACAAAATACAAAAAAGTGATGGCTTCAATGCGGGAGGATTTTTCAAGAAAAACCGGCGCAATTTCCAATACGGATTTTGTTGTGTTGAAACGTTTTTCCAGGCGCGGCTGCTGTTTATAAATACACAGGACCTCAGTGCATTCTTCTTCTGTATTGGTAATTAACGGGAATGTCCCGTCTGACAAAGCCTGCTGATCAATTGCGGCTTGGTTTCGTTGCCATTTGAGTTCATAGGTGATCTTTGTATAATCTTCATAAATGCTGTTTGGTCCCGGTCGGCCAGGGGATATCTTCTTTCTGTACGGAGTTTTATGCTCAAGAAGTTCAATATCGATTAGCCCTTTGACACTTTTAATTGCTTTGGCGACTGCGGCTTCGATCTGATTTCGGGTTTTGAGCTTGTAGCGGTTGAGTTTTTCGGCAAGCTTTCCCAAACTGGTTTCAGCATTGGCAAGTCGGCGCTCACGAGTCTTTTTATCTTGTTCTGCTTTGGCCGTACTCAATATCCAGACGAGCCGATACCCTTTTTCGGTGGGTCCGGCCTCAAATGTATAGAAACTATGCTCCATCGAGGGTTTTCGATTATCCGGCACATTATAGGCCGGTTGCCATTGGACCTGGCCATTTGCAAGCTGTTGCGAAAACGGCTTGAGAATGGATCGGTTTTTAGGCACTACGGTAATAAAATAACCGCTTTTTTGATGGATGTGATCCAGATTATCTTCGCTGCAAAGCTTGCAATCAGCGACATAGATAAAATCTGTTTTATCCAGCATTTGTCGTAGTTGCTCCCAATTGGGGATATGGGTATTGTCGTCGGTTTGGTTGCCGTCAAAAAGATTGAAGCTTAGAGGAATATGGCCGTCATCGGTGATATTGAGTCCGAATACGAGTTGCAGACAATCTGGCCGGAAATCTTTATTGTGTCCGTGGCACAACTGTATGGCCTCCGGGTCTTGATTCTCATAACGACCTTTGAAGGTGACCGTGGTCGAGTCATTATGAATTTTATTGACTTCCAATTGATGAGCCTTAATGGCATTTGCCGCCAGATCAAGCATCAATTCGTTCCGGTTGGATTTATACAGGCGATCCAGGCTTCTGCCCAGACAATCATCATTGTATTTTTTGGCTTCTTGTGTTTTTTCGCCGATGCCGTCAAAATAATCAGTAGCCCATTCGGAAATTTTGTAAAGGGGATTGGGGGAATTAATAATATTAAAAACCATCAGGCACAAAGCGTCCGCGGGCGCCACACTCATTTGAGGTGTCTTTGGAATGTATTTTTCAAAAAGCTGATTCAAAGAAAGTTGGTCCATATAGTGTGTGATCAAAGGTTTAACGTCGAGCATGATTGCTTTTGAGTCGATATTGTCCACTGTAACCCTCCTCTTTTTTTGAGGATTACAATATATCCAATAAAATCAAATGTCTAGAATTTTTTTATTTTAAATTATATCAAATACTTATATCTGCCCCCCCCCCCAAAATTGCAAAAATAAATTACAGTCGGTGCGGAATGTGAGTTAATACGTTAAAAAATCAAGGGTATAATTTCGAACACAATTATGGACTCGGAGAAAAAAATCTGAGTCTCATCTTTGCCATGCTCATGATGTTGGCTTTTCTGATCGATCAAACTCAACAATTCTCGTGCAAACTGTTCCAGGCGGCTTGGAAAAAGAAAGGTGCAAAAAAATACTTATGGGAACAAATGAGAACTTTGTTTAATTCCTTCGCATTTTCCTCCATGCAGCAACTCTATCAGGCAATTGTCTATGGCTTTAAAGTTCAGCCTCCAATCATTTTGAATAATTCCTCATAAAAAACCATCAAGAATTCTTAATATCCATTAAATTAGCCACATGCCCGCGCCTTGGAACAGATCTTCACAGCCGTGATTTTTTATTGCTGCTGATATGATACTTGATTTCAACTCAGGTTAGTGCCAATTTATTTATAACAGCGTTAATATTTTTGAAATCGAAGTTCCTATATCTTCAGAAAATCAGCCATTTGTTTTATTTTTAAAAAAATTCCGTTTGAAATACCCCTAAAATCAAGAAAAACTATATTTTTAATTTAGGGCCGGGAATTGCTGTAAAGGCGTAATCTCTGATTATCCGATTAGTTTGGGTGCAATTCTTGAATGATATATCCGCTCCATTGATTTCAGGATGCCCGGATTTCTCTGAACACCCAGAATACAGTTCTTACACATATCTATTCGGCCGTTGTTCTGGTGACGGCGGAAGGTGACATGCTTCTCATTGTTCCAGATGGCATCAAAAGAATTTTTAATTATGTTTCCATAAACATAATTGTTAATAAATGGACAGGCCACAAGATTGCCATAAGGGTCTACTGTAGTTTCACAACGTTCGCAATAGCATTTGTTGTGTGCGATCAATCCGGTATGCAGACTTTTTGTTGACCTCCCATCGATATTTATCGTGACAATATGAATGTCTCCGCAGTTCTTATATTTTTGTTTGATATCTTTAATCTGTTGCTTGATAATTTGCGCCCCTGGTGCATCAACTAAAATTGATTTACCTTTGTTTATGTAAAACGGATCCGGTTTCAGTCCGCCAATCAAGGACCGTTCAATACTTTTCGGGAAAAATTCACCGGCATATTCAAAATGGATTTCATCAAATTTCATTTGAATAGCATACTCGACGAGTTGCTCAAGGATGTTAAAATTAAACCGTGAAACCGTGGTGTTACAAATTAACCGGGGAAATCTTTTTCCGTTTTTTAGAGTCCGCATATTGGCAATAGTATCTTCAACTCTGTTTGATGCGCCTTTTCTACCCCGGATCTGGTCTTGTTTCTCTCCGACCCCATCGGTTGATATATAGATGTAGGTCAGGTTCTCAACCATGGCGGCAACCAACTCATCATCCAGTCCAATTTGATTGGTTGGCATATGAATGATGCAGTTCTTTTCTTTGATATATCGCAGGAGCGGCATTAAAAGATTTTTTCGCAGCAGGACATTGCCACCGAAAATCTCGAAATTGCGAACACCGGCCTGCACGAGTTTGTCTATGATGTCCTTCCACTCTTTCAAACCGATTTCTTTTTTTTTTTCTTCCTCCTGTGGACGTTTCCAGCAACTGCAGGTCTGGCAGTGCGAATTGCAGCGGTAGGTTAGAAAAAGTGTTCCAACTGTCGGTGCAGCTCTATGAAAGTTGATTTCTCTCTTTACTAATTGGGAAAAATCCTTTGTTAAAACTTTAATTCCTTTGGTGAGTTCCATTAATAATCCCTTTGGTGAGTTTCATTGCTGTAATTGATAGATCTGAGGGTGTTAAAAAGAACACAGTATTTGTTAATGATGGAAAAGACCGAAATAAATTGGACTGAAACAATAAAATTATCTGGTTACCCACTTCGGTCAAGTAGGGTGCTTTTTATGCACCACCCTAAAAATTATCGCTTGTTAATGGTGCATAAAATGCACCCTACAATGTGGCAACTTGCAATTTTCCGGCCCGACAAGCAAACCGGATAAGCAAATTAAATTTTTAAAACATATTTTTTTAAC
>JAABSL010000078.1 GCA_011390415.1 Desulfobacteraceae bacterium
CAAATTTCAATAAACAGGTCTTTTGCCGGGGACCTGAATCGCGGTTTTGTCATAAACCCCGGTACAAACCCATCAAAAAAATCATCTGTGCGCGAGAATAGGGAATCGATTATGTCATGGGAGTTTCTTCTTCTTATGAATTCTTCCGGCGACGGGGCCGGTGCGGCATACCGTTGCTCCTGGACCAGGGAATTATCGTATTGCCGGCGCTTTTGCGCATCGGATAGGGTCTCATAAGCTTCGGTGATTTTTCTGAATTTTTCAGATGACGTGTCTGAAGAGTGGGCCGGATGACGGCTGTCCGGATGACATTGCTTTGCGACTTCCCGGTAGGCTTTTTTGATTTTATTTAAGTTCGCACCCCGGCTGACACCGAGAATTATGTAATAATCGACCGGCATGGGCATCTCCTTTTTAATTTAACCTAAGTTGAAGTTAGGTTTAAAACCCGAATCAGAAAGTTTCTTACAGGTAATGATTAAAAATGAGGCGCAAAATCAAAAAATATCAAACGCAGCGTGAATGAATTATATATCAAAAAAATAATCTAAATTTTAATTTTGTCAAGCAGGCCGACAGAAGCGAGTGTCCGGATGGCAGAAGAAGTTTTAACAGATGCGCTTAGTCGAAAACATAGTAGCACCATTGTTTTGCAAGACCGAAAAAACCATAGTCTTTGACGGTCGTTTCAAAGTCTTCCCAGTTGTCGCCGTAATGGGTGAGAATGATTTTTTTCTTTATTTCCGGCGGCAGGGTATTTAATTCGTCGATGCCGGCATGCACGCCGCCGGTAAAAAACTGACAGTCATGAAAAATGATTTCCAGGTCAAAATGCGGGCAGTAGGTTTTAAATAAATCCGGATCAAAGCGGGTGTCGCTGGTAAACATGACCCGGTTGTCGATCACAACGCCGGAACTCCAGAAAGAACTCTCCCAGTCCGGTGCATTGTCCGGTGTGTGCAGCGTGCGAAAAATTTTCAGGTTGATGCCGCCGATGTCTATTTCATGGGTCTCCCGGGGATAGGCAGAGCGCCATTCGGGCCGGATGGTTTGCCACATATCGGTGAACGTGAGCTCGGAGCCGTTTTTTTCGTCATTGTAAGCCGCCCCGCCCCTTAGGGAAAGATCCCATAAAAGCTGCTGAAATTTCTTGTCAATTACGATGGTTGGTTTTTTTTTACTGACAAACCGGCCCAGCAGCATGACTTCTTCCAGGCCGCCGATATGGTCGGCATGGGAATGGGTAATCAAAAACGTTTTAATATCCGTGACGTTTAGGCCGAGTTCATACAATGCCTGGGGAGTTTTTGTTCCGCAATCGATCATGACATGATCGTTGCCTTTGATAACAATCAGGTTGGTCTGGTAAAGTCGTTTGGTAAACGCACTGCCGACGCCCACAAAAAAAAGAGATAGCTCGCCGCCATTGGTAAGCGATAAATTCGCGTCGGGTTCACGTTGTTTAATTTTCATTGAAAATTATCCCTTAACAGACCGATCTCAAACGTGCATTTTAAAAATTCGTACTCGGCTGACCCCACTGCCACCGGCCGGAAAATGACCGAGGCAGAATTCAGGAGCCACAATGTATCAGTAAGTTGTTCAAATTGTCAAAAAAATATCGTAATTTTCAATAAAACAGAAAACTTTGCCTAAACCTGAGTTGAGGGATTGCCTGTTTTGGATTAAAAGAAAAATATCACACCCCGGTAATGGCAGGCAAGCTATAAATACCGGAAGTGACTGTTATTAATTATCGACAATTGAATTTTTTCCATTTATAAGATCGGCAACCCCGAAGGGTTTTAAGTTTTGAACCCAAAAACAGACGAACATTCTTAATGTAATATGAAAAAGAATTTTTCAACATTTGAAACCCTCAACATGGAAAGGAACGCAAAATGACACTGCAGGAACAGATTAAAAAAGACCTGATGCAGGCCATGAAAAATAAGGACGTGGAGAAAAAAAATACGCTGCGGGTGATTATGGGTGAATTTGCAAGGGCAGAGGCCAAAACGCTTTCAGATGACGAGGTCATCAAAATTGTCAAAAAAATGGTCAAGTCGGAACGTGAAACCCTGGCACAGTCGGGCCAGGCAGCCGACTCCCCGTATATCGATATTCTGGAATCCTATCTGCCGCAAATGGCCTCTGATGAAGATCTTTCGCAATGGATTGCCGAAAATATTGATTTCTCAAATTATAAGAATAAAATGCAGGCCATGAAAGATATCATGGCCCACTTCGGAACCGCCGCCGACGGCAGTCGGGTCAAGGCAATTCTCCAGAAGATGTGATTTTTATCTTGTATAATCAGATCGCTGCTCGATAGAAACCGTTGCGGTCTCAGAGGACAATTACCTTGCCGGCACCCCCTTCAATGAATTTGTCCGGACAAAGTGACCGGATTTTGTTGATGTATTGTGTGCAATGGGTGGGACAGACCCAATCGATATCTTTGATCAGTTCAAAATGATGAAACCCGTGCAAGCCGCCGATCAGGGCAGAAATTTTTCCCAGCGGCCGCGCTGCATTGAAAATTTTTTCAATTCCCGGGTGAGAGCAGCCGGCAACGACCGTGACCTGTCCGTCCTGCTCGATTAACAAAGACTGTTCAGTATTGTCGAGAATACCGGTGGACCAGATCCGCTCATGAATTTTTTGCAATTTTTTGCAGGTACTCACCTGGGCTTTTTGCCCGGGTATTTCAAAATCAACGGGCGAATAAACCGGTACAGGGTTGGCCGTAAGAAAGGTTGCCAGTCCGCCGGTATGGTCCCAGTGGTGATGGGAGATAAAAATGTCATCCACTGACGACGGGTCAATTTTTAAATCTTTCATATTTGCCAAAAGAATGTCGGGATTTGCGCCGGTATCAAAAAGAATGGATTTTCCCGAAACATTGATCAGGCAGGCAAACCCCCAGTCCGAAACCAGGTTTTTATCCCACGCCGTGTTATCATAAATAATTGTGATGGTGATCTTGGTGTTTTCCATGAAAATAACTCCCTGAAGGGTCTCAAAGCGAATGGTGTTACGCTTTACGGCTGCTGGCAACCGGTTCCGGATGTTAATCTGATATAGAGTATATGCTCATAACAAAGTGGCGTCAAATATATTTTACCTGAGCCGGATGGTTATCAAAATTGCCCTGAAATGGCGATTTATACATTTGATTCGAATAAGAATTGTGCTAATTTAAAAATGAAACGGAACAGAAAAAAGGCGTAAACGCATGGGGAAAAAAAAAGATGATTTTAAGCTGGGGCTTGCCTTGTCCGGGGGCGGTTTTCGTTCGGCCCTGTTTCATATCGGGGTGCTGGCCCGCCTGGCCGAACTGGATCTGCTGCGCAAAGTCGATGTGATTTCTTCGGTTTCCGGCGGAGCGGTTATTGCCGCTTACTATTATCTCAAAGTCAAGGCGCTTCTGGAAAAAGCGCCGGCAGAAGATTCGGCCGCACCGGACCGGGAGGCCTATATCCGTCTGGTTGCTGAAATCGAAGTGGATTTTCTGAACGCTGTCCAGAAAAACATGATGCTGCGCACATTTCTGGATCCGGTCAAAAATGCCCGCATGCTGACCGCCGAATTTTCAAACACCGAACGCCTGGGCGAGCTTTTAACCAGATATTTTTATCTGCCGGCCATGGGGAGGTCCGGCAAAGATCCTAAGCAGGACGGCATTGCACTAAAAGATATCTCGATTTCAGCCCGGGCGGATAATCTGGGCCCCGAAACCAGGGTCCCTTTTTTAATTGTCAATGCCACGTCACTGAATACCGGTCATTTGTGGCAGTTTACCAGTGAATCGGCAGGCGAGAAGCGGACTCTTGAAGAAGCCGGTCATGATATCGCTTTTTTAAAAAAATTTCAGATAAATGATCATCGCCTGACCATGGAACAGCGGAAAATACTCTACCATATGACGCTGGGCCAGGCGGTGGCGGCCTCGTGCTGCGTGCCCGGCATTCTTGAGCCGTTAAAAGTTAATAATCTTTACCGCAATGGCGGCAAATCTCTGACCGTGCGGCTGGCGGACGGGGGACTGGTCGACAACCAGGGGCTGGCATCTTTGTTTGCCGAAGAATGCACCCATATTATCTGCAGTGATGCCTCGGATATTTTAAAATTCAATCCCGACCCGTCCACGCAGTTTCTGGATACGGCGCTGCGGGCTAATGATATTCTGATGGATCGGATACGCAGCAAAAGTTTAAATGAACTGTTTAAATATGGTGACGGCCGCTATCTGCTGTTTGATCTGGGGGATCATGAGACCCGGGACCATATATTCCCAAAAGATTCCACAAAAATAGTCCAGGCATTAACCCGGATTCGGACGGACCTGGATGCGTTTACAGACCGGGAAGCCGATACATTGATGTACTACGGGTATCAGTTCAGCCGAATAGTAACTAAAGACAAGGGCTTTGAGCTGGTTTCGGAAACAGTGCCGGCCTCCCGGAACTGGCGGTTTCTTGAGATCCGGGAGCGGTTTTTAATCAATGATGACCAAAGAAAGGAACTGCTGCTGCATCTGGAAGTCGGTTCCCGCCAGATGTTTAAAGTGTTTTTGTTCAAAAAAGCCATGCCGTACGCAATCCTGCTGCCGATACCCGCAATTTTCGTCCTGCTGATCCTGTATCTGCTGCTCGTAATGTCCCCCCTGATTTTCTGGGGACTGC
Organism: Desulfobacteraceae bacterium; assembly: GCA_011390415.1. Classification (GTDB taxonomy): domain Bacteria; phylum Desulfobacterota; class Desulfobacteria; order Desulfobacterales; family Desulfosalsimonadaceae; genus SURF-3. The sequence continues at coordinate 4,689 of JAABSL010000078.1, forward strand.
TGCTGTTTTCCGCCCTGCTGCTCATATACACGCAGAACCAGAGGATTCTGAAAGTAATGGACAATGTGACGTTTTTAAGAAAAATTAAACACCGGATTTTGAAAACCATGGTGTCCCTGCGTCTGCCGGAACCTTTTTCATATCTTCTGGCACTGGCGTCATGGGTGCAGCTGACCGTATTTGACCGTCTGTTTCTTCGCTACGGCCGGATACGGGAAGTTCCCGACGATCGCGGGAAGCGCTGAAAAAAATAAACAAAATTATAAATGCAAAAGGAGTATTTATGGATAATTGTCCCTGCGGGTCTGACTCCGCTTATGCCGACTGTTGTGAACCGATAATCAAAGGCGTAAGCCCGGCCCAAACCGCTGAACAGCTCATGCGGGCCCGATACAGTGCTTATGCTAAAATGGAAACGGATTTTTTGTTCGAATCCCTTCATCCGGAATATCGCGACGAATATGACCCGGAACAGACCCGGCAATGGGCCGCCGAGTCCGAGTGGGAAGGTCTGGAAATCGTAAGCACCGAAAACGGCGGCAAAGACGATGCCGCCGGCAAAGTCGAATTCATAGCCGATTATACGGTCAAAGGCGATAAAAACAGGCATCATGAACTCGCATTGTTTGAAAAATATAATGACGCCTGGTATTTTACGGATGGATCGGCGGTCCCGCCGAAACAGGTGATAAGAACCGGCCCGAAAATCGGGCGCAATGATCCGTGTCCCTGCAACAGCGGGAAAAAATTTAAAAAATGCTGCGGCAGATAGGGTATTTCCTGAATTTAAAACCGGGTCCCATGGGCCAGTATTTTTACCCGCAACCCCATAATTCAAGGCCGAATCCCCATGTCACCCAAGCCGACATATGAAGAACTGGAACGGCAGATAGACGATTTAAACCGTGAATCACAGCGCTGTCTGATCGCCGAGGCCGCATTCCACCGCCAGAATGCGTACCTGAAGGCCCTTCATGAAACATCTCTGGGATTGATCGAAAAGCTGGACAAGGAAGAACTGCTTGAAAATATTCTGGATCGGGCGGCTTCACTGACCGGAACAGGGCACGGCTATATCTATTTGCGGACGCCCGACAGCCGGCAGATGCAAATGCAGATGGGATTGGGCTTTTTTAAAAGCCAGCTGGGCAGAAAGGTTTTTATCGGCGAAGGCCTTGGCGGGCGTGTATGGGAAATCGAAGCCCCGCTTCTGGTGGATGACTATCAGTGCTGGCCGGGGCGGCTTCCGGATAAAAGCCTGGATCAGCTCCGGTCTATCGTGGGAATTCCCTTGAAATCCGATCAGCAGATTCTGGGGGTAATCGGCCTTGCCCATGTAAACAACACGGACAGGCAGCTGAACGAGGAAGATGTCGTGGCGCTGGAGCGGTTTGCCGCCCTGGCGATGATCGCTCTTGAAAAAGCAAGGCTGTATGCGGATTCCCGGCGTGAACTGGCGGAGCGAAAACGGGCTGATGAGATTTTGCGGGAAAGCGAAGCCCG
>JAABSL010000079.1 GCA_011390415.1 Desulfobacteraceae bacterium
GCGGCCGGAATAAAAATGACGCATCGGCTTCCTGGAGCATGGAAATGTCGTTGTAGGAATCACCAAAGGCCAGCACCTGGTAGCTCAGATTTTTTAACGCCTGGACCACTTTTCGTTTGCCGTCTTTTTGTCTTAATGTATAGCCGGAGATGGAACCGTCCGGTTCAACAATCAGGGAATGACAGAAAAGCGTCGGCCGCCCCAGCTTTTCCATCAACGGGCTGGCAAATTCCACAAATGTGTCGGACACAATAATGATCTGGTAATTCTCGCGGATCCAGTTCAAAAAATTAACAGCTCCCGGTAAAGGATCGATTTTTTTGATGACGGACTGGATGTCGTCGAGTTTCAAATTATGTTCTTTCAGAATCCCTAAGCGTTTTTTCATTAAGACATTATAATCGGAAATGTCGCGCGTGGTCAGCTTGAGTTCTTCGATGCCGGTTTTTTTTGCTACGTTGATCCAGATTTCGGGCACAAAAACACCTTCTAAGTCCGAACAGATGATATACATGGGATTATCCTTGCTGTGTCTGATTTTTATGCGGTTATTAAACGCTCAGTTGAAATGCCCAGCGGCTTAAATTAGCTGCTTCCTTCAATTCGTATCAGAGCGGGCTGTTTTGTCGTAATGTCCAGTGATGCTATTTTGGCCAGGGCTTTTTGGATTTCCGATTCTTTGGCATGATGGGTGAGCATAAATATCGGGACCACACCGTTTAATTTCTGCTCATACTGATGAACGGATTTGATGCTGATGCTGTGTTCGCCGAGAATCCCGGAGATTTTTGAAAGTACGCCCGGCTGATCAATGGCAGAAAACCGGACATAATAATAACCGGATATGTCATCAATCGGCTGGGTCGGGATCGCTTTGATATGCTTTTTCTGGAACGAGAGCATGGGCACGCGTGTCGTGGCGCCAAACAGCAGGTCCCGGGCGATATCAATGGTATCGCTGATAGCGGCACTGGCGGTGGGCATCATTCCGGCGCCGTGGCCGTAAAGCATCATTTCGCCGATGGCGTCACCGGAAAGGGTGACGGCATTGAGTGATCCGTTGACGTTGGAAAGAGGGTTTGAGAACGGAATCATCGTCGGATGAATTCTGGCTTCAATGGCATTGCCGTTAAATTTTGTGATGGCCAGCAGTTTGATGCGATATCCGCACTGGTCTGCAAATTCAATATCCATGGCCGTGATATTTGAAATGCCTTCCACATAGATGTCTTTGAGATTGATTTCCGCGCCATAGGCAATGGATGAAAGAATGGCCAGTTTATGGGCGGTGTCAAATCCTTCAATGTCCAGTGTCGGGTCCGCTTCCGCAAATCCTTCCGCCTGGGCTTCCGCCAGCGCGTCTTCAAACGAAACCCCTTCGTTGGTGATTTTGGATAAAATATAGTTGCAGGTGCCGTTTAAGATGCCGCATATGGAGACAATGCGGTTGCCGGCAAGACTTTCCCGTATGGTTTTAATAATCGGCATGCACCCGCCGACGCTGGGCTCAAAAGCAATGGAAACCCCTTTTTCCGCGGCAAGCTTGAACAGTTCATTGCCGTGGGACGCCAAAAGCGCTTTGTTGGCGGTTACGATGTGCTTGCCGTTGTTGATTGCCTTGATGATGAAATCTTTGGCAATGGTTTCTCCGCCGATCATCTCCAGAATAATATCGATTTCCGGATCATTGACCACTTCATCGGCATCTGACGTCAGCACCCCGTCTTCAAATTGAATGCCGCGGTCTTTTTCAAGGTCGATATCCGCGGCTTTTTTCAGTGTCAGCGTTGCGCCGAGTCTTTGCGTGATCAGGGAGCCGTTTTCCTGGAGAAGCCTGGCAATGCCGGTGCCCACTGTTCCCAGACCCAGTATGCCGATTTTGATTTCTTTCATAAATGGGATGTTCCTTAGTTTCTTATCTTTAACTTTTCCGGTTTATCCGGGATTATAACAAAAGGGTTATGATAAAATTATAATATCTTTTTAATGCCCCGGACGGCCTGGTTGATGCGCATGTTGTTTTCAATCAGGGCAAACCGCACATATTCATCGCCGTATTCCCCGAAACCAACCCCCGGAGAAACCGCGACTTTTGCTTCCCGGATCAGCATTTTGGAAAATTCCACCGATCCCATGTCAATATATTGTTCCGGGATTTTCGCCCAGACAAACATGGTGGCCTTGGGCGGGGTAATTTCCCAGCCGGCCCGATGGAGTCCGTTGACAAGGGCGTCCCGCCGGGTTTTATAGGTTTCGCAGATTTCGGAAACACATTCCTGGGGACCATTCAAAGCGATGATCGACGCAATCTGAATGGGCTGAAAGATGCCGTAATCCAGGTAGCTTTTAATCCGTCTCAAGGCGCCCACGATTTCCGGGTTGCCCACGCAGAAGCCCACCCGCCAGCCGGCCATGTTGTAGCTTTTGGACAGGGAAAAGAATTCCACCCCTACATCCTTGGCGCCCTTGGCCTGGAGAAAGCTGGGGGGCTTGTATCCGTCAAACACGATGTCCGCATAGGCAAAGTCATGAATAACCAGAATGTCATGCTCTTTGGCAAATGCGACCACTTTCTCAAAAAATGCAAGGTCCACGGTTTCAGTGGTCGGGTTATGCGGAAAACAGAGAATAAGCATTTTGGGCTTGGGCCAGCACTGTTTAGTCGTGGTGATCAGGTTTTCAAAAAAATCCGTATCCGGTCCCAGCGGCACATACCGGACATCCGCCCCGGATATAATGGATGCATAGGGGTGGATGGGGTAGGTGGGGTTCGGCGATAAGACCACATCCCCGGGGCCGGTAGCAACAAGCATCAGATGCGATATACCTTCTTTGGCGCCGATGGTAACGATTGCTTCATTTTCCGGATCGATATCAACGTCATACCGCCGCTTGTACCAGTCCGCAATGGCCATTCTGAGTTTTCTGATTCCCATCGAGGCTGAATACCTGTGATTGTGCGGCTTTTGCGCCGCTTCCGTTAATTTATCAACAATATGCTGGGGCGTACCCAGGTCCGGGTTTCCCATGCCTAAGTCCACGATATCTTCACCGGCATGCCGGGCGTCCATTTTAATCTGGTTTACAGCGGCAAAAACATATTTCGGGAGTCGGTTCAGCCTTGCGAAAGTTTTCATCTTCAACCTCGTATCAGTTTCCAAAAAAGATCATAAAGAATAATGCTGAGTTTAATTACACCACTAAACTATTTATGTCAAAAAATTTGTTTTGACTTTTAGGGCTGTATAAGTTACCAAAATTATTTTTTTAGTAAATGAAAAAATTAAATCAGGGTAAAATAACCAATGAGTGATTCCAAAGATTCCTTAACATACGCCGATGCCGGTGTGGATATTGATAAAGCCAATGTCTTTGTTGATGCAATAAAGAAGATTGCGTCCAAAACGCCCCGGTCCGGGGTCATGGGCGAAATCGGCGGGTTTGGCGGGCTTTTTTCGCTGAACACGACCGATTACAAACGCCCGGTGCTTGTCAGTGCCACTGACGGGGTGGGCACCAAACTGAAGATCGCTTTTCTGATGGACAAGCATGATACCATTGGTATTGATCTGGTGGCCATGTGTGTCAATGACGTGGCGGTCCAGGGCGCCAAGCCGCTTTTCTTTCTCGATTATCTGTCCATGGGGGAATTAAAGCCCCGGGTGGCTGAAGATATTGTCAAAGGCGTGGCAGAAGGCTGCTGTCAGGCCCAATGCGCGCTTATCGGTGGGGAAACGGCTGAAATGCCCGGTCTTTACAGCAATGACGAATACGATCTGGCCGGATTTTCCGTGGGCATTGTGGATAATGATAAAATTGTCGACAGTTCCGAGATCCGGGTGGGGCACAAACTGGTCGGCATCGCATCTTCGGGCCTTCACAGCAACGGGTATTCCCTGGTCCGTAAAGTCTGTTTTGATGTGTTAAAGCTCAAGGTGGATTCCTATGTCCCGGAATTTGGAAAAACCCTGGGGGAAGAGCTGATTACCCCCACCAAGATATATTCGGAAGTGATTCTGCGTCTGATCAAGGATCTGCCGATTCACGGACTGGCCCATATTACCGGCGGCGGTATTGAAGAGAATATCGTCCGGGTGATGCCGTCTTCTGTTAATGTGGAAATTTCAGGCAGTGCCTGGGATATCCCGCCGGTGTTCGGTTTTTTGAAAGATGCCGGCAATATCAAAGAATCGGAGATGTGGCGGACATTCAATAACGGCATCGGCCTGATTGCCGTTGTGCCGGAAGAAGCGGCCCAGGATGTGGTGGAGCGGGTGGCCGGGATGAATGAAAAAGCCTATATCATCGGAGAAGTTGTCCAGGCCAAAAACACGGCAGACAAACGGGTTAAGTGGATTTAAAAAAAAATCCGGATAAGCAGAAAAACAAAATTTAACCATAATTTTTTAAAAGCCGGTATGATCCAAGCAAACCAGCGCATGCGCTGGCAGCGGTCGCCGGCTTTTTTTATTTCTTTACGTTGGTGAATAAATGAAAATTCTCGGCATTGAAAGTTCCTGTGACGAAACCGCAGCCGCGGTGGTGGAAGACGGGGTGCGTATTTTATCATCCGTGGTGTCTTCCCAGGTGGCGGTTCACCATCCATACGGCGGCGTGGTGCCCGAACTTGCTTCCCGGAAGCACATCGAAAAAATTGTGCCCGTGGTTACCGAAGCGCTCGCATCCGCAGGTATTGATGCCGGTCAGGTGGATGCGGTGGCGGTCACCCAGGGACCGGGGCTGGTCGGAGCGCTGCTGGTGGGATTTTGTTTCGGCAAATCATTTGCCTATGCGCTGGATATCCCATGGGTCGGGGTGGATCATCTGGAAGGGCATATCAACTCGGTTTTCCTGGAATCTCCGTGTCCGGATTTTCCGTTTATCGCACTGCTGGCATCCGGCGGCCATACGAATATGTATTATGTGTCATCGCATACCCGAATCGAATGTCTGGGGCAGACGTTTGACGACGCGGCCGGTGAGGCTTTTGATAAAGTGGCAAAAATGATCGGGCTGGGATATCCCGGCGGAAAGGTGATTGCAGACCTGGCAAAAAACGGAGATCCGGAAAAAATCCAGTTTCCCCGTCCGTATCTTGATAAAGCCGAGTTCAATTTCAGTTTCAGCGGCTTAAAAAGCGCGGTCAATCGGTATATCCAGACACACCCGGATGATTACAAGGACCAGGTTGCAGACATTGCCGCAGGGTTTCAGGCGTCGGTGGTGGATGTACTGACCTATAAGATTATTTCCGCGGCAAAGGCAAAAAAATGCCAACAGGTGGCCATGGTCGGCGGTGTGGCAGCCAACCAGCACCTCAGAGATCATGTGACGGCCGCCGCACACAAGGAAGATATAACCGTATTCCTGCCGTCCGTTGAATTGTGCGGAGATAATGCGGCCATGATCGCGGCATCGGGGTATTATTATTTAAAGGATAATAGCCGGCCGGCGGGAACATTTGACATGGATGTGTATTCCAGGGCAAAAAGAAAATAACCTTCTACCTTTCTAACGCCTCAACTGATATTTGCGCACGGCCCGGTTATGTTCTTCAAGCGTTGTGGAAAAATAATGGGTTTTATCACGCTTTGACACAAAATAGACATATTCTGTTTCGGCCGGGTAAAGTGCTGCCTCAATGGACGCCGAACCCGGATTTGCAATAGGTCCAGGAGGCAGGCCGCTGTTCATGTAGGTATTATAAGGTGTGCGGGTGGTTAAGTTCTTTTTTGTGATATTGCCGTCAAAATCCTTTATCCCGTAAATTACCGTGGGGTCACTGGCAAGCCGGATATTTCGTTTCAGGCGGTTGTGAAAAACCGATGACACAATGGGCCGCTCCGATGCCACCCCGGTTTCTTTTTCTATGATTGATGCCAGTGTCACAATTTCAAGCACGGAAAATCCCATTTCGAGCGCCCGTTTTTCCCACTCCGGCAGAAATGCTTCGTTAAAGCGGTCCACCATGGCGGAAATGATTTGGTGCGGCGATACATCACCGGAAAAATAATAGGTATCCGGAAAAAGAAATCCTTCAAAGGTGCTGGCGTTGATACCGGCCTTGTGAACCTGTTGTTTATCGCATGCCGCGTCGATAAACGCCTGCCGGTT
>JAABSL010000080.1 GCA_011390415.1 Desulfobacteraceae bacterium
TCAGGTCCGCATCATAGAGAACCTTGAAACTGAGGGTTTCTTCTTCTCTCGGGTGATGATGATGACCGATAATATCGCAGACTTCTACGATCAGATTCTCATCCGCCCCGAGTTTTTCCATGATGGCTCTGGCAATAGGCGGTCCTTCGGTTTCCTGATACCGTGCCGCGGTGGATTGATGTTTTCTTTCCGCTTCATGGATGCCGATATCGTGAAGATACGCAGCGGCCAGAATGACAGCCATGTTGCCGCCTTCGGCGATGCCGATTTTTTCCGCATATCGCGCCACCCGGGAGGCATGACCAATCCGTTTAAAATCCTGTTTAAAATATTTCTTCATTTCTATGGCAATCCGGTCTTTGAGCAGGTCATCACGCTGGGCCATTAGCTCCGGCGGCAGCGAGCCCAGGCATTGATCCGCAAATTTGCAATAGGCCGCACACCCGAAATCCATTTGCGGATTGGCAAACCGATGACCGCAATGATTGCACTTTCGGGTGGTATCATCTTTAAAAAATTCCACGGTCTTCCCGCATTCCGGGCATTTTGCCTCAAAAATGGAACCGGGTTTCCAGTATCTGCTGTCTTGTCCGGGACATTTCATCGCTGGTCCTCCGTTATTGGGTATATAATATTTTAAGTTACGTCCTGCGATTGATATTTAATCAATAATATAGTATGAGAAAGTTTATTTTTTTTTAAACCAAGTGTTTTGGTGTATAGAAAGTAAGCACCCATTGTGTAAATTAAAGTTTCCGAAAAAAAAGTTCATTTTTTTTAATTTCAAATCTATTGATTATTATTGATAATCGGATTGTTTCCGATCTTTTTGATTTACAATATACATTGCTGCGCCTGCATTTGCTTTGACTTAGGTCAAAAAACTCAAAAAAGCATAAATTATCAACCATGAAAAAATATTTTCAACTGATCTCGGAGACGATCCTTTTTAAAGGCCTTCCCGATGAAAATATTCTCGAGCTGCTGAAAATCGCCCGGGAAGTAGATTTTGCTAAAAATGAAATGATTTTTTTCGAAGGAGATAACGGCGACGGGTTTTATATAAATGTGGAAGGGATGGTCAAAGTTTTTAAGCTGTCGCCGGAAGGCAAAGAGCAGATTCTGCATATATTCGGTCCGGGCGAACCGTATGGTGAGGTGCCGGTGTTTTCCGGACAGACCTATCCGGCCACTGCCGAAGCCATCAGTAAATGCAAAACATTGTTTTATCCCCGCCAGGCCATTGTCGATTTGATCACCGCCAATCCGTCTATTGCCCTTAATATGCTGGGCGTCCTGTCATTAAGGCTCCGCCAGTTTACCGTTCAGGTGGAAAACCTGTCTTTAAAAGAAGTTCCCGGCCGGTTGGCGGCCTATCTGCTGATGCTGTCCATTGAACAGGATAAAAAGGACGCCATCGCTTTAAAAATATCAAAAACCCAGCTGGCCAGCCTTCTGGGAACCATTCCTGAAACCTTGTCACGAATTTTAAGCAAGATGGCCGGACAGGCATTGATTGATGTACAGGGCCGTAAAATAAAGCTTCTGGATGTGGACGGATTGGAATTACTTGCCCGGAACGGACGATTGGAATAATCGGGATTTTGACCTATGTTGATAAACTCAGGATGGTGGACTAAAGTTTTATAATTATGCCGGAAAAACAATTTAAGAAAATACTGACCAATGAGAAGAACCTGATACGGATTCTTGATAATCTGAAAGAGGGCATTATTGCCCACGATCTGAATCGCCGGATCTTTTTTTTCAACCGGGAAGCTGAAAGAATTACCGGGTACAGTCGCTCCGAAGTGTTGAATACGGATTGCCATGACGCATTTGGAGAGCCGTTCTGCGGTGAGCGATGCTTGTTCCGGGAGGGCGACACGTTTGTGCCGGATACCGCCGAATATCCGGTGACGCTGGTGACAAAAGACGGCGAAACCCGGAATGTCGAAATGTCGGTATCCAAGATGCGTGATGAAAATGATGCGGTTTTCGGCGTGATCGCTTTTATTAAAGATGTCACCGATCTGGTTCAGTTTCAGCTGCGAACCGGCAACCTGACCGGTTATTCGAACATTATCGGGCGTGACCCGAAAATGATTCAGGTTTTTCAGCAGATACGGGATCTGGCCGGGTATGATTATCCGGTTCATGTTTCCGGAGAAACCGGAACCGGCAAAGAACTGGTTGCGGAAGCGGTTCATGCCGGCAGCCGGCGGGCCGGAGCACCGTTTGTTCCGATCAATTGCGGGGCCTTGCCGGAAGGGTTGATTGAAAGTGAACTTTTCGGCCACGTAAAAGGCGCTTTTACCGGGGCCATCCGGGATAAAAAAGGCCGCTTTGAACTGGCGGACGGCGGATCGATTCTGCTGGATGAAGTAGCGGAACTTTCCAAAGAAATGCAGGTGAAACTGCTCAGGTTTTTGCAGACCGGCAGATTTGAAAAAGTAGGGGGGGAACAGACGGTTTCGGTCAATGTCCGGATCATCAGTGCCACCAATTCTGATTTAAAAGAGGAAGTGAAAAATAAAAATTTTCGGGAAGATCTGTATTATCGTTTAAATGTGATTCCCATTCATCTGCCGCCGCTCCGGGATCGAAAAAATGATATCCCGCTGCTGGTGGATTATTTTTTAAAGCAGTTTAACGAGCAGCCGGAGAGTAAAAATATCGGCATTACCGCTGAAGCAATTTCTTTGATGATGGATTATGAATGGCCGGGAAATGTGCGGCAGCTTCAGAATTTTCTTCAGTATGCCATTGTCAAAAGTTCCGGCCATTATATCCGGCCGGAAGATCTTCCCATGGAGATAGGGGCGCTTCAGCCGCATCAAAAGCGGCGGGGGCCTGCCAAAAAACTCAATTTTGAATCGGTTGCGGCCGCCCTTGAAAAAACCGGCTATAATAAAGCAAAAGCCGCGCGACTGCTCGGCGTGGGTCGCGCCACCCTGTACCGTTTTTTAAATGAACATCCGGATGCCGAGACCGAAACAGCTGATGATGCCTGATCCGTCAATTATTATAATTGACAAATTCGTAAAAACTCAGAATCCGATGGCAAAGAAAAAAGCTTCAAATTCGAGGCGCGCAAATCCTGAGTGATGATTTGTACTTAGCGTACCATGAAGAAACGAAGGATGCAGCGCAACAAAGAATTTGGACTTTTTACGAAGCCGTTAATTTTATATAGACAAGGAGGTAAACATTGATTAGTACAGCATATGCAATGGGCCAGGCGGCAGGCCCCGGCGGCGGCGCAGCCGGAGGCGGCTTAGGGGCGTTTATTCCGATCATTTTAATGTTTGTGATTTTTTATTTTCTGCTGATCCGGCCCCAGCAAAAAAAGGCCAAGCAGCATCAGGAAATGATCGCAAACCTGAAAAAAGGCGATCGGGTAATTACCAGCGGCGGCATTCACGGCCTGATCACATCTTTGGATGAAAACACGGTCACCCTTGAAATTGCGGAAAAAGTCCGGATTAAAGTTTCCCGGGCCACGATTGCCGGTTTAAACAAATAACATTCATTCACAACAGACATAAGAAAGGGCAAATGCATTGAAAGATTTTTCCTGGCGAATTCCGGTTGTAGGACTGGTATTATTAGTGGCAGTCATTTATATCATCCCGACGTTTAAGCCCGGATGGTGGCCGAACAAGCAGATTAACCTGGGACTGGACCTTCAGGGGGGAATGCATCTTGTTCTGGAAGTAAAAACCGAAAAAGCGGTGGAAAGTACTCTGGAACGGATACGAAATGAACTGAGAGGATATTTCCGCGATGACCAGATCCGTCATAGAGGAATTGATTATTCCGGGAAAAAATCACTTTCCGTAAAACTTCTCGATGCCGGTGATACGGAAAAGGTCGAAGAACTGTTAAAGAAAAATTACGGGGACGTCGAAATCCTGTCCAGTGCCTTGGACAACGGAGTCCAAACCCTTCAAATCGGACTGACGGACGAATGGACAGAGCAGATCAAGAAACAGGCCACGGAACAGGCTCTGGAAACCATCCGAAACCGGATTGATCAGTTCGGTGTGACCGAACCGGACATCCGGGTTCTGGGGGAACGGCGCATCCAGATTCAGCTCCCCGGTATCCAGGATACCGAACGCGCCAAGGAACTGATCGGCAAGACGGCGTTGCTGGAGTTCAAGCTGCTGGATGACGAGCATGACCTGGCATCGGCACTGGATGGCAATGTGCCGCCGGGCAGTGAAATCCTCTATCAGGCGGTGGATAGCGATACAGAAACAGCGGCAGCCCAAAAGCAGCCGTATCTGGTCAAAAAACGGACCCTGATGACCGGTGAATACTTAACCGATGCCCGGGTTCAGATTGATTCCCAGTTCAACGAACCTTATGTGGCCATTGATTTTGACCGGAAAGGCGCGAGAATATTTGAACGCGTCACCGATGAAAATGTCAAAAAACGACTGGCCATTGTACTGGATAATAAAGTCTATTCCGCCCCCACGATCCAGGAAAAGATTCCCGGCGGCAGCGCACGAATAACCGGAAGCTTTAATGCCCAGGAAGCCCATGATCTGGCCATTGTGCTGCGGGCCGGTTCGTTGCCCGCGCCCGTGGAAATCATTGAAGAAAGAACCGTCGGCCCCTCCCTCGGGCATGATTCCATCACCAAAGGGCTTTATTCCATGCTGGTGGGCGGTATTCTGGTGCTGATTTTCATGTTCGCTTATTACAAGGGCGCCGGACTGATTGCCGATTTTGTGCTGATTTTAAATATCCTGCTCATCGCCGGCGGACTGGCCGCGTTCGGGGCCACCCTGACCCTGCCGGGTATTGCGGGAATTATCTTAACCATCGGTATGGCGGTGGATGCCAATGTGCTTATTTTCGAGCGTATCCGTGAGGAGATGCGGCTGGGCAAAACGCCCATTGCCTCGATCACAAACGGCTTTGATCGCGCCAGCCTGACCATTCTGGATGCCAATGTGACCACATTGATTGCCGCACTGGTGCTTTTCCAGTTTGGTACCGGACCGGTCAAGGGGTTTGCGGTGACGCTGAGCCTGGGCGTTCTGGCAAGCCTGTTTACCGCGCTGGTCATTTCCCGCTTGATTTTTGATTATCTGTATATTTCCGTTCGAGTTAAATCTTTAAGTATTTAAAAAGGAATGCGTTGATGGAGTTTATTAAACCCGGTATCAATCTCAATATTATCGGAAAACGCTACATTGCGTTTGCATTTTCCGCCATTTTAATTCTGGTGAGTATCGGTTCCTTGATCATTCACCGCGGCCCCCATTACGGCATTGATTTTGCCGGCGGCACCATTGTCCAGATTAAAAGCATGGCGCCCGTGGCAATTGACAATATTAAAACCGGTCTTGCCGAAATCGGTCTTGAGGGATCGGCGGTTCAGCGGTTCGGACAGGAAAAGGACAATGAATTTCTGGTGCATACCAATCAGACCTTGATTACGGACCAGGGATTTTCAGAAGATATTAAAAGTGCCGTGTCAGCGTCAACCGGCACCGAAATTGAAATCCGCAGGGTTGAAATGGTCGGACCCCAGGTGGGCAAGGATCTTCAGTCCAAAGCATTGTTTGCCCTGTTTTACACCCTGCTGTTTATCACCATTTATATTTCCGGCCGGTTTGAACTCAAATGGATACTGAGCGGGATCATGGCCGTGGCCCTGATCGGAGCGGTTTATTTCTTTTCCCTGTGGAATGTCAGCATTCCCTTTTTAATCGCCGTGGCACTGGTGGTGACCCTGATCCTTTTCTGGCAGCTCCGGCTGAAATACGCCATGGGGGCGGTGGTGGCCCTGCTTCATGATGTGCTGATCACCGTGGGCCTTTTTTCCATTTTGGACATCGAATTTTCCCTGCCCATCGTGGCAGCGCTGCTGACCATTATCGGGTATTCCTTAAATGATACGATTATTGTGTACGACCGGATTCGGGAAAACCTCAAACGATACAACCGGCTGCCCATTGACGAAATCATCAATAAAAGCATCAATGAAACCCTGAGCCGGACAATTCTGACCTCCACGACAACGCTCATTGTGCTTATTTCATTGTTTTTTCTCGGCGG
>JAABSL010000081.1 GCA_011390415.1 Desulfobacteraceae bacterium
GTTAATTTTGAGCTTGGGCAGCACCTTGTCGCACACGCTTTTCATAATTTTTGCCCGGGGGTCATAGGTCTTATACACCCGGTGGCCAAAGCCCATCAGTCGGAATGAACTGCGTTTGTTTTTCGCCTTTTCCACCACTTCGCTAATGCTGCCGCCTTTTTGGTGAATGTCTGTCAGCATTTCAATAACTGCCTGGTTGGCGCCGCCGTGAAGCGGTCCCCACAGGGCGGCAATGCCGGCGGAAATCGAGGCATAAATATTGGCCCGGGCACTGCCCACGGTTTTTACGGCGGAAGTGGAGCAGTTCTGTTCGTGGTCGGCATGAAGAATCCAGAATGTGTTGAGGGCCTTTACCACATCCCGGTCCAGCAGATACGGGTTGACCGGGCTGTCAAACATCATGTTCAGAAAATTGGCGCAATAGGTATAATCGGCCCGGGGATAGATCACTTTGTGGCCTCTGGAAATTTTGTAGGACAGAGCCGCCAGGGTACGGACTTTGGAGATCAGGCGGATGAACACTTTTTCAAAATCTTCCTGGGTCCCGATGATCTCCGGGTAAAAACTCCGCAGGGCATTTACCATGGCGGACAAAATACCCATGGGATGCGACAGGCGGGGGAAATTGGAAAAGAAAATCTGCATGTCTTCGTGGACCATGGACTGGTCGTTTAACATGATGCTGGTTCGGGTCAGTTCCTTTCGCTTGGGCAGATGACCGTTAATCAGCAGAAAAGACGTTTCCACAAAAGATGATTTTTCAGCCAGTTGCTCAATGGGAATGCCGCGATGGCGGAGGATGCCTTTTTCTCCGTCCATAAAGGTGATTCTGCTTTTACAGCTTCCGGTGTTGGCAAATCCGGGATCATAGGTGATGCAGCCGGTTTCTTGTCTTAATGATCTGATATCGATTGCTTTTTCACCCTCTGTCCCGGTAATGACCGGCAGCCTCAGCTCTTTTCCGCCGATGATTAATTTGGCATATTCTCTCATCATACAATTCCTTAGCTTGGTTTCTGCTTGATCCTGAGTATAAAATTGTTACCTGAATGGCGCGTTTCAAACTTTGAAACATACTGTATTAATGGATGGGGGTCAAGAAGGATTGTTTTGGATTTAATTCGACAATGATTGCCGATAGATAGACCCGTTTTTAATCATCTCACGGGCATGTTCGCGTGTGGCGGGGGTAATCGTTTCACCGCCGATCATGCGGGCGGTTTCTTCCAGGCGCCGGTCAGTGTCCAGGGGGGCGATTCGGGTGCAGGTTCTGTTTTCTTGAATATGCTTTGATATCTTTAAATGGTGATCCCCGAAAGCGGCAATCTGGGCCAGATGGGTAATGCAGATCACCTGACTGGTTTTGGCCAGGTCGGATAATTTTTTGCCCACCACGGCGGCGACCTCTCCGCCGATACCGGCGTCTACTTCATCGAAAATCATGGTGCCGGTGGAGGTGTCACTGGCAATAATCGATTTTAATGCCAGAATCACCCGGGACAGCTCGCCGCCGGATGCAATGTGGGACAGGGGTTTTAAGTCTTCGCCCACGTTGGGGGCAATCATGAAGCAGGCCTGTTCAGCCCCGGTTTCTGAAATGGCCCGGTCGCCTGTTGTCAGGTACTCGGATGTTTTCGGGGTGGCCGCGGTTACCGTAAATGCAATTTCAAACCGGGTGTTCGGCATTTTTAATATGCTTAATTCCGATTCGATCTGTTTGGATAGCTTGACGGAAAGGTCCCGGCGTTTTTTCGACAATTGCGTTGCCAGATCCGTGAGTTGTTTGTGCCGGGTCTGCAGCTTTGCTTCTGTTTGTGAAATCATCTCATCAATGTTGCCGTGATCGGACAATTTCTGGTCTATGGTTTCAAGGTGGTGCAATACGGATTCAAGAGATCCGCCGTATTTTCGTTTAAACCGATTCAGCCGGTCCAGGCGGGAATCAATTTCCTCCAGTCGCTGTTCATCAAAGGTAATGCCGTCCATATACCCATTCAGCTCCCGGGCAATATCTTCAATGCGAAAGGATGCATCGTTTAAATTTCCGGCCGGGTCGGCCAGCGTTTCATCGATGCGGGCGGCGGTCTCAAGCTGTCGTCTGATTTCACCCAGGGTTTCAGCAATAGCCCCGTCTCCGGTATACAGGGTCTGGCAAACCCCGGCCACGATCTGATAGAGCATTTCTGCATTTTTCAAACGGGCCTGTTCATTTTTCAGAAATTCATCTTCTCCCGGGGTAATGCCGGCATCTTCAATTTCTTTTTTCTGAAATTCAAGCAGCTCCGTCTGGTCCTGCTGCGTTTGCGAAGATTCTTTCAACCGCGCCAGTTCGCGGATCAGCGGCAGGATCTCGTGATAACACTCCTGCACCTGCTGTCTCAGGGGCAGAATGTCGCCGAACTGGTCCAGGATCATCAGGTGGCGGGACTCGTCGAGCAGCTGCTGATGTTCGTGCTGCCCGGAGATGGCGGCCAGGTTTTCGGTTAACCGGTTCAAAAGCTGCATGGTGGATAACCGGCCGTTGATATAAACCCGGTGGCGGTCATTGTTGGAAATAATCCGCCGGATCAGCAGTTCTTCGCCGGCATCAATGCCCTGGTCTGTGAGCACGCTGAACGCCGCACTTGATGACGGCGGCCGGAATAATGCCTCGATTTCGGCTGTTTCCGCGCCGGTGCGGATCATTTTGGAGGTTGCGCGGCTGCCCAGCAGCAGGTTGATGGCATTAATGATAATCGATTTGCCCGCCCCGGTTTCCCCGCTTAAAATGGTCAGGCCGTCCGAAAAATGAATGGTCAGGTCATCAATGATGGCAAAATTTTTAATGGAGAGTTCAGTCAGCATGGTTATTCCGGTTCGGCCGAACAGAAGGTATCATATGTCGGGTGCAGGGCGCGATCATGTTTAATATGCCGGTCAGCTGCTGTTCAAGAATTGAAAACGAATAAAACTGACGGGCCACATCATAATTATGGGCGGCCATATTTTTGAGCAACAATGGGTCTTTTAATATTCTTCGGGTCTGTTCCACGGCTTTTCTGGTCACATACCCGTCGAGTTCAATGGCTTTGAAGCCTTTGGGTTTGATATCTAAAGAATAGATGGAATACGTGTTCACAACGATGGGTTTTGAAAAAAAGACCGCTTCCAAAAAGGCATTGCCGAACCCTTCAATAGTGGATGGATAGGTGACCAGATCGGCATGGGGATAAACATCCTGCAGGGTGTATATTTTTTCTCCTTTTTTGGTGAGCCCCCGTTTGTCGCCAATACATTCTGAAACAAAAATCGTATCCACATTCAGCAGTTTTGAATATTCCCGGATCCGGTTTTCATAGTCATAGCCTTCATCGCCCGACGCATGGGAAATCACCAGTTTCGCTTTCAAGTCCAGCCGTTTCACCAGTTCAATGGCGTGTTCAATTCCTTTCCGTTTGATGACCCGGGTGGGCTGAAGGATAAACAATTCGTCGTCTTTTACCCCTAAAGTTTGACGGACATCTGATGCATACTCGTCAGGGGGCGGGGGCGGGACGTCAAAATTCATGACGTTGGGAACAATGTTTGATGAAATGCCGGTGCGCAGTCCCAGCTGGTTGTCCGCTTCGGAATTGATGACCACATGATGCATGGTCGGCAGGCGGGGCGGAAATGCCTTGCTCAAATAATCCCATGCGGCATTGGTCAGAAAATGGGCCCGTTCCCAGTAAAAATCATGGTGATGCGCAATGACCGGCATCCCGGTTTCCATGATGACTTCCGTCAATGCCAGGCCCAGTGGAATATTTAAGGGAATGGTCACGGCATTTTCCGGGATCAGCAGGCTGATGTTGAATTTGCTGATAAATGCGTAGAGTTCATCCTTGAGTTCTGATTTGAGTTTTTGTATTTTCTGGGTAACGGAACGACTGCGGGTTCTATGGTCAAAACAACTTCTGAAGATTTTTCTGATTTCAGGGTGACTGAAATGGGCTTTTTCAGACAGAAACGAAACTTCCGGCGGCGTGTCGAGTTCACCGGCAAAATAAAAACACTTAAAATGCAGTTTTTCAAGGACAGCCGCCCACTTCACGGTCTCTAAAGAGACCCCGTCCGTGCCCGCAAAGCGGGTGGAAATAAATCCGACCCGTTCCCGGCTCGAACAAAAAAAGCAGGTACAATTTTGTTCATGGCTCATTTTATTCATCCTTTATCGCATGCGCATTTCAAGCTGCCGGTTTTATCGGTCCGGCTTTGCGATCTAAGGTTTGTCGATTTTGTTGGCGAACTCAAAAACAACCCAATCTTTATCTTGAAAATAAATTGATTGTCTGTTTGAAGAATCATACATTATTATGCATATTGCCCATTATAGTTTGATAATTGAACTTGTCAAGCATCGCGGCAAAGGGACAACGTCGGGGTTATTCTCTTTTATTTAAAATTTTATGTTGAGTCAGAAAGATTATGAATTTAGCGCAGCACAAAAGCATACCCGAACCGGAGCATCACCTCCTGGGCGGTGTTAAAGTCGAATTGAGAAATATTTACACTGCGGACAATGCGCGGCTGGCACTCAGCCGGATCAAGCCGCGCAGCGAGGACCCGTTGTCAATGCCGGTCATTCTGGTCCACGGCTCGTATTCAACCCGCAGTTTCTGGATATCCGATCGGGGGGTGGGTCTGGGCGTATATCTGGCGGATCAGGGATTTGACGTATGGATTCCGGAACTGCGGGGGCACGGCCTGTCGCCAAAAGGAGATTCTTTTTCAAAAATTACCGCAGAAGATCAGATCCGGTATGATCTGCCGGCTGTCCAGGATGCCGTGTTTTCAGTTACCGGGATGCCGGCTTTCTGGATCGGCCATTCATTTGGCGGGCTTTTTATTCTGGCCGCGCTTTCGGTGGACTGGCTGGACCAGGAAAAGGTGCAGGCTATGGTGACGTTTGGCAGTCAGATCAGCCTGGGGGACCGGTACCTGAAAATCCCGCCGGTGGCCTGGACATTGACTGCCCTGCTCCGGTGGATGGGAAATTTCCCCGCCCCCCGATTCGGCCTGGGGCCGGAGATTGAATCTGCCGGAACCATGATCGAAACCATTGAGTGGAAAAAATTCCGGGGCCGCTGGACCAATTCGGAAGGGGTCTCATACTGGGAGGGGCTGGAAAAAATAAAGATTCCGGTGATGACCTATGCGGCGGCGGATGATAAAAATGATCCCCCGGCCGGATGCCGGAAAATTCATAAACGGCTGGGAAGCACGGACAAGATGTTTATGGTGCTGGGAAAAGATTCCGGGTTTTCCAAAGAGTATGACCACGTCGGGATGGTGGTGAGCAAGGAAGCGCAGAAGGAAGTGTGGCCGGATCTGGCCGGCTGGCTCAAGGATCGAATTTAAATGATAAAAAATCAAAACGGCAGCGTATTTGTCCGATCCGTCATTATCATGTTTCTGATCCTGATGGCCGGATTCGGTGGAATCTTGTTTTACGGGTCCAAATCCATTCATGACCTGTTTTTAAATAATAAACAATTAAAGCAGGCTATTGCAAATCTGACCCGGGAGGATCAGATCGGGTATGCCAAGGTGACCCGTCAGGAAATCATTGACGGGACGCTTTACACCACCTTGAAATTTGTTGAAACCGCCCGGAACAATCAATTGGAAAAAGTACTGGAGCGGGAATATACTATTCAGGGAGATGTGGTTTTTTTTGATGCGCTGATTGTCACGTTCCACAATGAGGATATTATGTCCGGTGAAAAACGGGCCTTGTATTTGTGGCGGCGGGTGTATGGCGAAAACATGGCGCCGTCAGAGGGGCTGCCCATCGAAATGGAATCCCGGACCCCTGAACGGTATGAAAATTTTCTGGCGCATCTGAAAATGCCGGAGCAGGAGATGTTTTGGGAGGCCATCTGGCAGCTGGCCGATGATCCGGATCTGCTTGAAGAATATGGAATTAAAGCGGTGTATGGCAATGCCGTTTATAAAAAACTGCGGCCGGGCCTGATTTATGTGTTCAAAATCAGCGCCAATGG
>JAABSL010000082.1 GCA_011390415.1 Desulfobacteraceae bacterium
ACTCCGGGTGGATAAACCCGAAATCAATATCAAAGGCTTCAATCAGTTTTTCAATTTCTTTTGTTACGATGGGCCGCCATTTTTCCAGTTCCGGCGTTGCCGGAATAAACACCGAATATCCGAGTGTGACGTATTCGGAAATATTTAGAAACTTGATTTTGCGGTCCTTGATAAAGGCTTCCACTGCAAATTCAAATCCGTCCAGGTGACTTTCCATCAACACCGGGAATTCGTCATCCGGAATATTGTTTACATCATCAGGCGTCCGAATCACCCGGTGCCCGCAACATCCCGACTTGTCAAAAGCTTTCATAGCATATCTGAAATAAAATGTCTCCGGCTATTCAATATAACATTGAGAAGTGGTAAAGTCTTCACCATCAATGGAACTGATCCGCTTCCAGCCGGTTTCGGAAAGATATTTTTCCGCTTTTTCCTGATCCGGCTTAAATATCAAAAACAGCACCTGGTCCCCTTTCCGGAAGCGGGTCTGGCTTCCCACCGGCATCAGTTTGTCGTCCCTTTTACTTGCCAGCGCCACCCACAGCTTTTCCTCAATAAATGGCGGTGAAACGTCTTTTGGGAGTTTTTTCGGCTCTGAATCCAAAAACTCCCAGAACTCGATAAAAATCTGTTGTCGACGAATCCGGACACACCAGAGCTCTACATCTATAGGTTTGCCGAATAAGACGTGGCCCCCGCCGGTAGCTTCAACCATTTTCTGCGAAACACTGGCACTGACCGGTTTCAACGCCGCATACAGCTGAACCTGGCGGGCCATTTGGGATACCTTCTGAATAAACAGCAGGTTGACCTCTTCATTAGGCGTCACCGCGATGGCGCCGCGACGGGTATCGATTTCCGCTCTGAGCAGGGTGGTGGACTGAAGCCCGTTTCCGAAAATTACCCGGGTACAGTCTTTTTCCGCCGCCGCACAGGCGTTGGCATTGGAATCAATATTCACCACTTCCTGGCCGTTTTCCTTAAATATCTTAGCCAGGGTGCGCGCCAGTTCATTGGCGCCCATGATCACCCACCCGAAATCCATGGGCCGCTTGAGGTTAAACCAACGGGCGACAAAGCCCCCGGTCAGTCCGGCGGTCAGGACCGTCACCGTGATCACCAAGAACACAAGGGCCCGCAGCTCGTTTCCACCGGACAATCCGCTTTTGGAAAATTGTTCGGCAAACAGGGAAGCAACTGCGGCTGCGACAATGCCGCGCGGGCCGATCCAGGAAATAAACAAACGTTCTTTGACTGTCAGGCCTGAGTTCCAGGTGCCGGCAAACACATTCACCGGGCGGACCACAAAGATGAGCGTCAGAACAATTAATAACCCCGGCATTCCCAGTGCCCGGACATCGGCCATCCGGACATCCGCCGCCAAGAGCACAAACAGCAATCCGATCATCATGACCGTCAGCACTCCCTTGAAATCGGCGATATCCTGTTTTACATAGGTTTCGGAATTTCCCACCACAATCCCGGCGGCGGTCACAGCGGCAATGCCGCTTTCCGGGAGCAGGACATTGGCAATCTGATAAATTGCCAGCACCATGCACAGTGTAAATACATTTTCATTCCCTTCCGGAATTACATCCCTGAATTTAAAGATCCTCACCAGCAGAAAACCTGAGACCAGTCCCATAACAGCGCCGCCACCCAGCCGCATGCCAATATGCATGATCCAGCCGAAAAACCCTGCCCCCGCAGGACTCAATGCCGTCTCAAGGGCCACGATAGCGACAATGGCCCCAATGGCATCAATCAGCACGCCTTCGGCTTCCAGAACCACCGCCACTTTCCGTTTGACTTTCAGACGCTGAAGCAGCGGATTGATAACCGTCGGACCCGTCACCATCACCAGGGTGCCGAATAACACGGACAGGCGCCAGTCCCATTGGATTATAAATCGTGCCGCAAGCGTGCCGCCGACCACCGTAATGGCGCCGCCGATGGTGACCAGCTGACGGATGGACTTCTGCTCCCGTTTCAAGCGGTTTTTCTTCAGGCTCATCCCGCCTTCAAAAAGAATGATCGCCACCGCAAATCCGATCAGCACGCCCAGGGCATCTCCCAGGGTGGCCGGCCGGATAACATCTGCCAGGTCCGGTCCCAGCACAACGCCGGTCAGCAGCAACAAAACAATGGCCGGAATTTTCAGATGATGGGCCACCGAGTGGGCGATCATGCCGGCTGCCAGGGCCAGGGCAATGGTCAGGCCGGGATTGTTAAAAATATTGTCCATAATCATTCAGATCTCTTTAGAATTGAGATTAGACCGAGCCAAAAAATCCGGATCAATGATTTTTTTTCACATTAAGTGCTCTGTGTCCGGATATCAATCATTTCTTAAATCCTGATTTTGACTTCTGACTGAAATACCGATAGATTATTTTTTTTATTGTCGCAAACTTATTTCTTTAGAGAACAAAAAAAGGAGACTCCCATTGAAAATCATCGGAATCAATGCCAGCCCGAGAAAAAATGCCAATACCCAGACCTTGGTGGAAGCAATTCTGTCCGGAGCGGAAAAAAACGGGGCCGAAACCCGGATGGTCAACCTGCGGGAACTGAAAATAAACGGCTGCCTGGGATGCGAGGGATGTAAAAAACACCTGGGTCAATGTGTTCAAAAAGATGATTTAACGCCGCTGCTTCAGGACCTGACAACCTATGACGCCATTGTGCTGGGAACCCCGGTCTACTGGTTTCATGTGAGCGCCCAGTTTAAAATGCTGGTGGACCGGCTCTATTCCTTTATGCAGCATACAGACCCGGAAACCGGGGAAGCGGTCATGAAATTTGAATTTCCGGCCGGTAAAAAGTTTGTCTTTGTCCTGTCCCGGGGAGATGCCCAACCGGCCGAGGTTCTGCCCCAGCTCTATGATCACTTAAACGAATGGCTCAACATTATTCCTTTGTCTTTGGGTGCGGCAAACATTGAATTTTTCCATCAGTACGGCGCTGAAATTGACCGGAAAGCGGCCAGAAAGAGCGAAGAATTGATCCAAAAAGCAGAGGCACTGGGCGAAGGACTTTAACTTACCGCCTCCGGCAGGGGCTGAGTTTTCCAGCGGTTGTGAACCCAGAACCACTGGTCCGGGTATCGCCGGATAATCCCTTCCAACGTTTTATTGAAATTTTCGGTATTTACAAGAATGTCTTGTTCCGTATCACCGGTATTGACAACCGGCAGTTCAGGCAAAAATTCACACCGGTATTTACCGTTTTCGCGAACAAAAAAATACATGATCACCGGCACACCCGTTAAAAGGGCCAGATAGGCGGGCCCCATGTTGGTGCAGGCGGGTTTGCCGAAAAAATCCACAAAAACGCCCTGGTGCCGCTTGGCATTCTGGTCAATAAGCAGGGCCATGCAGTTGCCGGCGGCAAATTCCCGCAAAATTGCGTGCACCGCCCCTTTGAGCGGATAGAGCCGGCTGCCGGTGGACTCTCGTTTTTCATGGAAATATCTTTCCATGGGCGCAAAATCGAGTTTCCGGTATACACCGCAGACTGTCAGGCGGGCAATGTTGTTGAGCTGAACCGATATTTCCCAGTTGCCCAGATGGCCGGAAAGCATCAAAACCCCCTTGCCTTTGGTATGGGCCATCCGCAAATGATGGAGGCCGTGAACCGTATAATGTTTGGAAATATCTTTTGGCTTTAGTGCATACACCCGGGGGGTTTCAAAAATCATATTGGCGGCATGAAAAAAGGTGGTGCGTGCGATGCGGTTAATTTCAAGACTGGTTTTCTCGCTGCCAAACGCCCGGGTGATATTTTCAATGGCAATTTTTCGATGCCGCCTGTCCACGACAAACCAGATTTTAGAGAAGAACAAAGCGATCTTTTCACCGGTTTTCGGCGGCACCATTGCCAGCACATCAAATATCGCTTTGATCGTCCGATAAACCATGGTTTCAGGAACCGTCATTTTCATTTTTACGTTTCACCTTTTTTTATTTTATCTGATACCCGTATGATACCCGCAACTCATGTCTTATGCAAACCAGGGTCTGTCGACTTTCCAAATAAACGGGGCGGCCTTAAGCGGCCGCCCCGCAGACTTTTTCCCAAGTTTTATAAAGATATGTTTTTTTTATTGTTTGGTCAGAGAAAAATACCCGCTGCAGCAGCCGTCAAATTCTGACCAGGTACCGGTCATGGTGTTGCCGGCAATGGAACCTGAAAAAGAGCCTTCAGCAAAAATGGTTTCATACGTGCCGGAAATCTGATTTCCGGAAAGCGTGCCCGTCACCTCGCCACCGAGCCGGTTGCCGCTGACAATTACTGTCATGGATTGACTACTGGAACATAAACAACCTTCTTCGATATTCTCGGTTACCGCCGAGCCTTCATAAACGCCATCATAATTCGTCTTTTTTCCCGGCAACGTCACTGACTGGGTTTGCCCTGTGTCGTTTCTGCGGACAGTTACGGAAGCATCCTTGCTCAGCACAATGACCTCCCAGAGTATAGTGCCGTCCGCTGAAATTGTTTTAGTGGCTCCCGACGTTGCCGCATTTTCAACGGAAAGTGTTACGGAAGTGCTGCCGGTGACGCCGAAAACCGCTACGGCCAGTGCATACTTGATAGAATCGACATCTTCTTCCATCACAGCAGCGCTCAGTTCCATTTTGGGTACAATATCATCATCCCCGGTGTCATCGTCTCCGGTGTCATCGTCTCCGGTGTCATCGTCTCCGGTGTCATCGTCTCCGGTGTCGCCCGTGTCGTCATCCCCGGTGTCATCGTCAACAGGAAGCATGTCATCTCCGGCGTCTTTAATGGGAACCGGTTTAATATCAATTCTCGTAAAAGTGTCTGCGGGAATATTTTCCTCAACAACATTCCGGGCCATATCGTCGCCGCTGACAACAATGACGGCATCACCATCCGGCGTCACCGCGCTGTCATCCTCATCTGTCTTATCAATGCCGATTTTACAGCCCGGGCTGTCATATCCGTCTTCACATTCCCTGGTGGAACTGATGACCTTTAGGCCGTTCTGCAGTTCGTCGCCGGCAACGTGCTTGATGATGACGCCGGTGGTGGATGTGGGATTGACAGGGGAAAGAATCAGATCCGTGGCTACTTTGGTGGTAAATTCCTCTGTCGCTTCGTAACCAATGTCCTTTAAATCCTTTTTGGCTTCTTCGTAATCCGCGATCCCGTCAGCCTCAGTGTCGTCATTTCCGATATCTTCAATGGCATCGTCCATGTCTTTTCTGGCTTTAGAAGCTTCGTCACTGAGATCCTTCATTTTTTTGCCAAAAGAGTAAAACCCGTAAATCACCAGGCCGGTGCCGACAATCGTGGAGACGAGTAAGGACTTTAAGCTGGTTTCGGAATCGATAATTTCCTGAATACCGGCTTCTGCCACATCCATGGCTTCGACACTTGCCAGGAGCGCATCCGTATCAGCGGCAAAGCGATCCACGACTTTTCCAATGTTTTTGGTGTTTTGACGACTGATCTCGTCAGATTCCAGTGCCGTGTTGAGGTCATCCACGGTTTCCGCAAGGTCGGCCATGTCTTCATACACCCAGTCCACAGCCGTGTTGAAACTGGTCAACTGCTTTTTGAGCTGCGCTTCGGACGACGAATCTCCGCCGCCACCGCCGCCGCATCCCATCATATTAAACATAAAGAAAAAAATCATCCATAACGCTGCTTTCGGTTTAATCAATTTTCGCATCAGCTCTAATCTCCCCATGATTGAAAAAGTTAAAAACAGAATGACAAATTTTCCGGTGAAATTAGCATGCGCGGGGGTTCAGGTCAATATTATTTGAAACTGGCAAAGGCATCATTGACCGCGTAAACCCCTTTTTTTTCTGCAGCATCTGGTTTATTTTTATAATTTACGGACAATCAGGCTCCCCACGGAATAACCCGCGCCAAAGGAACAAATGACGCCGATGTCGTTTTTGTTTAAATCATCACTGTGCAGGTGGAATGCAATGATAGACCCGGCGGATGCGGTGTTGGCAT
>JAABSL010000083.1 GCA_011390415.1 Desulfobacteraceae bacterium
TGCTCGCTCCATCGCGCCTTGAATACGAACCAAAATCCTGCGCCATCCGGGGCAATTATTTCTTTCCACGGCCCTAAATGATGCCATGGCGGGTCAGTTGTTATTCGTTTGTTTATTTTTATGTATCAACTATACAGTATAATTGCTTCAGATCAAGATAATATTTTTTTGACGCCGTAATAACAAGTATGAATAAAATTTATTTTTACAAATAAAATAGATAGTTATTATTTATTTAAGATCAGGTAAGTGACAATATTTTTATTGACTTTAAAGTCAGTTAATGATTGGCTATTCATGTTAACAAGCATTAATCTGAATCATTCATGCCATTTTTTTTTAACACCGGGAGGCGGGGAAACCATGTTGCATGCATTAAAAGATATGATCTTGCCGCGGCAAACGACCTTTTCGAAAATTTTGGTGGACGACGAAAAATGTAACGGCTGCGGCCGGTGCATGGAAACGTGTCCCATTCAGCTGTTGATGCTGAATTCAGATAATAAATGCCGGAGCAATGATCGGTATGATGCATTCCGGTGTATTACCTGCCAGAACTGCACAGCTGTATGCAGTGCCGAAGCCATCCAGATCAGCGGGGCATATCGGGTGCATACCGGTTTCTGGAAGAACGATGATTTGTTTGGAAATCCCATGGCGTATCCGGACCCGCTTGGAACCGGGGCGCTGACCGATGTTGAAAAGACCGCAGACAAACTGACGGAAACTGAAAAAGTTATTTATAACCGGCGCAGCATTCGGCTGTATAAGAAAAAGCAGGTGCCGAAAGAATTGATCAACCGGATTATCGAAGCGGGTCGGTTTGCGCCGTCAGCCGGCAATAACCAGCCCTGGAAGTTTATCGTCATCCAGAACCGTGAATTGATTGACGAGATCAATGCCCGGTGTAAAAAAGCCCTGAGAGTGCATACCCGTCTGACGCTGCCGAAAGCCTGGCTGGACAAAAAAATTCCCGGTGATAAGGATGCCCGGTTTTCCTGGTGGCAGAAACTGATTCTGCCGCTTCTGGTAAAATTGCGCCCCGGTGATACCGATCAGCGGGTTCGGGGCGGTGTCAATACGGTTACCAGTGATCCGGAATATCACATCTTTTTTCACGCTCCCACGCTGATCTTACAGTTAGCCGACCGGCGGGCCATCGGCGGTGTTGATTACGATTCGGGAATCTGTCTTCAAAATATGGTTCTGGCGGCACATTCGCTGGGTTTGGGAACCTGTTACATCGGGCTTATCGACGGTCTGAAACTGCATCCCAAATTCCGCCAGGAAGTGCTGGGCGTCGAGGAACCGTTTGAAATCGTCATGGCATTGTGTGTCGGTTATCCTTCGGGAAAGATTGATAAGGTCGTCCGGCGGGAACATCCCCGCGTGATTTGGTTTGATGAATCAAAGGAGTGATGGAAAGCGGAAAGGCTTTGCTTAAATTATCCTCTCAAAGATAGCGATCCGCTATTCAATCAAATAAGTCAGGAAAATTGTATGGGCAAGACGATTGCAGTCACCGGCGTGAATGGATACGCGGCATCAACCCTGCTGCCGTTGCTTGAAGCCGACACTGACATTGAAAAAATCATCGGTATTGATGTCCGGCCCTGGAGGGGCGGATTTTCCAAGGTTGAATTTTCCCGTGAGGATATTCGAAGCCCGGAGATATCGGAAATCCTTAATCAAGCGGACATTGTCTGTCACTTAGCCGTTGCCGGTGAAGCAATGTATGACCGGCAGGCATCGGATGATATCAATATTTGTACCCAGGGGAATTTTGGCATAAAAAAAGAGCCGCGAACGGCTCTTGAATTTTTTGATTTGATTGGTCGGGGCGAGAGGATTTGAACCTCCGACTCCTTGCACCCCATGCAAGTGCGCTACCAGGCTGCGCTACGCCCCGACGTCTGCAATTTTAAAGTATATCTCAATTAGCACTCAGTTATGGGCTTGTCAAGCCCGGAATCATCAATTGCGCATTCTGTTTTTTAAATGTTTGACATTTGTTAAAGCGGATTTAATGTTTTAATTATACGTTATACAAATAATTATGCTTTAAGGAGATAAAGATAAATGCCCATATATGAGTTTGAATGCCAGAAATGCGGTAAGAAATTTGAGAAACTGATATTTTCATCGGATAATAAAAAGCCGGAATGCCCCGCATGCGGCGTAAATGACGTGCAGAAGCTGATGTCATCCGGGGCTGCGGTAAAATTGAAAGTGCCGGCCGGATACGGCGGCGGTCTGACGGCACCTGCCTGTGCCCCGGGCGGCTGAGGGATCTGATCCGTTTCTCCCGGTCGGGAGAAGGATTATGTCAAAAACAATGACCAGGGCCAATTATCACAAGGCGCCGCTTAAAACCGTTCTGATGACTTTTGAAAATTTTTCAATGGTATAGGGTTTGACAATAGATGCTTTTGCGCCATGATCCAGGCTGTCTTTTATCAGCCCGTCTTCAGTATATCCGCTGGCGATCACCACTTTCACCGAAGGATTCATCTGTAACAGCTTTTCAAGACAGTTTGCACCGCCCATGCCCGGCATGCCCAGGTCCAGAACGACCAGGTCGATGTTGTTTCCCTGATCGGAATAAATTTCCAAAGCGGTTTCACCGCTTTTTGCCGGGATCGTTTCATACCCGAGTGTCTCAAGGATCGTCTGAGTGAGTTTTAACACGATTTCATCATCATCGACAACCAGGATGGTTTCCCTGCCTCTGAGGGGAGTCTTATTTTCCGGCGTTTCGGATCGGCAGATGTCCATACCTTTTGCCGCCGGCAGATAAATCGTAAAGGTTGTTCCGGCTTCCATGACGCTGTCACAGAATATGTCACCGTTATGCGCCTTGATAATTCCGTAAATCACGGACAGGCCCAGGCCGGAGCCTTTGCCGATTTCCTTGGTGGTGAAGAAAGGATCAAAGATTTTTTCCCGGGTCTCCTTGTCCATGCCGTGACCGGTATCTGAAACTTTCAGGATCACGCTTTTTCGGTTGTTGTAAGCCCCGTTTTCAGTTTGAATCAGCAGTCTGCCGGTGTCGGACATGGCATCCCTTGCATTCAGGGATAAATTCATCAATACCTGTTCAATCTGACCCGGATCCGCATCCACCGCATATAAATCATCCGCAAGATCCAGCCGGATTTCAATCATTTTGGGGATGATCCGTTCAAGCATTCTGTGAATTCTTCTGATTTCATGATTCAAAGAGACGGTTTGCAGGTTGGTCTCCGATTTCCGGCTGAAGGTCAGGAGCTGCTGGACCAATTCCGATCCCCGTTGGGTGGCATTCAGAACGTGCTTCAGGCTTTCTTCGATTTTTGGCGACGCATTATTTAATATCAGCTCGGTGTTTCCCGATATGACGTAAAGCAGATTATTGAAATCATGGGCAATCCCGCCGGATAAAATGCCGATGGACTCCAGTTTCTGGGACTGGCGAAGCTGGGCTTCGAGTTTTAACTTCTCTTCCTGCGCTGTTATAATATCTGAGATATTTCTTACAATGCCGCTGATGCTGACGACTTTTCCTTCCCTGATTTCCATGGGAACCTGGATGGTATTGAAAACAAAAGCCCGGTCGTTGACTTTAAGTGTCCTTATTTCATTGACTTTTTCGCCGTCAAAGGTCCGGTCATCCACTTCTTTTATAATTGCGGCGGAATCCGCATCAAAGATTTCTTCCGGTGTTTTGCCGATTAAGGCTTCTTCCCGGTATCCGAATATCCGGGTCATGGCCGGATTGACAAATGTATAGCGGCGGTTGGCATCTTTACAGAAAATCGGGTCTTCCGCGGTAGACGTAATTGCACGGAACCGGGCTTCACTTTTTTTGAGTGCGGATTCTGCTTTTTTCCGTTCGGAAACATCCCGGCCGATCGCAATGATATACGGTTTTCCCTCGTCATTGCTGATAACAGGGGAAATAGAATATTCAAAGGGAATGGTTTTTCCATTTTTGGCGATCAGGAATATTTCAACGGTTGCCTTGCCTTTTTTCCACATTTCGTCAATCGCATCGGCAGTTTTCTTCAGGTCTTCGCTGCTGTAATATGAATCCGGTGCTTTCATACCGGCAATTTCTTCATCCGTGTAGCCGCTCTGTTCTTTAAACGAGCGGTTCCACCAAATGGCTTTTCTGCTGGCTGGATCCAGTACAAAAAAAGTGTCATTCTGGGCATTTAATGCATTTTCCGTAAAACTTTTAATCTGGACCAGTTCAGTTTCCGTTTGTATCCGGTTGTGCCGGTTTAACATCAGCTGGCCCAGTAAAGCGGTTCCGATCGGGTATATGATCATGACCGGAATCCCGATTTTAAACAGAACTTCTAAAAGTGCCGACCACGGCAATAACAGCATGAACATCAGCATGACCGCATGAACAACGATGCCGAGTGCATAGAATTCCATAATGGAGATGTGCGCCAACCCGGTTTTTCGGACGTGTCGCCACAGCATGCCGATTGCGCCTGAGCTGAAGATAACGGCAATACCCATCCACATGCCGACACCGCCAAGATGGATGCGGAATGCGCTGGTCATGATGATTGCCACAACCGTGGGGATCGGTCCGAAGAAAAACCCGGATATCGAAAGCAGCACCGACCGGGTGTCAAAAACGAGTCCGGGCCAGAATTCGACCGGCGTCAACATGATGACCACGCCGATGGAGCCGATCAGCAGACCGTTGATCAATCGGCGGGAGGTCGGATTTTTATCTGATGATTTTATGAAAAAGATGTCATACAGCAGTGCCAGAGCAAGCAGCAGAGCGGCATTATTTATCAGTCCGATGATGGTGGCAGGTATCATAAGCGAGAATGTTTTCGCGGGATCAGGTTTTTCTTGTTATTTCATCTTTGGATAATTTTTCCATTGTTTTCAGTTCCCGCAGTTTTCTGAGTCCCAGGTCGGCAACAAATTCAGCCAGCTTGGATAAAAAGGAGAGGGCGGCGGTGAATTTTTCTTCGGAAAATACCGGCACTTCATAAAAGGCTCTGATATATTCTGCTTCATCATACCCGTATGCCTGCGCCTGTTCACGGAAAAAATCTTCTTTTGTCTTGTCCGGGGGTGCCATGAAAATTTGTCCGGACAGAAGGTTGGCAACGTGTTTTCCCTCTATGAGTATGGGCGCCACGGCATCGGTTAATCCGTGGGGACATTCATAGACAATAAAGGAACTTCCTTCATATAGTTTTTTTCTGATATTGGCATCGCTTTTCGTGCATCGGTTCCGGCTCAACGGATTTTTTCTGTGAAAATCAGTGCATATTTTTTGCCAGCCGGAACCGGTGAGGATCTCTCCTTTGGTGGTGGCAAAAGAGGCAGGAATCGCAGTGGCGGTGTACAATTCATCGGTCAAGTCCTGAAGTTTTTTCAGGTCAACCAGTTCCCTGAAACTGTATTTCATAATGATCTCATGAGTGGCGGGCTTAATTTTGTGAATTTTGAGTTTGTAAATTAATAATATAAAACAACAGATAAAGCAAGATTCTTCAACTCGTTAAAATATCTGCCGGATATTGCCTTCCGGCATATTGTCCGCCGCCGGCTATTTGACTGAATAGGCAAACGAATCGATTAGTTTGACGTCGCCTGCCACCGCTTTGGTTTTGATGGTATATTCTCCCGGCGTCGAGAGGTCGATATCGGCGCCGTGTCCGCCGCTCATGTTCATGGCCATGGCTTTTTGCTCTCTGCCGTCAGGGCCTTCAATCAAAAATCCGGCCTGGTCCGCGACCACCGGTTCTCCCTGCGCATCTTTGATAAAAACCATCAGGTGGTGGGTGGCGGTCATGTTTTCCATGGAATGGCCCATTTCTTTCATGTCTTTCATTTTTTCTCTTATATCAACGAATTCATATTCCAGCTGATAACCGTCCACTGTACTTTTGAGATCGGTTTGAGCAGTGTTGTCGGACGGGCAGCAGTCGTCGGCCAGGGCCGCCGGGATAAACATACTGATGGTGATGAATGC
>JAABSL010000084.1 GCA_011390415.1 Desulfobacteraceae bacterium
CGCGGAAATCAGATTAAAGTGCGATTCCCCGGATTTATCATAGAGCAGGGCTTTTCGCTGAAGGGCGTTTTCCACATCCGCCAGGCGCACTTCGCGTATTTCAGATGCGCCTCGTTCAGCCGTATGGGCACCTGTTTTTGAAGACGCATAAACAGCGGATATTTCGAGCGCATTCAGGGCGGATCGGGCATCGCCGTCCGACATGGCAATGATATGGTCCAGGGCCCTGTCGGAATAGCTCAGTTCCAGGCGGCCGAGCCCGTTTTCCCGGTCATTTAAAGCCCGCTGCAGCAGAGTTTTCATGTCGGATTCGGACATGGACGACAGGGTGACCACCTGGCACCGGGACAACAGCGCGGCAATGACTTCAAAAGAGGGATTTTCCGTGGTGGCGCCGATAAGGGTGATCAGGCCGCTTTCCACATGATGCAAAAACGCATCCTGCTGGGCCTTGTTAAACCGGTGGATTTCATCAACAAATAAAATGGTCCGGTTTTGATGAAGGTTGCGCTGTTGTTTGGCGGTCTCTATGACATTCCGGATATCCTTGACACCGGAAAGCACCGCGGAAAAATGGGCAAAATGACACCGGGTCTGCTGCGCGATAATGCGGGCCAGGGTGGTTTTCCCGCATCCCGGCGGCCCCCACAGAATCATTGAAAAGATCCGGTCCTGTTCCATGGCGTTGCGGATCAATGAGTTCTTGCCCACCGCCTGTTCCTGTCCGATAAATTGATCCAGGTGGACGGGCCGCATGCGGTCGGCCAGGGGCCGGGAACCGGATGCGGATTTTTGGGCCTGATGTTCAAACAGGTCCAGGGTGTGGGGGTCGTTTTTGTCGCCGGTTTTTGTCATTTATTTCTCATGAAAAAAAGTCATGGGTCGCAAAAACGTTATCTTTTTTTCCGGGTTCGATCGGCAATCTTTTTTTTCCAGAACACCCGGCTGCCGGAATCTTTTTTCTTTCTGAAAAATAACCGGACCGGGGTCTGGTCCAGACCGGTTTCCTGCCGGATCTGATTGATCAGATAACGCTGATAAGAAAAATGAATTCCGTCGGGATCGTTGACAAAACATATAAATGTCGGTGGTTTATCAGATATCTGGGTGGCATAGAAAAATTTTAGCCGCCGGCCCTGGTGAAGGGACGGTTCGGTTCTTGAAATGGCCCGTTCGAAAAGTCTGTTCAGCGGACCCGTGGCAATACGGGTGGTGTACTGGGCATAGACCTTGTCCACCACATCAAAAACTTTGGGCACCCGTTTTCCCGTGAGCGCGGAAATCGGAAATACCGGCGCATAGCTGAGAAATTTGGCCGCCATGCGCACTTTTTCCGTAAACTGTTTAAGGGTGCGGTCATCTTTTTCCACCAGATCCCATTTGTTGAGCAGAAAAATACATCCGCAGCCCCGTTCAAAGGCATAGCCGGCAATTTTAATGTCCTGTTCTGTGACACCTTCATGCGCATCAATAATAATTAATGCGATGTCGCATCGCTCAATGCTTTGCAGGGCCTTGATGATCGATATTTTTTCTAATTTATCATAAACCTGCTTTTTCCGGCGGATACCGGCCGTGTCAATGAGCAAATATTTACGGCCGTCGATGTCACAGACCGAGTCGATGGAATCTCGGGTGGTGCCGGGGATATCGCTGACAATGACGCGGTTTTCACCTAAAATCCGGTTGGTTAATGACGATTTTCCCACATTGGGCCGGCCGATAATGGCGAGTTTGACGGTATCTGTATCTTCTTCCGCGGCAGAAAAGGGCAAAGCGCTGACCAGGCTGTCCAGAAAATCAGGCACCCCGTATCCATGCTCCGCGGACAGCGGATAAAGCGTTTCCAGGCCCAGGCCGTAGAATTCATGAATATTGTCTTCTTTTTCGTAGTTGTCAATTTTATTGACGGCATAAAAAACCGGACAGGGCAATGTTCTTACCACTTCTGCCAGGTCATTGTCAAAAGGCGACACGCCCCCTTTGCCGTCCAGCAACAGAATCACCGCATTCGCATCGCTGATGGCGACAAGAACCTGTTCCCGGCTCAAAGAGGAGAAATCATCATCATCGGTGGCGGAAAAGCCGCCGGTGTCAACGAGGAAGAATTCCTGATCATTCCAGACAGCGGTGCCATAGTGACGATCCCGGGTGACCCCCGGAAAATCATCCACCAGGGCATCCCGGGTTCGGGTAATCCGGTTAAACAGGGTGGATTTGCCGACATTGGGCCGGCCGATAATTGCAACAACAGGTTTCATATATTCTATTCAGTCTTTAGGGGTACGGTGGGCGGATCAACAATCTTTATCCTGCAGAGATAAAACACCGGCAATAAAAATACAGGCTATGGATTTTTATTGCCGGCGGCTTTAGTGTCTGAATTTATGTTATTATTATGGAATTATCAGATTTTATAAATGATCCGTTTATCCGTAATAATAATATCGACATATTTGTCGTGGGATTCCATGGGCACCAGCAGGGTCATCTGATCTTCGGTCGCGCAGGCCACTTTTCTGGCGGTAATCGGGAGCTTGGATATGATGCGGTCATAGCGACCGTTGCCAATCCCCAGCCGTCCGCCTTTTTCATCAAATGCAATACCGGGAATGAGGGCAATGTCAACATCATCAATGGGCACCGGTTTGCAGCGGTCCGGGTTCGGCTCCAGAATATTGTTGGGACCGGATTTTAAGTCTTTGGTAATATCAGTGATTTTGTACAGTTTGGTTCCGTTATGGTCGCCATTGAACAGCGGAAGCACGATATCTTTGGCCGACTCGCTGCAGCGTTTTAAAATGTTTGCGGTATCCACTTCATGCGGTTGATTGATGTACAAAAGGGTGACTTCGGCCTCTCTGAAATTGGCAAAATCAAACAATTGTTCTTCAATCAGCCCGTATTTTTCCGTTCGTTCTTTTTTGGGAAGCGCCTCAAGTTTTTCTTCCACCTGAGTACGTATCTCCTGCTTTTTAAGTTTAAGATCCTCCATCACGTTACTCCATCTTAATTGCTGTAATATGTTATATTATGGATAAATTCCATTATATATTTTTCGCATTATTTTATAATACACAAAAATAATAAAATTGCAATAATGATTGACGAACAAAATACAGCATGATAATTTTTAATATTTTGATACCGTAACCTGAACGCAGTGTAATTAGTTAAAATAGGTATTATATGCTGGAAATCAAGTACGTGCGGCAAAATTTATCTGAAGTGTATAATTCCCTGCAAAAAAGGGGGGATACGGCGGATCTGGACACGTTTCAGGAAGCGGAAAGTGCACGTCGTGAAATTTTAAGTGAAATCGAGGCCCTGCGCCATCAGCGAAATGTGGTTTCCGGCGAAATAGCGACATTGAAGAAAAATGGCCAGGACGCCGAGGATCTGGTGGTCCGGATGCGCGACGTTTCCGGCCGGATTAAAACCCTGGAAAAGGCCCTGGCGGAAAGTGAAGAAAAAATTGACGGCATTTTAATCCGTCTTCCCAATATTCCCCATGCCTCGGTCCCGGTCGGAAAAACCGAGGCCGATAATCAGCTGCTGCGGCAGGTGGGCACCCCGGCAGAATTTCCGTTTGAGCCCAAAGCCCACTGGACCATCGGTGAAGAATTAAAAATTCTGGACTTTGAACGGGCGGCAAAGATTACCGGCGCCCGGTTTCCGCTTTATTTCGGCGCCGGGGCGCAACTGGAACGGGCCCTGATTAATTTTATGCTGGATATGCATACCACGGCGCACGGGTATACGGAAGTGCTGCCGCCGTTTATCGTGAACCGGAAATCAATGACCGGCACCGGCCAGCTGCCGAAGTTTAAAGAAGATCTGTTTAAGCTGGAAAACTGGGATTATTTTTTAATTCCCACGGCGGAAGTCCCGGTGACCAATATTTTTGCCGATGAAATTTTAGATGAAGACCAATTGCCGGTCAATTTTACCGCGTATACGCCGTGCTTCCGGTCTGAGGCCGGATCATACGGCAAAGACACCCGGGGGCTGATCCGCCAGCATCAGTTCAATAAAGTGGAAATGGTCAAGTTTGTCACCCCGGAGACCTCCTATGATGAGCTGGAACAATTATTAAATCACGCGGAAACCGTTTTGCGGAAACTGGAACTGCCGTATCAGGTGGTGGTGCTCAGTACCGGTGACCTGGGCTTCTCCGCAGCCAAAACCTATGATATCGAAGTCTGGATGCCGGCCCAGGGCACATATCGCGAAATCTCATCGTGCAGTAATTTCGAAGGATTCCAGGCCCGTCGGGCGGGCATCCGCTTCCGGCGAAAGGGTAAAAAAGGAACCGAGCCGGTTCACACCCTCAACGGGTCGGGGCTGGCGGTGGGGCGCACCCTGGCCGCAATTCTTGAAAATTATCAGCAGGCGGACGGCACTGTTATTATTCCCGAGGCATTGCGATCCTATATGGGCGGCCGGGAAAAAATCGCACCCTGATATTTATAAAAACCTGATACGTATCGAAAAATGATCATCGCCGGATAATTTCTGCGACAATCTGCCGGCAATCTGATTGTTTTCTTCAAAAATACCGCTTAACCGAATAACCCTCTTTAATCGAGATTTTTCATCATGAAAACAGAAGATTTTCCCCAACACATCCAACCCCATCTGATTCCCGGGCCCGCCGGAGATCTTATGTATCGCTGTCTCGGATGCAGCGCGGAATACGGAATCGAAAAATTATTATATATCTGCCCCGAATGCGGCCAGGTGCTGCTGCTTCATGATCCCGGATTCGACCGCTTAAAAGAAATTCCCGGCGCCACCTGGCGGCAGATTTTCGACTATCGCAAAATGCTCAATATCCCGGCCCTGAAAGGGATTTATCTGTTTCATGAATTCATCGGTCCGGTCATGCCGCTGGATTCGGTTATTTACCTGGGGGAAGGGCATACCCCGGTGATTGAATCCAATCAGAGGCTCCGGGAAATGGCCGGGTGCCGGTTCTATTTTAAAAATGACGGCCAGAACCCGAGTGCGTCGTTTAAGGACCGGGGCATGGCCAGTGCATTGAGCTATATTCAGTTCCTGATCCGGCAGGGGCATGTGAAAGACGTTCTCGCGGTTTGCGCGTCCACCGGTGATACATCCGCCGCCGCCGCCCTTTATGCGTCCTACCTGATCGATCATGTGAAATCCGCGGTACTGCTGCCCCAGGGAAAAGTCACGCCCCAGCAGCTTTCCCAGCCTCTGGGCAGCGGCGCGGCGGTCTTTGAAATTCCCGGATTGTTTGATGACTGTATGAAAATTGTGGAAGCGTTGTCTGAAAATTATAATGTGGCCCTGCTGAATTCCAAAAATGCCTGGCGGATTCTCGGGCAGGAGTCTTACTCCTATGAGATTGCCCAGGCATTTGAATATGACATGGCCGACAAAGTGGTGGTGGTGCCCATCGGCAATGCCGGCAACATCACCGCCGTGATGAGCGGATTTTTAAAGTTTTTGGATACCGGCATCATTGAAACACTGCCCAAGATTATCGGTGTCCAGTCCGAACATGCCAACCCGGTGTATACATATTACCTGGAACCGGATGCCGGCAAGCGCCATTTTGAACCGGTGGATGTCCGGCCGAGTGTGGCCCAGGCGGCCATGATCGGAAATCCGGTCTCCATGCCCCGGGTGATTTATCTGGTGGAAGAATACAACAAAAAAGCCGGAAAGCAGCATGTGTTTGTCGCAGAAGTGACGGAACAGGAAATTATGGACTGCCAGCTGACGGCAAACCGCAACGGCCATGTGGCGTGTACCCATGGCGGGGAATGCTTTGCCGGCCTGATTGCCGCCCGCAAAAAGGGCATCGTCAAAGGCCATGAAACCGCGGTGCTGGATTCGACCGCCCATGCGC
>JAABSL010000085.1 GCA_011390415.1 Desulfobacteraceae bacterium
CGCAATGCCAACCTGACCTTGGCCGATATGCTGTCATTGGAAAGAAGTTCTCTGATCGACCAGCCTTTGCCCGGGTATGTTTTTTTTGAAGACCAGGATATCTTTTACCGGCATCTTAAGGATCTTGCCGAGTCAAAAAAGCGGCAGATATGTGAACTGCGCATGACCAGATCAGATGGCACCATTGTGGATGTGCAGCTGGAAAGCATTGTGTTTTCACATCAAAGCTGGAGACCGGAACAATACAGGACCGTGATCATTGACATCACTGAACGCAAACAAATGGAGAAAGAACGAGAAGCATTGCGGGTACGGCTTCACCAGAGCCATAAGATGGAGTCCATACGTACCATTGCCGGCGGTATTGCCCATGATTTCAACAATATTCTTTTCATTATAACCGGGAATGCTGAACTGGCGGTTGCAGAAACCCGGGATTGGCATCCTGCCTATCCCAAGCTCGAAAGGATCCGGACCGCTGCTGCGCGGGCCGCAGGAATTGTTAAGCTGCTCCTCAGTTTCAGCCAGACCTCCGATGAAAAACAAATCCCCATAGACGTGATTTCTATAATCAAGGATGCGCTTATTTTGTTGCGGGCATCCATTCCAACCTTCATCGACCTTCATACACAATTTCCGGATGGGGCGGTGATGGTTCTTTCGAACAGGATACAGATCGGCCAGATTCTGATGAACTTATGCACCAATGCCTCCCAGGCAATGGAGGAGACCGGCGGTCTCCTCGAGATTAGCGTGGGAACAAGGTTTTTGCCGGAGGGGGCTGCCGGCGAGTGTCCGGCCGGGAACTACGCCGAGATTACGGTGAAAGACAATGGCCCTGGAATTGATTACGACATCCTGGATCGCATTTTTGATCCCTATTTTACCACCCGGGAGATTGGAAAAGGTTCAGGCCTGGGACTGGCGGAGGTGTACACCATTGTTAAAAATCACAAGGGGACCATTACCGTTCAAAACCGGCCGGAAGGCGGGACCCAGTTTACGATGCTTTTCCCGATGGTGGACCAAAAGCCCGGAACAAAGATCAAACCCATGGATGAATCTTGCCATGGCACGGAGCGAATCTTATTTGTGGATGATGAGGAGAACATTACGGAGATGGCACAGGAATCATTGAAATTGTTTGATTACAGGGTCGAGGCCATGACGGACCCGGAAGATGCCCTGGCCGTATTTACATTGAACCCCGGCTATTTTGATGTGGTCATCACCGATATGACCATGCCCAAGATGACCGGTGCGAAACTGGCGGAAAAATTAATCAGGATCCGGCCCGACATCCCCATTGTTCTCTGCACAGGCCATAGTTCCCTGATTGATGAGGAAAAAGCCCGGCAATTGGGGATTGCGGCCTATATGATGAAACCGGTATCCATGTTGAAAATTGCAAAAACCATACGAAAACTGTTGGATTAAAAAAATGCAAAAAGCTTTTTTAAGCGAGTTTGACGATGTCCTGGGATCTGTGCGGGAACCCCTTCTGGTGCTGGATACCAGCCTTAAGGTGGTCGGCGCCAATCCTTCTTTTTATAAGCATTTCCGCGTCACTCCGGAAAACACGGAAGGTGCATTGATCTATGACCTTGGCAATGGGCAATGGAATATTCCCAAGCTCAGACAATTGCTGGAAGAGGTTCTGCCTCGAAATTCCGTATTCAATGATTTTGAGGTGGAGCATTCTTTTGAATATATCGGCCCGAAAATTATGCATTTGAATGCCAGAAAAATCCATCAGAAATCAAGCGATGCCCAGCAGATTCTTCTGGCCATAGAAGATGTGACCGAGCGGGAATATTATAAACGCAATCTTGAGATCATTGTTGAAGCCCGCACATCTGAACTCGCCAAGGCCAGAAAGACTGCGGAAAAAGAAAAGGCAACCGCAGAAGAAGCCCTTTTAGAAATAAAAAAGCTGAAAAAACAGCTGGAAGGGGAAAAAACGTATCTGACCGAAGAAATCAAACTGGAACATAACCATGAAAATATTATCGGTAAAAGCGATGCCCTGAAATATGTGCTCTATAAAGTGGAACAGATTGCCGCCACCAATACCACGGTACTGGTTCTGGGTGAAACCGGAACCGGAAAAGAACTTGTAGCCAGGGCCGTTCATCACAGCAGTCCGCGCAAAAAAAGGGCCCTGGTAAAAATTAACTGCGCAGCATTGCCGGCAAACCTGATTGAAAACGAATTGTTCGGCCATGAAAAGGGGGCTTTTACCGGTTCCAGCGCCAGACAACTGGGACGGTTTGAGGTTGCAAACGGGGCCACGCTTTTTCTGGATGAAATCGGAGAACTGCCCCTGGAATTGCAGGCCAAACTGCTTCGCGTGATCCAGGACGGTGAATTTGAACGCCTGGGAAGCTCCCATACCATCAAGGTGGACGCCAGAATCATTACCGCCACCAATAGAAATCTTGAACAAGAAGTAAAGAAAGGAAACTTCCGGGAAGATCTCTGGTACCGGCTGAATGTTTTTCCCGTTACCATGCCCCCCCTTCGGGATCGGACAGAGGATATACCGCTCCTGGTAGCCTTTTATGTCAAAAAGATTGCCAGACGGCTGGGCAAAGATACCCCCATCGTTCCCAAACTCATGATGGATGCGCTTCTGCATTATCACTGGCCGGGAAATGTCCGGGAGTTGGAAAATATTCTGGAGCGTGCCGTCATCATTTCGTCGGGTCCAAAACTGCGCATGGTGGATGATTTTGACAAGCCTTTGGCCGGTTTACGCAACACCCATAAAACAGTGGGGACAAAAACACTGGAACAAGTGGAGCGCGACTATATTATCCAGGTTCTGGAACAGACAAACTGGAAAGTCAGCGGTAAAAACAGTGCGACCCAGATTCTCGGGCTCAACCGCAGCACCCTGCGTGCCCGGATGCGAAAGCTTGATATCAATAAATAAACCCTGAATGGTCACATGTGACCTTTGGTTATATTTGACCATTCGCCTTGGTTTTTTTCGCCTTCTTCATTTTATCTGCCCGAAATCCTGATAAGCAAAATATTATAATACATGATTTTCCATTTTTTTATAGGTATTTTCCCTGATTTTAATTTTTTCCGGATTCATATATTTATTCAAACATGGAATATCTGACCATGGCCGTATTTTCATTGAATCCCGGCTATTTTGAATTCCCTGATTGATGAGGAAAAATCCCGGCAACTGGGGATTGCGGCCTATATGATGAAACCGGTATCCATGTTGAAAATAGCAAAAACCATACGAAAACTGATGGATTAAAAAAATGCAAAAAGCTTTTTTAAACGAGTTTGACGATGTCCTGGGATCTGTGCGGGAACCCCTTCTGGTCCTGGATACCAGCCTTAAGGTGGTCGGCGCCAACCCCTCTTTTTACAAAAATTTTTGCGTCTCCCCGGAAAACACGGAAGGTGCATTGATCTATGACCTTGGCAACGGGCAATGGGATATTCCCAAGCTCAGACAATTGCTGGAAGAGGTTCTGCCCCGAAATTTTGCATTCAATGATTTTGAGGTGGCGCATTCTTTTGAAGATATCGGCCCGAAGATCATGCATTTGAATGCAAGAAGAATTCATCAGAAACCAAGCGATGCCCAGATGATTCTTCTGGCCATAGAAGATGTAACCGATCGGGAATATTATAAACGCAATCTTGAGAGCATTGTTGAAGCCCGCACAACTGAACTCGCCCTGGCCAGAAAGGCCTCGGAAAAAGATAAGGCAATTGCAGAAAAAGCCCTGTTGGAAGTAAAGCAGCTGGAAAAGCAGCTGGAAGGGGAAAAAGCGTATCTGACGGAAGAAATCAAACTGGAAAATAACCATGAAAATATTATCGGTAAAAGCGATGCCCTGAAATATGTGCTCTACAAAGTGGAACAGATTGCCGCCACCAATACCACGGTACTGGTTCAGGGTGAAACCGGAACCGGAAAGGAACTTGTGGCCAGGGCTGTTCATCACGGCAGCCAGCGCAAAAAAAGGGCCCTGGTAAAAATTAACTGCGCGGCATTGCCAACAAACCTGATTGAAAACGAATTGTTCGGTCATGAAAAGGGGGCTTTTACCGGTTCCAGCGCCAGACAACTGGGACGGTTTGAGGCTGCAAACGGGGCCACGCTTTTTCTGGATGAAATCGGTGAACTACCCCTGGAATTGCAGGCCAAACTGCTTCGCGTGATCCAGGACGGTGAATTTGAACGCCTCGGCAGCTCCCATACCATCAAGGTGGACGCCAGAATCATTGCCGCCACCAATAGAAATCTTGAACAAGAAGTAAAGAAAGGAAACTTCCGTGAAGATCTCTGGTACCGGCTGAATGTTTTTCCTGTTACCATGCCGCCGCTTCGGGACCGGACAGAGGACATACCGCTCCTGGTGGCTTTTTATGTCGAAAAGATTGCCAAACGGCTGGGCAAAGCCACCCCCATTGTTCCCAAACTCATGATGGACGCTTTGTCAAATTATCACTGGCCGGGAAATGTCCGGGAGCTGGAAAATATTCTGGAGCGTGCCGTCATCATCTCGTCAGGCCCAAAACTGCGCATGGTGGATGATTTTAACAAACCTTTGGCCTATTTGGGCAAAGCCAATAAAACAATAGGGACAAAAACACTGGAACAGGTGCAGCACGACTATATTGTTCAGGTTCTGGAACAGACAAACTGGAAAATCAGCGGGGAAAACAGCGCGACACAGGTTCTCGGGCTCAACCGCAGCACTTTGCGTGCCCGGATGCGAAAGCTTGATATTGTAAAACCCTGAACGGTCACATGTGGCCTTTGGTTATATGTGACCCTTCGCCCTGGTGTTTTTTCGCCTTCTTCATTTCTTTTGGTAAAGACGGGGTCCTGCGGCAAATCAATCGGATGGACAGGACACGAAAGCAAAGTCAAACCATGGCATGAAGCTTGCTGTTAATTCATTATGGACTCATTACCGGCAGGACCGGAAAAACAGCTCAGGATCGAACTTCCGGAACCATTCAAACCGCCAGGCATAGATGAAAAAGGTGATCGTTATGATTGTTGTCAGAATTACCATGAATGCACTTGCGGATAAACATCTGGAAGTCACGCAGACCCTTCTTTCGCTTATCGAACCCGTGGGTAAGGAAGAAGGCTGCAAAAACTATAATATTTTTTGTGATATCCATGACAAAAACCATTTTTGCCTGATTGAGGAATGGGAAACCCGGGAGAATCTGGACCACCATATCCGGTCCTGCCGATTCGGGGTTCTTCTGGGAATCAAACCGCTTTTACAAGAACCCTTGAATATCATGATTTATACAATGTCCCATCCCCGGGGAATGGAGGCCATTGAAGCTGTCAGGGGCAAAGGAGGCCCCTATGATGAAGATATTGTTAATTTATCCTGAATTTCCGGAAACTTTCTGGTCATTCACCCATGCTTTAAGCTTTGTCGGGAAAAAAGCTGCTTTCCCGCCGCTGGGATTGATCACGGTGGCGGCCTTGCTGCCGGAAAAATGGGACAAACGCCTCGTGGATACAAATGTGGAACGTCTGAAGGACAAGGATATTGGTTGGGCCGACCTGGTGTTTATCGGCGGCATGGCGGTGCAGCGCACATCGGCCCGCCAGATCATTGACCGCTGCAAGGCATTGGATGTAACAGTTGTAGCCGGCGGACCGCTTTTTACCTGTGAGCCTGAAGCGTTCAAAACCGTGGACCACCTGGTGCTGGATGAAGCAGAACTGACCCTGCCTGAATTTTTGTCGGATCTTCGCACGAGCCGGGCCAAAAAAATATACCGGGCCGCAGGGTTCTGTGATCCCGATGACACCCCGGTGCCCCTGTGGGACCTTTTAAACAGGAAACGG
>JAABSL010000086.1 GCA_011390415.1 Desulfobacteraceae bacterium
GAAAGCACATGTCCGCCATCAAAGGCGGGCGCCTGGCGGAAAAAGCCCGGCCCGCGACATTGATTTCCCTGATTATCTCCGATGTGGTGGGCAACCCGTTAGATATTATTGCTTCCGGTCCGACAGTGGCAGATCCGTCCACATTTGACGATTGCCTGGATATTATCAAAAAATATACCCTCCAAAACCGCATCCCGGCTTCCGTTTTAACCCACATTCAAAACGGCGCCGACAAAAAGATACCGGATACCCCCAAACCGGAATCCTCAGTTTTTGAAACTACCATAAATCAGATCATCGCAAGCAATAAAGACGCCTTGTCCGCTGCCAAAAAGACAGCCGAATCGGTAGGATACCAAACCCTTATCCTTTCATCCCAATTCCAGGGAGATACCGGGGAATCCGCGCATATGCATACTGCGGTTGCAAAAGAAATCCGCAGCACCGGCAATCCAATATCACCCCCTGCCTGCATTTTGTCCGGCGGCGAAACCACTGTTGTTTTAAAAGGAAACGGAAAAGGCGGCAGGAACCAGGAGTTTGCCCTGACAGCGGCATTTGACATCGCCGATGAAAAACAGATGGTTATTTTAAGCGGCGGCACGGACGGTACGGACGGACCCACGGATGCGGCCGGTGCGGTGGTGGATTCCGGCACCATACAAAAAGCATTGAGTGCCGGTTTAAACCCGGCCGATTTTTTAACAAATAATGACGCGTATCATTTTTTTCAAAAAACCGGTGAGTTGCTGATGACCGGACCCACCGGCACCAATGTGATGGATCTGAGAATTGTTCTGGTGGGAAAGATTTAATAAAAAAATACCGGATCAGCCGTATTCCGGCGTGGCTGATCCGGTATTTTATTCTGAAAAAATAAAAATCCGTCTACATTTTACTCAGCAATTGCTCTGCCTGGTCATTCCAGTATTTATTGGATGAAATCCTCGGCACCTGCTTTAACATTTCAATGGCCTCATCTTTTGTTTTCCGGCTGTCCATTAAAAGTTCGGCAAAATATACATTGACCTGAACATTGTCTTCCTGGCCGAAAAATTCCGTTTTCTGATATTCGCGGAAATATTCCATTGCTTTGTCTTTATCATTTAACGGCCAGGGCAAAACCGCCCAGAACCGGCCCAAAGCGGCAATGGGACCGGCATCTTCATAATATTTATTTATTTTATAAGCAGTTTCAAAACTGGTCTGGGTTTTGTCTTTCAGCCCTTCTTTAAGTGCTGTCAGAATACTGACGGAATCCGCATAAATCCCCACATTCATACCATACCAGTAATGTCCGTGAGGCTTGTCCGGCGCCAGCGTTTTGGCTTTTTCAGCATATGCCATCCCTTTTTTACCGTAAGTCTTGCAGATATCTTTCCAGTCCGACAGGCCCTGTTCCTGGGCTTCCATTCCGTATACCCGGCAAGCCTGGGCCGCCATCCAGTTGGCCTTAAAACTCTCGGGCTCTTTTTGTACTGCCGCCTCGCAAAGTTCCAGCGCTTTTTTATAATTCTCAAGGCCTTTTGCTTCAATAAGTTCAGCAG
Source organism: Desulfobacteraceae bacterium (assembly GCA_011390415.1). GTDB lineage: Bacteria > Desulfobacterota > Desulfobacteria > Desulfobacterales > Desulfosalsimonadaceae > SURF-3. Next base: position 1,548 of record JAABSL010000086.1, read on the forward strand.
CAATCGTCAAATCATCTTTCGGGGCCGGCGGGGGTTCTGTTGCAACGACTTCTTCCACTGCTGCGGCTTCTTCAACCTCCGGGACGGCTTCTGCGGCTTCTTCCATTTCATCTGAGCTTCTTCGACAGCTTCTTCAGCTGTTTCAGCCGCTTGGTCGACTTCCTCAACGGCTTCTTCCACTTCGGTCATATCCTCTTCGACCGCTGCCGCAGGAAGCGTCGGCTCGGCTTCGGGCGGGACCTCATCGGCCAGTTCAGAACCTGACATGATCAGGGGTAATGACGGCGTCTGTTGATCTTCCGGACCCGTTTGGATCTCAGCGTCTCCTGCCCATAAATTTGATGTGGCTAAAAAAAAGACAAAAACAAATGACACCAGAGTGCCTGCAAACTTTTTCATGCATCCTCCTCCGTTTTCTAAAAAAATTAGCTCATTGTGTATAACATGCTTCCAGAAGCTGAACAGCGATCATATATTCCTATAATTCATACATATATAACCTGTGTTTATCAAGATAAAAAAAAAGGATTTTTAAAAGGGAGAAAAAGGATATTGAATAAAAAAAGGGCTCCGCCGAATCCGGCTGGAGCCCTGTATCATTGATTGGAGGCGGCATCCAGATTCGAACTGGAGAATAGCGGCTTTGCAGGCCGTTGCCTTACCACTTGGCTATGCCGCCAAAAAAAAATGGAGCGGGAAACGAGATTTGAACTCGCGACTTCGACCTTGGCAAGGTCGCACTCTACCACTGAGTTATTCCCGCTCAATAAAAGTTGTAAACTAAACGCAAGCGGTCTTTTTGTCAACAAAAAAATAGCTTTTTTTGCCTTAGGGATGCGGAAAAAACCAATACAACCGGACCGCGCCGGATTTTGATACGTATTCAAGGCGCATCAAAAGGAACATATCAGGATATATGCTTTAATGCAACAAAGAATACGGGTCAAAAGACAAGCAAGGCGGGTATATTCGCTTTTGCCGCTTCCCTCAAACCGGTATGAAATCTTCCTGCCGGACGGCTTTTAAGGTGATGGCATCTTCCGGACAGGTCACCTGGCAAAGACCGCACCCCATGCATTTTTCCGCAATCACGGCCATGGTATCTTCCTCTTCTTCAATCGCACTGAAAAAACAGCGATCCAGGCAGGTTCCGCAGGCAGTGCAACAGCCGGGATCAATTTGGGCCACATACCGGCTGGGATCCAGAATATTCAAGCCCTCTGAAATAACCAGCGGCATGGCCTGGCAGCAGCAGCTGCAGCAATTACAGATAAAATGACCGGCATGGGCCTTGTTCATGGTCACATGTACCAGGCCTTTTTCTTCACAATCCGCAAGAACGGCCAGGGCCTCTTCTTTGGAAAGCGCCCGGCCGGTGCCCCGGTCCAGGGTATATTTTGCCGCATTGCCGACCTGCAGGCAGACCTCTAAAGGCATGTCGCATTTATGCGCTGTTATCCGGCAGGTGCATTTGGTCACAGCGATGGTGTCGGCATTATTGATAATCCGGTTGGCGCTGTCAATATCCAGTATCTGCTGGTTTCCGGCATCAATGGCCTGTTCCACCGGAATAATGCGGGTAAAGGGTTTGGGGAAAAACTGTTCCGCCAGCCGGGCAAAATCGGGCCATTCTTCTTCCATGAACCGCTGCCAGAGATCATGGTAGGCCCTTGTCGCATCCGGCCATAGAATCGTGGCATCATGGAACTGAATCATATCCCGGCACATTTTGTACCCGACGGTATCCTCTTTAAAAGACTTAAACACCAGACCTTTATAATAGAGCGTTTGGCAGGCTTTTTCCACTTCATCAACGGGCCTGCCGGTTTTTTCCGCCAGTGTTTCCGGTGTCCCCGGCATGGCCATCATCAATTCTGCTTCAGATTCATCGGCAATCATCCGGAATAGTTCGGGAATGATTTTTGAACCGGTCAGCATAATCCGGTCTGTCATCTGCTGATAAATGTCTTTGCTCATAGTACGCCGCCTTTCATCCGTTTGGGGTGAAAAGATAAAACCATATATTTAGTATCAACGCGTCAACAGCTTCCTGAACCGCACAAAATAGTCGATGCCGGACCAGACAGTGACCACCAGGGCTGCCCATAATAAAACAGAGCCGATGGCATGAAAATCAATTCCCAGATATTGATAGTGAAGCAACAGCGGAATGATGGCCGCAATCTGAAAACCGGTTTTCCACTTGCCGAGACTGGATGCGGATACATCTTCTCCCTGCTCACTGATCACATTGCGCAATCCGGTGACCGCAAGCTCCCGGCCGATGATCACGCAGACCACCCATGCCGGCACCCGGCCATGCGGAATCATCATAATAAACGCGGAAGAGACCAGCAGCTTGTCGGCCAGCGGATCCATGATCTTGCCCAGGGAAGAGACGAGCCCGAACCGCCGGGCCACATACCCGTCAAAATAATCCGTTACAGCGGCCACGGAAAAAATGATCGCCGCAAAAATGCCGGCCCACTTTGACGGGGAAAGCATCAGCACCACAAGCAGGGGCACCGCGGCAATGCGAAACAGGGTCAGGCTGTTGGGGTGGCCCACTCCCTGCAGCAGTTTATCCTTAATTTCCTTTGAATTCATAACGTCTATTTATCTCTTTTCTCCCAGTCCGCCATAAACGCCTCAATTCCCTTGTCCGTCATCGGATGGGAGGCCAGCTTGGCCAGCACTTTAAACGGAATGGTGGCGATATCCGCACCCATCAGGGCCGAATCCAGGACATGCAGCGGATTTCTGACGCTGGCAACGATCACTTCCGTGTCATAATCATAGTTGTCAAAAATGGTGACAATCTGATCCACCAGCACCAGGCCGTCCTGGGACAGGTCGTCGAGGCGTCCCACAAACGGGCTCACATAGGAAGCACCGGCTTTGGCGGCCATCAGCGCCTGAAGGGTTGAAAAGACCAGGGTGACATTTGTTTTGATTCCTTCTGCTGACAGGGTGCGAACCGCTTTGAGTCCGTCAATGGTCATGGGTATTTTTACCACGATATTTTCATGGATCTTGGCCAGTTCCCGGGCTTCGGTCACCATGCCGGATTCGGCAAGACTGATGACTTCGGCACTGATGGGGCCGTCCACAATCTCACAAATATCGGTAATGATTTCCTTAAAATCCCTTCCCTCTTTTGCGATCAAAGAGGGGTTTGTGGTCACGCCGTCGACCATTCCCATGTCATTGGCTTCTTTGATTTCATCTATATTTGCCGTATCGATAAAAAATTTCATTGCTTGCTCCTTTACGTTAAACCGTTTGGGTAAAATGATTAAATTTTATTAAGTGATATAAATGGATGTGTTGTATTTAATGACGGCTTTTCCGATAATCAAATTCAATCCGCCGGTTAATCCGTCATCTTTTCCACCGGTATGCACTGCTGGTTTTGCGGGCGCAATTCGTCCAGCAGCCGGCGGATACTTTTGCAAAAAACCGGATGAATTAGATCCGGCGCCAGGTCGCTGATCGGCCGAAGTACAAATTCCCGCTCATGCATGCGCGGATGCGGCACAATCAGTTCCGGGGTGTCGACGATCAGTTCATTGTAAAAAATAATATCAAAATCAAGGGGCCGCGGGCCGAACCGAATGCCGCCGTCAATCCGGCCGTATGCGGTTTCAAATGATTTGAGTATGGCCAGCAGCGCACCCGGTGCCGCACTGGTTTTGATTTTTGCCGCGGCATTTACAAACCACGGCTGATCCGCATATTCCATGGGTTCGGTAAAATAAAAGCGGGATACGGCGTCAATGTGCACGGCATCGGTGTTGTCTAAATCAGCCAGGGCCTTTTTGCAGGTTTCCAGCTTTTCGCCCATGTTGGAGCCAATGGATATGTAGGCGGTGTTTGTCTGTAATGGGTGTTTATTCATCATTTCACTTCAGTCGCTGCGGCGGCTGATTTCTCCCCCTCATATCCTTTTTCCGTATATGCCGCAACCTTAAAAAAATACCGGAATCCACTTTCCAGGCGCGCTTCATATGTGCCTGCAGATGCGGCATTTTTGATCCGGATATCAGCGATCTTTTCGTATTTCATCGGACAGTCCGGGCAATCCTCTGCCTCTGAAAGAGATACTTTTGATTGATACACATAAAAACCGGCCAGCGCGTCTTTGTCAGTTTTTTCCCATGCCGGCACCGGCCATTGCAGCGCGGCCGTATTCCCCTCTTGAACGACAGCAAGTTCTTCAACCTCCGGCGGGGCTACGTGGGACAACGGCACCGGGGGCCCTTTCTTACCGCATGCGGACAGCACGACCATCAAT
>JAABSL010000087.1 GCA_011390415.1 Desulfobacteraceae bacterium
CCGGTCACGGGTCAGCCCGCCGGGGCCCAGGGCGCTCAGTCGCCGTTTATGCGTGGTCTCGGACAGCGGGTTGGTTTGATCCAGGAACTGGGACAGCTGACTGGTACCGAAAAACTCCTTGACCACCGCCGACACCGGTTTGGGGTTGACCAGATCGTTGGGCATCAGGGCATCGACTTCCTGCATGCTCATCCGTTCCTTAATGGCGCGTTCCATGCGGACCAGGCCGATCCGGTACTGATTTTCAAGCAATTCGCCAACGGCCCGGACGCGCCTGTTACCCAGATGATCAATGTCATCAACTGCGCCCTGCGTATCCCGCAGCTCAACCAGTGTTTTGGCGGTGAGCAAAATATCTTCTTTTCTCAGTGTCCGGACATCGATGGGCGTTTTTGTCTTGAGCCGGTGATTGATTTTCAGACGACCGACGCCGGAGAGATCATAATAGGCATTTCTGAAAAAAAGATGGTCCACAAACTCCTGGGCCACTTCCGGCGTTGCCGGATTGCCGGGCCGGAGCCGTCGATAAATATCAATCAGAGATTCTTCCTTGGTGGTGACTTTGTCAACCAGCAGGGTTTTCTGGATGGCATTACTGGCATAGGGGCCTTCCATGACCAGCAGGTCAAACGAATCGATCTTGGATGCGGCCAGCTCCTTGAGCAAATCCTCGTCAATGGAAACATTGGATTTCGCGATCACTTCAGATGTTTTGGCATTGACCACATCACTGGCAATGACCCGCCCGAAAAGCTCTTCCTTGGCCAGCGGAATTTCTTCCACGCCCGCAGCCTGCAATTCCTTGATGGCGCGTTTGGTAAAGATCCGTCCTTTTTTAACCACCACGGCGCCGGTTTCCGGATTAACAATATCCTTTCCCGGGCGCTGGCCTTTTAAAAACTCCGGGTTCAGTTCCCGGAAAAATTGTTTCTTTCGAATCACAATTTTTTCGCGGCTGTAGAAATAAGACAAAATATCATCATCACTGTAACCGATTGCTTTGAACAGCAGGGTGATCGGAAATTTACGGCGGCGGTCAATCCGGATGTTAACGATATCCTTGGGATCGATTTCCATATCAATCCAGGAACCGCGGACCGGGATAATCCGGGCGGTATAAATAATTTTGCCGCTGGAATGGGTTTTGCCCTTGTCATGATCAAAAAAGACCCCGGAAGACCGGTGGAGCTGACTGACCACCGCACGCTCCGTGCCGTTAACGATAAAGGTGCCTTTTTCCGTCATCAGGGGAATGGTGCCAAAATAAATTTCCTGTTCCTTGATATCACGGATATTGGAAACACCGGTTCCTTTGTCCACATCATAGACCACGAGCCGGACGCGGATTCTGACTGAAATATCATATGTCATGCCGCGGTTAATACATTCGCCGACAGAATGTTTAATCTCTGCGAAACGATAAGAAACAAACTCAAGCGAAGCCGTTCCGGTAAAATCTTTTATCGGAAAAACAGAATTAAAAACGGATTGAAGGCCTGAATCTTTACGGTTTTCCGGCAGAACATCCATCTGCAGAAAACGATTGTAGGAATCTCGCTGCATCCCGATCAAATGGGGTATCTCAACGATTGATTTTATGTGGCCGAAATTTTTTCTGATTCGCTTATAATTCGGTGGGTTTACTGTCATGGTAACTCCAGTATTTAAAAAAGAAGCACGAAAACGGCAGCCCGGAACCATCCGGGCGCCGATTTTCATATTTTCTAAGGATTACAATAAATTATTGTAATCATAACAAAAAGAACTATTTGATCTCTACCTGAGCACCCGCAGCTTCGAGTTGTTCTTTGATTTTTTCCGCGTCTTCTTTTACAATGCCTTCTTTAACCGGGGTCGGAACGCCTTCGACCAATGCTTTGGCTTCTTTAAGTCCCAATCCGGTAATGGCACGAATTTCTTTGATGACCTGAATCTTTTTATCACCAAAAGTGCTCAGAATAACGTCAAATTCTGTTTGTTCTTCAGCAGCAGCACCGGCGTCACCGGCAGCAGCAGGACCGGCAACAGCCACAGGGGCGGCAGCGGAAACACCGAATTTTTCTTCCAGTTCCTTTACCAGTTCAGACAGTTCCAGAACCGACATGTTCGCTATAAATTCAATTACATCTTCTTTTGTAACTTCAGCCATGATTTACCTCCAAATTATATAAAACCAATAATATATATTTATGTTGTGTGTTAAAAAAATTATTCAGCGAAAATTAAATTAAGCCGCCTCTTTTTGATCTTTAATCGCCTGCAATGCGTAGAGCAACTTTTCCGGAACATTGGTAAGAAGCCGTACCAGAGCCGTGGGCACGCCATTCATTGTTCTGAGGACCTGGCTTAAAAGAACTTCTCGGGAAGGCAGCGCTGAAAGACTCATGATCGCATTAAAATCCAGCAACTTACCGGACATTACACCGACTTTTATCTCGAGTTTGTCATTATCCTTGGCAAAATCGGCCAGCACTTTCGCAGGGGCAACGGGATCATCATAACTTAACGCAATCGCCGTCGGTCCCACGAACTGATCTTTGGCCAATGCCACATCCGTATCTTCGGATGCCCGGGACAGCAGCGTATTTTTTACAACGCGATACTCAATATTTGATTCCGTGAGTTTCCGACGCAACTCATTTATTTTATCTACATTCAGTCCTTTATAGTCTGTGAGGATGACAATCTTGGAATCAGTAAATTTTTGATGGAGTTCGTCGACAAGCTGTTTTTTTTGACTTTTATTTAACAATTTTACACCTCCTTTCTGAATCTGTAAAAACCAAAGGAAGCCACAGAAAAAGCAAGACTGCCTCGGTAGGTCGGCATTTCCGATTATACGCTGTAAACCAGCGAACCTACGGTCTTTGACAGGAATATTTAATTTATAAAAATATTTATAAATTTAGAAGGTTGCCGCAACCGGTGCCGCAACCCGTAAAAAACTGTAATCATTTGAGGCATTCAGGTTATTTAACACCATAAACGCATCTTACCTGTGTACCAAATGTCGCGACACCCGTCGGAGAACACCCCATATCGGACGATGAGACCACGCACACGCACGAGATCATATACCGGTGCCGGTTTCTTGCGCGCAATGATAACAAGCTATTTGAGCAAATCCTTGACATGGGTCGGATCGACTTTAAATCCGGGTCCCATCGTCGTTGAGATACCAATACTCCGGATATAGGTTCCCTTGCTCGACGCCGGTTTGTTCCGCACAACCGAATCGATAAAAGCCACCACATTTTCAAGAATTTTTTCCGGTCCAAAGGAGACTTTGCCCATGGGCGCATGAACAATACCCGCTTTTTCCACCCGGTAATCAATCTTGCCCGCTTTTAATTCATTGACAGCTTTTGCCACATCGAATGTAACGGTTCCGGTTTTTGCATTGGGCATCAACCCTCTGGGTCCCAGCATTTTTCCAATTTTACCGACTGTCGCCATCACATCCGGGGTTGCCACCGCTTTGTCGAAACCAAACCATCCGCCTTTGATTTTCTCAATCAAATCTTCGTTCCCGACAAAATCAGCGCCCGCCTCTTCAGCTTCTTTTTCCTTTTCACCTTTGGCAAAAACAAGCACCTTGACCTCTTTACCGATTCCATTGGGCAAAATGATTGATCCGCGGACCATTTGATCCGCGTGTCTCGGGTCGACCCCGAGTTTTACGGCAATATCAATGGTTTCATCAAATTTTGCAAATGAAGACGCCACAGCGCCGGAGATGGCTTCCTCAAAGGTATACCGCTTCAGCGGATCGACTTTTGATTTTGCTTCCTGAAATTTCTTCCCACGTTTCGACATTGTATCCTATTAACTCCTTTGTAATTAAACGACTTCAAGCCCCATACTTCTAGCCGTTCCTTCGATAATCAGACAGGCATTTTCCAGGTCGTTCGCATTTAAATCCGCCTTTTTCAATGTCGCGATCTCCGCGACCTGCGCTTTGGTAACCTTACCGACTTTAACCGTTTTGGGTTCACCGGAACCCTTGGCAATACCGGCGGCCTTTTTCAATAAAATAGATGCGGGCGGTGTTTTGGTGATAAAGGAAAATGACTTATCCTGGTAAACAGTTAATACAACCGGTATAATCATCCCTTCTTCATTTGCCGTCCGGGCATTAAATGCCTTGCAGAAATCCATGATATTTACACCATGCTGACCCAAAGCAGGACCAATAGGCGGTGAAGGGTTGGCTTTTCCAGCCATTACTTGAAGTTTGATCTGTGCGATCACTTTCTTTGCCATGTCAATTTTACTCCCGATATTTTTTTATTACCAGACAGGAATGACCAAGCCATTCCAACCCGGCGGGGCTTTGGCCAGTATTCTGGCACCGGACGACCCCGAAATATTTAACTTTTTGAAACCTGTACAAAATCAAGTTCTACCGGCGTCGAGCGTCCGAAAATACTCACCAGCACTTTCAACTTGCCTTTCTCCGGATTCACATCTTCAACCGTACCGTTGAAGTTGGTAAACGGCCCGTCAATCACGCGGATTTCATCACCGATTTCAAAATAAAACTTCGGCTGGGGTTTCAGTTTACCGGCTTCCATCCGGTTCAGGATATATTCAGCCTCTTCATCACTTATTGCCACCGGCTTGTCTCTGCCACCTAAAAAACCGGTGACCTTTGCCGTTGAATTCACCATATGCCAGGTATCTTCATCCAGTTCCATCTGTATCAGGATATATCCCGGATAAAACTTTCGGCTGGAAGTTTTGCGTTTTCCTTTGATCAGTTCGACGACCTGCTCCGTGGGAACAACGACGTCTCCGAATTTTTCAGGATGAGGGAATGCCGCAATTCTCTCTTCAAGATTTGCCTTTACCCGGGCCTCAAACCCGGAATAGACATGCAGGATATACCATTTGAGTGTCATGCGTGTTCACCTCACCAACGAATTCTAAAGAATCAACCGAATCAGATTCGACAGTCCGATATCAACCAGTCCAAGAAAAAATGCGATCACAAATACAAAAACAATGACCACCGCAGTGGAGCCGATTGTCTGTTTTTTGGAAGGCCAGGTCACTTTGGTCAATTCAACTTTCACTTCTCTGAAAAATTGAATCCAGGTACCGAAATACTTGTCCGCCAGTTTCATCACGGCGGACTGCTGAGGACCGGAAGACTTTTTTGCAACAAACGTCTTCTTTTTCTTCTCTGCACCGGAGGCGGCAGCAGAAAGGCCGGAACCGTTTTTACCTGATTCAGTTTTTACGGCACCGATGGCTGAGGCTGAGGAATCGTCCCCTGCGCCATTTTTTTTCTTTTTCGATGCCGGTTTTTTCTTATGAATACGTGCCATTAAAACTCCTAAAACGTCGGAAGCTCAAAGTTAAAAAATCACAAATTATTATCTTGAGCTTCAATTTTAGAGCTTCCGATAATTTTTTTATGGCAGGCCAGGAGGGATTTGAACCCCCAACCCCCGGATTTGGAGTCCGACGCTCTGCCGTTAGAGCTACTGGCCTTTACCTGAAAGCTTAAACAGTCGGTTTATATGTCATTTATCGAGAAAAATAGGAAATGCCTTTTTATTTTGTCTCTTTATGAACTGTATGCGTTTTACAGAACCGGCAATACTTTTTAAATTCGAGCTTTTCCGGTTTTGTTCGCTTGTTTTTCGTTGTGGAATAATTCTTACGCTTGCATTCAGTGCATGAGAGGTTCACAATAACTTTCACAACACGCCCCTTATTCTATAATTTCACTAACCACACCTGCACCGACTGTCCGGCCGCCTTCTCTGACCGCAAACCGCAATTCCTTTTC
>JAABSL010000088.1 GCA_011390415.1 Desulfobacteraceae bacterium
GATGCCAGTTTTTTGCCTGCGGTTACGGAATCATTTAAGTCCAGAGTTCTTAGAAAAGCAGGATTCATCAGCACGACCTCCCCGTCCGTGTTGGTGACAACCACTGCTGTGGGCAGCGATTCCACAATGGTCCGAATCCGGCTTTTTTCCCTGTCCAGGTCAATCAGGGTTCGCGCCCGCTCCGCCTGAAGCGCTTCAGCCTCCATGGTCAGCCGCAATTTTTCATGGGCCCGCCGGACAACTATTCTCAGGTGTTCCGGTTCAAAGGGTTTGGGGATAAAATCATAAGCGCCCTGTTTCATGGCTTCAATCGCGGTTTCAATGGTGGCGTAGCCGGTGATGATGATAACGATTATCTTCTCATCGATTTCCCGGATCCGCTGATGCAGTTCCATGCCGTCCATTCCGGGCATCTTCAGATCCAGAATCGCCAAATCAACACGCTCTTTTTCCAGAATCTTCAGGGCTTCTTCCCCCTGGCCGGCTTTTAAGACATCATACCCCATGCGCAAAAGGATCCGTTCAACCCCTTCGCGAATGTCTCTTTCATCATCCACCACAATAATTTTCAGCGACTCTGTTTTTTCAGCCAATTTTACTTCCTCCTTCCCGGTCCTGGGCTGCCGGGAGTTCAATGTAAAACGTCGTCCCCACGTCCGGCCCGCTTTCTGCCCGAATCGAACCGCCGTGACTTTCAACAATTCCGTAAACCATGCTCAACCCCAGCCCGGTGCCTTTTCCCTGCTCCTTGGTGGTGTAAAACGGCTCAAAAATATGCGGGAGCACGTCTGCGGAAATGCCGGACCCGGTATCACTGATTTCAATGGAAACCATATCCTTTTCTGTCAGAAACCGGGTTTTCAAGGTCAGTTTTCCGGTCCCTTCCAGCGCGTCGGCCGCATTTAAAATGGTATTCATGAATACATGGTTGAGCTGCTGGGCGTCTCCCATTATATTGGGCAGATCTTTTGCCAGGTCTTTTTCGATTTCAATATTATGAAAAATAGACTGATTTTCCAGCAAAAACATGGTCCGGGTGATAATATCATTAATATCCTGGGGCTTCATGTCATGGCTGGTCTGCCGGGCAAATTCCAGAAGCTCTTTGACAATATCCTTTGTCCGGTTGGCATCATCGAGCACCCGCGCCAGATCCTTGAGCGCTTCATCCGGCAGATCATATTCCTCCATAACCAGCTTGGTGAAAAGGATAATACCGCCCAACGGATTATTCAGCTGGTGGGCCACACCGGCAGCCATTTTTCCCAAAGATGCCATTTTTTCCGCCTGAAGCAGCTGGACCTGGGTTTTGTCCAGTTCTTTCTGCATGCGGATTTCCTCCCGCCGGTCATGGAAAAACCCGATGGTGGCCACTTTTTTGTTATTTTCATAAACAATGGAGGCATTTAAACTGATGGGGACCAGTTCACCGCTTTTGTGTTTTGCATCAATGTGATACGAGATCAGCTTTCCTTCGCCGCCGTATTCATCGCTTAACAGCATCCGCATGACTTCTTTTGCGCCGCCTTCCGGATATACATCCCGGATGGTAATATCATTGAGTGCTTCTTCAACGCTGTATCCGGATACTTGCGTGGCGGCTTCATTGAAAATCAAAATTTTACCCGTGGTGTCAGAGGCAATCACCCCGTCCACCGCACTGTGGATCAGATTTCGTAAAAATGCATTGGACCGGATTCTTCTTTCTTCCATATTTTTCAATGCGGGCAGGTCAAAGTCCAGCATCACCAGGGCATCCAGCTTGTTATCCATATACACCGGATAGGAATACAGGCAGAGCATATCCATTGAACCGGAAAAATCATTGCACTGATCGTATCGAAGGGCGGCTTTCCCGCTTTTAAGCACTTCATCGGCCGGACAGTTCGGGCAGGGGGCACTGCATCCGGGAATCACTTCATAACAGGCTTTACCGATAATATTTTCCGGATGATCCTCCATGGCGGTATTATTGGCGGCAAGAATCCTGTGGTCATGTGATATGATCAGCAGCCTTCGGTTAAAGGCATCAATGGCATCAATTAAATACTTTTTCTCTGTCTCAGTACGAAATCTTTTTGGCATAAATCGACATCCGCAATTGTTTTTTGGAAGGTTAAATTCTCAAAATAGTTAAAGAAAATCAATATCGCATCAGTATAATACAGTCAAGTAAAAGTGCCTTGCCGCCCGCAACATCCGGTGCCGGTCATAATTTATCTGCCATGATTTTTTTATCTTTTTTTTGCTTTTTTATATTGACATTTCATACAAAATTGGTAGGAATTAAAAATAGTATATAATAACAACTCTCCGGCAAATAAATATTATTAGTTTTTCAATCGGATCTTTCAGGTAAATGCCATGTCGAAATTACCGTTATGTGGTTTTGGAAAAGCACTGGTCATTCCTTTTTTCATCTTTTTTCTTGCAACCCCCTTTTTCGTTATTTCTTCTGAAATCGAATCCCGTAACGATCTGATTTTTATTCAATTGTCGGACGATACAGCTACCCGGCAGATGCCGGACGCCCTGTTCCTTCATGACAAACATACCCGGGCCCTGGCAGATTCGGATTGCAGTAAATGCCATATGAAAGAAAAAGGCGAATTTGTATTTAAATTCAACCGGATAAAAGACGCCGGATATGATGCGGACAAAAAAATGTATCATGCAAAATGCATCGGGTGTCACCAGGAAAAAAGGGATCAGGGAGTAAACTCCGGTCCGCTGTCCAGCGAATGCCGGTTATGTCATTCACGCACTTCCGCGTACCAGAGTTCCGCCATGCCTTTTGGAATGGACAAATCCCTTCATTACCGGCACGAAATCGCTGAAAGCATCCCTTCGACGGGAGATGAAAAAGACTGGAACTGCGGTGCGTGTCATCACCAGTATGATCCGGATCTTGAAAAAACCGTCTATGTAAAAGGCGAGGAAAGCACCTGCCGGTATTGCCACAAGGCGGAAAAAACGGAAACCGCCCGCTCTTTTCAGACGGTTGCCCACGAAGACTGCATCAACTGTCATTTGCAACTGAAATCAGACGATAAAAAGGCCGGCCCGGCAGAATGTGCCGCATGCCATGATGCAGAAAATCAATCCAAAATCCAAACCATCGAAGAGGTTCCCCGAATCAGAAGAAATCAGCCGGACCGTGCGCTTCTGTCCTTGTGGCTGAAAGAGGCGGTCGATTCGGGAAAACCGTCGTCGCAGTTCATGAAACCGGTTGCCTTTGACCACAAATCACATGAGGCCGGCGTTGAAAACTGCTATTCCTGCCATCATTCCTCTATGTCGGCCTGCGTTGAATGCCATACGCGCACGGGCTCGGAAAAAAGCGACGACACGCGACTGGAAAGTGCCATGCATGCAGCCGGATCTCCGGTCAATCGCAAAAGCTGCATCAGCTGTCATAACGAAAAAGTGCAGAAAAAAGACTGTGCCGGATGTCACTCCCAGATGCGCCGTAAATCCTTTACGGAAACCGATTGCATTAAATGCCATGCCATCAGCAGAGAAACACTGGATCCGGTTCCGGTTGACGATAAAAAAATATTAAAAATCGCAGAAACTGAAATCAATTTACGAAAAACCGATGTGCCGCAAATACCGGAAAAGGACATCCCGGAACAGGTGACCATTGATGTTTTAAAGGACCAGTATGAGGCGGCGACGTTTCCGCACCGTAAAATCGTTAACGCCCTTTTTGCCCGAACCCAGAAAAGTGACCTGGCAACCCATTTTCATGGAAACGCAAAGACCCTTTGCGTCGGTTGCCATCACCATACCCCGGCATCTTTAACGCCGCCCAAGTGCGCATCCTGTCACGGAATTTCCCGGAACCCGGACGGCAGGCCCGGATTAAAAGGAGCTTACCACGTACAGTGTATCCGCTGCCATACGGAAATGGGCATGGAAAAGCCGGCGGCAACGGATTGCGTGGCATGCCATAAACAAAAAACCGAATCGGCGCTTTTGTCAGACTGACCGATTCTGCAAAAAGGTTAAGACCATGGGGATTACCCGACGACAATTTTTTGGCTGGATGTCGGCTGCAATCGGAAGCCAGGTGGCCTTCCGGCCGAATGCAAACGCAGCGCCCGGAAAACAGTTTACCGGATATGACGGCAGCATGGGCGTGCTTCATGATATTTACCGCTGCATCGGATGCCGGAAATGCGAGGCCGCGTGCAATCAGGTCAATGACCTGCCCCGGCCGGATCGGCCGTTTGACGACCTGGCGGTTCTGAAAGAAAATCGGCGGCCCCATGCGGATACGTATACCATTGTCAACAAGTTCGACATTCCCGGACGGCAGTTGCCGGTTTATGTAAAAAAACAGTGCAACCACTGCATGGAACCGGCCTGCGTGTCCGCCTGCTTTGTCAAAGCCCTGAAAAAAACACCTACCGGCGCCGTTGAATACGACGCCTCCCTGTGTGTCGGCTGCCGCTACTGCATGATCGCCTGCCCGTTCAATATTCCCGCATACGAGTATGACAATCCGCTCACTCCGGAAATCACCAAGTGCACCCTGTGCCAGCCGAGAATTGAAAAAGGACAGCTTCCCGGATGTGTTGAAATTTGTCCCAAAGAGGCGCTGACCTTCGGCACCCGGGAGGAACTGATTGAAATTGCCCGGCAGCGGATCAGAAATTTTCCGGACCGTTACATAGATCATATTTACGGGGAACATGAAATGGGCGGCACCAGCTGGCTGTATATTTCCCCTGCCCCGTTTGCCGGCCTCGACATGCGCGAAGACCTGGGCACCACACCGGCGCCGGCGTTAACCAGCGGCGCCCTTGCCGCGGTGCCGGTGGTCGTCAGTCTCTGGATCGTTTTTATCACCGGTGTTTATGCAATTTCCAAACGCAAAGAACAGATGGCGGAAACAGATAAACAGGCGGCTGTTGACGACGTACGCAAAACCGAACAGGACAAATTGAACCAGACCGTTATAACCCTCAGGGAAAAAGCCAAAACCGATCAGGAAGCGGCGATTAAACGGGAAGTGAAAAAAGCGTTGGAAGAAGCGGCCAAACAAGCGGCACAAACAGATACGGATGATTCGTCATCTGCGCAACAATCGTCTGACAGCACTCACCCCGGTAAGCAGGAGAAGGAATAAATGGCACAACCGACCCCCCGGGCAAACACACTCTTTACTCCCTTTAATGTGGTCACCGGCATCATTTTACTGATCGGCGGCATTGTCACCATTTTAAGATTTACCAAAGGGCTCGGCGCCGTCACCAACCTGGACGAC
The DNA here is from genome assembly GCA_011390415.1 of Desulfobacteraceae bacterium. Classification (GTDB taxonomy): domain Bacteria; phylum Desulfobacterota; class Desulfobacteria; order Desulfobacterales; family Desulfosalsimonadaceae; genus SURF-3. Next base: position 5,273 of record JAABSL010000088.1, read on the forward strand.
AACAACCCCTGGGGCATATGGATCGGCTTTGATCTGTTGTGCGGTGTCGCCCTGGCGGCCGGAGGATACGTCACCTGTGCCGCATGCTATATTTTCGGCCTGAAAAAATTCCGGGTCGCTGTCCGCCCGGCAATCCTTACCGCATTATTAGGATATGCCCTGGTTGTTTTAGCCCTTCACTATGATGTGGGACGGCCCTGGCGGCTGCCGTTTCCGATTTTTTTCTCCCAGGGCACCTCCTCGCTGCTGTTTGAAGTGGCCCTGTGCGTCTTTCTCTACCTGAGTGTATTGTTTCTCGAATTTACGCCGGCGGCATTTGAATGGCTCCACTGGAAACGGGCCCGGTATATTATCGGCAAGATTTCCCTGGTTCTGGTCATATTCGGCATCATTCTTTCCACCCTGCACCAGTCCTCCCTGGGGGCCCTGTTTCTGATTGTCCCGTCAAAGCTGCATCCCTTATGGCATTCCGGCTATCTGGCGGTCTATTTTTTCATTTCAAGCATATTTGCCGGCATGGCCATGGTTATTTTTGAACATGCCATCGTCGACCGGTTCCTTCACGATGAAATCGATGAAGAACATGATATTGAAAGCAACAACGTTGCGCTGGGATTTGCCAAAGCCGCATCATTTCTGATGATGGGCTATCTGATGATCCAGGTGATCGGTATTGCCATTGACAATGACTGGCACCATCTCGGCACCCGTTGGGGCCTCTGGTATCTGGTGGAAATGGTCGGATTTGTCGGATTGCCGGCGGTTGTATACGCTATCGGCGTAAGGGAACAAAATATCAAACTGCTTCAATGGACGTCGGGCTGGGTGGTTTTGGGCATTATTTTAAACCGGCTCAATGTGTCTCTTGTGGCCTTCAACTGGCAGCTGCCCCTGGACCAGCGCTATTTTCCGAATTTTCCGGAAATCATGACCACGGTCTTTATTGTGACCATCGGGGTTGTGCTTTTTAAATGGATTGCCACCCGAATGCCTGTGCTGCATGTACATCCCGACTATCCGGATGATCATTAAAAAAGGAAAAAGATATGGAACCCGGCTTTCACACACTTCAGGAATTTATGACCCACACCAAAGGGATTGCTTATCTTTTGATTGGTGTCGCCTTAGTGGCGCTTCCCTTGTTCTGGCGGTTTTTATCCGGCAGGGACGATAAACAAAAGACGTTTTAACCTGTTGAAACCCGCTAAACCGCATCCCTTATAAGGAGCATGCAATGTATGATTTGCTGACCGGCCCCGGTTTATGGCTTTCCATCGGAATATTTCTGGTTGGACTCACCGTCCGGGGGGTGCTCTATGTCAAAGGACTCAACTGGCAGCTGGACCGCGTGGCCTACCGCGCACACCCGAAGGCAGGCATCAGGGGCGCGTTCCGGTCGATTTTTTTCTGGTTAATTCCCTTTGGCACCCGCAGCTGGCAGACCCAGCCGTTTATGACGGTCCTGTTTTTCGTTTTCCATATCGGCGTTATCTGCATCCCGCTGTTTCTCTATGCCCACAACCTGATTCTTGCCGAAAAACTGGGCTTTTCATTTGTATCGATGAACCAGACGGTGGCGGATGTGATGAGCTGGGGGGTAATTGTCAGCGCTGTTTTCCTGACCCTCCGTCGGCTGGTGCTGCCGGAAGTCCGGATTCTTTCCACCGCCTATGATTACCTGATCCTGTTTCTGTCTGCCGCACCGTTTGTTACGGGCCTTCTCTGCCGCTATGAAATCGGCAATTATGAATTTTTCATCATCCTTCATATCCTTTTTGGTGAAATACTGCTGATCTCCATTCCTTTCACCAAGCTGTCCCACATCCTGCTGTTCTTTTTGTCCCGCGGACAGCTCGGCATGGATTTCGGGATCAAGCGCGGGGGGATGAAAGGCAAAGGACTTGCATGGTAAGTATAGGCTTCCGGATAAACATTTCGGCTGCGTTATCGGTCGGGAATATACGCTTATGTATTATCCCCTCCCTGCTGCCTTTCCAAATTGATTATCAGAAAGCCTATTAGAAAGACAAGGATTCCATAACTGGAGAACTAAAAAATGCCGGAACCAACCCTGTGCAATAAAAAACCGATTCAAACGGAAGACGCGTTAAAAACCCTGCTGTCTGATACCGGCGGCAAACAATATTACCAGGAAATGAAATCCCTGACCGTGGACTCCCGCCAGTTGTGGGAGACGATCCAGAAGACCTGCAAATCGCGGCTTCGCACCTGGCTCAATATCTGTGCCCACTGCGGCATGTGCGCGGACAGCTGTTTTCTCTACCGCATCAATAACCGGGACCCGAAACAGGTGCCGGCCTACAAGATACAGTCGACCCTGGGCGAAATCGTCCGGCGTAAAGGCAAAGTGGATAATGCCTTTATGCATATGGCCATGGAAACCGCATGGGCAAAATGTACGTGCTGCAACCGCTGCGGCATGTATTGCCCCCATGGGATTGATATGGGGGTTATGTTCGGCTACCTGCGCGGATTGCTGTATCAACAGGGGTTTGTACCGTGGGAACTTAAAATCGGTGCGGGCATGCACCGGGTCTATAATGCGCAAATGGATGTCACGGATGAGGACTTCACCGAAACCTTTATATGGATGGTTGAAGAATATGAAGACGAATATCCCGGCCTCACGGTGCCGGTAGACAAAGTCGGCGCGGACATCATGTATACCGTCAATGCCCGGGAAGTTAAACATTACCCCGAAGACCTGGCCGAAGCCGCGATATTATTCCATCTGGCCGGAGAGAACTGGACGGTCCCCAGCCGGGGCTGGGAACAGACCAGCCTGGCCATGTTTGCGGGCGACTGGGGGGCGTGTAAAATCCAGGTGGAATCGGTTTATGACGCCATGGAACGCTTAAAACCCAAACGCATGGTGGGCACGGAATGCGGCCATGCCCACCGGGCCACGGTGGTGGAAGGGCCCTACTGGGCCGGACGCAAAGACGGACTGCCGCCGGCCGAATCCATTCACTATGTGGAATGGCTGGCCGAAGCGCTGCGAACCGGCAAGCTGAAGATCAATCCTGAAAAACGGATCAAAGAGCCGGTCACCCTTCAGGATTCCTGCAACTATATCCGAAACCACGGGATGAAAGAAATCACCCGGGAAATTGTGAGTTACATCGTGGAACCGGGATATTTTATCGACATGTCGCCCAACCGGGAACATAACTACTGCTGCGGCGGCGGGGGCGGATTCAACGGCATCGGCCTGTACCGGGAGCAGCGAAACAAGGCCTTGATCACCAAACGGGACCAGATCATCAATACCGGGGCCAAACTGGTTATTGCCCCTTGCCATAACTGCTGGGACGCCATCCGGGACCTGGAAGAAGAATACCGCATCGGCATCCGCTGGTCTTTTTTAAAGCCGCTGATCCTGAAAATGGTGGAAATCCCTGAGCACCTTAAACCCAAAGAATAGACTGTCACGGGAGTTTTCAACTCACGTATATCTATAATGAGGTGATCGCATGTTTAAAAAAATTTTATTTGCCACTTCGGCCACAGAGGCCTGCGACCATGCCGCCCGGGTCGCTTTTGACATGGCCCAGCGCTACAACGCCGAAATCCATGTTTTTCATGTACTCGGCATCCCTACCCGGGGGTACAGCCAAATGGTGGTTGATGTAACCACCGGAGAAGAGATCACCTTGGACGATAATTACCGGGACCTGGTCAGAGAAGAGATCCGCACCTACTATGACCATCAGATCGAAAAAACCGAAAACTGGTCCATTGACGTCACCACCGGCCTGCCCCACCGGGAAATTTTACGAATCGCCCGGGACCTGAAACCCGATATCATCGTTATGGGCGGCAGCACCGGCGCATCCGGGGCCTATGCGCACCAAAAAAATGTCACCGGGTCGACATACCAGCGGGTGGCCGGCGTTGCCCGGTGCCCTGTGATGGTCATCAACCGCCCGGCGGCATCGTTCTGGGGCGGATTTTCCAATGTGCTGTTTGCCACGGATTTTTCAAATGCCGCAAACCGCGCCTTTGATTTCGCTTTTACCCTGGTCAAGGAACTTCAATGTGAATTTCACATATTTCACGCCCTGGATATTACGAAAAGTAAGGATATTACCGATTTTCAAATAAATACTTCTCATACCCAGGACACGATCGAAGACGAGATCCGGAAAGCCGGAGAGCAGCTCAGATTCAAATATGCTTCCCGGCTGGGAGATTTCAAAAATTACGCCATGGAAGTGTGGGAAGGCATCCCGTTTGTTGAAATTGTGAAATACGGCCGGGAACATCACGCGGACCTGATCGTGATGGCCCACAACACCCGCAAGCCCGAAGTTAACATTGGCGGCAACGAAACCGAAGCCGCGATCGGAAGTGTCGCCGAACAGGTCATTCTAAGGGCCAACTGCCCGGTCATAACGATCAACCGGTCCGTGGGCAAAGCGTAACATTTGATTTTATTTAGATACATGCTATGGCGGTGTGAAAAAAACCATATACAAAGAGGTTCATGATGAAGAAAAAAATTTTAATTATTGAAGATGATCCTGCTGTGGCAGACTACCTGATAACGCTTTTTGAAGACAACGGATATGCCACGATTTCGGCCACGTCCGCCCAGGAAGGATTTTCGATTGCGCAAAAAGAGCATCCGGACCTGATCACCCTGGATCTGGAACTGCCGGATGAGTGGGGACCCCGATTTTACAGAAAGTTATCTGCGGACAAAACCCTGAAAAACACGCCGGTCATTGTTATCAGCGGTCTTTCCGGCAACAAATATGCCGTCAGCAAGGCCGTGGCCAGTTTTTCCAAACCGTTTGACAGGGAAGAACTGTTAAGTGTTGTCCAGAAATATATATAATCCGCAGACCATTCTTTAACCGCTTTAACGTTCGACAAGGCATGAAATGCCCGGGATTATATTAATTATTGATCATGAAGCGGAGCTTGCCAATGCCCTGGCCATTTATCTTGAACGTCAGAAATATGACGTTCAGACTGCCGATTCCGCCCAAAACGCCCTTCAAATCATAAAAAATATCGACCCTGCCATCATTATGGCCGATCCCAACGGTAATAATTTTGGCGATTTTGCTGTTTTAAAGCAGATAAAATCGCTCGTTCCCCTGAGCCAGCTGATCATCTATTCCCGGCCGGATGCTCTCGAAAAAACAATGGATTTTTTTCAAACCGATGCTCTGGATTATATTAAAAAGCCGGTCAGCAGCATTGAACTCGATCTCGCCCTGAAGAAAGCCGAAACATGGGCCGCCCGTGAACGCCAGCTTGTAAAAAACGCCAAAAAAATCAAAGACCTGGAAAATACCCAGGCACTTTTCCAGCAGCTTTTTGACGAGGTGCCCTGCTATATTTCCGTTCAGGATAAAAATTACCGTCTCACGGCAACAAATCGTCTGTTTAAAAAAGATTTTGGACGTGAAATCGGTGAATTCTGTTATCAAATCTATAAGCACCGCAGCACGCCCTGTTCAGATTGCCCGGTGGCCGCAACCTTTAAAGACGGACGACGGCACCAGACGGAAGAAGTCGTGACATCCAGATCCGGCGAACAATATCATGTTCTCACCTGGACGGCGCCCATTCGCAATGAAGCCGGCGAAATTACCCAGGTTATGGAAATGGCAACAAACATCACGCAGATCCGCCAGTTGCAGGACCACCTGACGTCTCTCGGCCTGATGCTGGGTTCCATGTCCCATGGCATCAAAGGAATGCTCACCGCCCTGGATGGGGGACTGTACCTGCTTGAAACCGGCATTCACCGTCAGGATTCCGACCGCACCCACCGGGCTCTGGGCCAGGTCCAGCAAATGGTTGAGCGGATCCGCAAAATGGTCCTGGATATCCTTTATTTTACCAAATCCCGAAAACTTGAATATCAGGAACTGGCGCTGCAGGATCTGGTCCAATCGGTTTCCGACACGATAACGCCTTTGGTAAAACGTCACGGCATTGGTTTAAACCTAACCGTTCCGCCGGAACCGGTTCAGATTGAAGTGGACCCGGACTGGTTTCGCTCGGCTCTGGTTAATTTTCTGGAAAATGCCGTGGATGCCTGCCTGGACGATGTTAAAAAAGACGAACATATCATTGATTTTAACATATTTTTAAAAGATGCCGATCAGGTCTGTTTTGAAGTTCAGGACAACGGCATGGGAATGGACCAGGAAACACGGGAAAAGATGTTTTCCCTGTTTTTTTCGTCCAAGGGCTCAAAAGGCACCGGACTGGGATTGTTTGTGTCCAATCATGTGGTCCGGCAGCACGGCGGCCGCATTGTGGTTGAATCCGAAGTAAAAACAGGATCACGATTTGAAATATGCATTCCCCGGGCCCGGGAACACAAACCTTCCATCCCATTGCATTTAAACAACGTCATGGGTTCAGATTAATGAGACTCACCACCAAAAGCAGATACGGCACACGCATGATCCTCGATTTGGCAATGCATGCTGAAGACGGCCACATCCCGCTGAGCGCAATATCCAAAAGACAGAACATCTCAATGAAATATCTTGAAAAATTAATCCGAAAACTCCGGGAGGCCGGTTTGGTTTCCAGCCGGCGCGGACCTTCCGGCGGTCATCGCCTGGCCGTGACGCCGGATAACATCACCGTGGGCGATATTGTCCGGACCCTGGAAGAAGGGTCTGCCATCACCGACTGTTCTGAAAAAGACAAGAAACTGTGCGGCATCTGCAATCAGGCCGGCGAATGCCTGTCCCAATGGGTCTGGATCGAAGCCAGCAGAGCCATGTTTGAGCGCCTGGATCAGATCACCGTTGCCATGCTTCTGGATAACCGGCAGACGTTTATTGAAGATGCACGCACCTACTCGGATATCTGCTGAGACGGACAACAGGCATTTTTTAGGTGATTAGAGAATCCGGAGAAGAATTATTTATTTTTCCAGTTCTTCCTTGACTGCAATTCCGATTTTTTGCAATGTTAACGGTTTTTTTACATATTTGCCGGCGCCTAATTTCTGGGTTTTCTGAACCTCATCTGTCTCGGCGAATCCGCTGACTATAATCGCCTTTTGTTTCGGGTTGAATTCTATTATTCTTTTGTAAGTTTCATGGCCGTTTATTCCTGGGTCCATTATCATATCGAGCAAGACTAAATCCACCAGTTTATGCTTCAAATATTCAACAGCCGCTTCTCCGCTGGAAACAGCTTCACATTTATAGCCAAGTGTTTCTAAAATCTTACATGATATCTCCCGCTGTCTTACTTCATCATCAACAACAAGGATTGTCTCGCCATTGCCCTTATAACCTCTGATGGGTAAGGGTAAATCCTTTTTTGAAATCTCCTCTCTTGTTATCGGGAAATATAGTTGAAGCTTTGTTCCGCTTTGGTCACTTTTGACATCTATATAGCCGTTATGATCTTGTACTGTGTTCCACACCACAGTCAAGCCGAGCCCGGTTCCACTTCTGCCCATTATCTTTTTCGTATAAAAAGGTTCAAAAATTCTTTCAAGGTCACCGGATAATATGCCCGGGCCATTATCTGAAATTGTCAGAACAGCATATTCGCCAATATTTATATCATCATAACTTTTTAATGGTTTGTCGATATATGCATTTTCTGTTGATATGAAAATATTTCCTCGCCCTCCAACTGCCTCAGAAGCATTTGTCATTAGATTCATTAACACTTTTCGTATATGAACGTAAGAGCCCATGATATTAAGCAAGTTCCTATCAAGTTTGATATCGAGCTGAACTCCTGTTTGAAACTTTTGAATGCTTTTGAATTCAGGAGAATTTAAATATTCATGAATTATGTCATTCAAGTTCAGAGGTTCTTTTACGGTAGCGACTCCTCGTGCCACAGTTAACAAATCCTGCACAATGGCGACAGCCCTGTGGCCAGACTCCTGAATTGTTTCAACAGGTTTTTTAAGCTTGCTGTCTTCCGGTAAATCCAACAAAATCAATTCCGGATAACTCACGATTCCTGACAATACATTATTCAGATCATGGGCAACACCGCCTGCCAAGAGCCCCAAAGACTCCATTTTTTTAGACCTGACAAGTTTTGCTTCACTTTCACGAAGGGCTTCGACAGCTTGTTTGCGCTCAGCTATTTCCAACTTTAGTTTTTTATTGATCCTTTCCAATTCTGAAGTACGCTCCTGAACCCTCTGTTCCAGGTCGTTATGCGCTTTCTGAAGTATTTCCTGCGCTTTTCTCTTTTCAGTAATATCTATCAATGTGCTTAACATTCCAATAATATTGTTTTCCTGGTCCAGCAGAGGCCTCGAGTTGTTCAATACCGTGATAATTTTGCCGTCCTTGCGGATTAATCGATGTTCATAATTGATTATTCGATCACCGCCGAGCAATTGATTATGAGCAGGTAAAACAACAACAGGATCGGCATCTACATCAGGGATACTCATGCTAAGTAATTCGTTTCTTGTATAACCTAAAAGATCCAATCCTGCCTGATTAGAGTCTATAAAATTTTTTTTGGTATCAAAAACATATATTGCTGTTATCGACTCATTAAAAATCCCTTTATACTTTTCTTCGCGTTCTTTTAATTTTTGTTCGGCTATTCTTATCTCTGTGATGTCAATAACCGTTCCTATCAACCCGGCTATGTTGCCCTGGCGGTCATTGAAAACGGTTTTTTTAAAAATCACATTGCGCATTTCGCCGAGGGCATTCTTAACCTGGGATTCATATGACTGAAAAGTTCCATTTTCAAGCAACTCACAATCTTTTTTATGGTATATTTCAGCAAGTTCAGAAGGGTTAATATCAAATACAGATTTGCCGATTAACCGATCTCGTGTCTTACCAAAGAAATCCTCGAAAGCCTTATTAAATCCCAAATATCTGCCCTCTTTGTCTTTATAAAAAACAGGAACCGTAACCTCATTAAAAAGAGAATCTATTCGGAAAACATCATTTTGTAGTTTCTTATTTTGAAGCTTCAAATCAGCTATGACTTGCTCTTGTTCTCGAATTCTTTTTTCTAAATTTTCATAAGACGTTGTTTTAACCATATCTAAAACCTTTATTGAATTAATCTTATGGCAATCGGAAAACAGAAAGCCACTTTCCCGGCTCTTCAAATGTAAAGAATTGAAAACTGAGTTGAACAAATTCATTAGGAATGAAAAAATTTTATCAGTGTAAATGAAAATTGTAAAGCAAGGCCTTTCAACATCCAGGGTGTTTTTTTGCCTTTCTTGACATTTGCTCAAAAAAAAGATTATAGTGGTTTCAGGAATAAATCCCAACCAGGAGAAATCGCATGGTTGAAACGACTGTTCTTAAAACCGATAAACGGGAATACCTTTCTCTGTTCCGATTGTTTGTCCGGCACTCCCTCTTCGAAGACTTTACAGCAGAAAATCATTGCCATACCGCCATCTCTTATAATCGTTGATATGATGCCGTCCGTGCGTCAGGGGATTCGGATTTATCAGCCAGAAAACACCATGACATTTCCAGGGGTCCTTCTGTCATGCAAGTCAAAGGGGATTTCCAATGTCACTGAGAATCGGATGTTATATCTGTCATTGCGGAATCAATATCGCCCATAAGGTCCGTGTTGCCGAGGTGGCTGAGTTTGCCGCTTCCCTGGATTCCGTTATAGTGGCCAGGGATTATAAGTTCATGTGCTCGGACCCGGGCCAGGAACTGATTGAAAATGACATTAAAATATTAAAGCTGAACCGGGTCGTGGTGGCATCCTGTTCCCCCCGGCTGCATGAAAAAACGTTTCAGGTGGCTTGCCGCCGCGCGGGCTTGAATCCCTTCCTGTTTCAGATGGCCTCCGTCCGAGAGCAGGTCTCATGGGTTACCACCGATGAAGATGAAGCCACCCAAAAAGCCAAAACCCTGGTGGCCGGCGCAATCAACCGGGTGAAATACCATCTTCGTCTTGAAACCCGGCATGTCAATGTTCATCCGGACGTCATGGTGGTGGGCGGTGGGATTGCCGGTATGCAGGCAGCCCTGGATATTGGAAACGCCGGGCTGACCACCTACCTGGTTGAAAAATCCACCACCATCGGCGGCCATATGCTGCAATTTGACAAAACCTTTCCCACACTGGACTGTGCGGCCTGCATCGGGACCCCCAAGATGGTGGAAGTGATCCAGAATGCCCATATCAAGCTCTATTCCTACGCAGAGGTCACCGACGTGTCCGGTTATATCGGAAACTATTCGGTTAAAATCCACCATAAACCCCGTTATATCGACGAAGACCGGTGCACCGGGTGCGGTGAGTGCGCAAAAGTCTGTCCGGTGACCTTCCCTTCCGAATGGGATGAATCTCTCGGCATCCGGAATGCCATTTTCAGGGCCTTTCCCCAGGCGGTGCCCATAACCTACATTATCGATAAAAAAGATATTGCGCCATGTGTGGCGGCATGCCCGGCTCATGTCAATGTTCAGGCCTACATCCAGCTGATCAAAAAAGAGGAATATGAAAAAGCCGTCCGGCTGATCATGGAAAAAATTCCCCTGCCCGGGGTTCTGGGAAGGGTCTGTCCTCATCCCTGCGAGATCGAATGCCGACGAAAGCTTGTGGATGAACCCCTGGCCATCCGCGATTTAAAGCGATTTGCCGCCGATCAGGTGGATTTTTCAATACTTGAAATTCCTGAAATCCGGGATCTGGACAAAAAAGTGGCCGTGATCGGTTCAGGCCCGGCCGGGTTGACGGTGGCCTATGATCTGCGGATGAAAGGATACCGGGTGTCGGTTTTCGAGGCAGCGGAAAAACCAGGCGGCATGCTCCGGTACGGTATTCCGGACTACCGCCTGCCGCCGGCGGTGCTGGACGCGGAGATCGGGTATATCCGGCGCATGGGCGTTGACATTCAAACCGAAACTGCCCTAAGTGGTGATTTTACCTTAAAAAACCTTAAAGAAGACGGTTTTGAAAGCATTTTTATCGGCATCGGCGCACAAGGCGCCATGCCGCTGGGCATTCCCAAAGAAGACATCGACGGGGTGACCGACGCCATCGGATTCCTGCGGGCCGTCAACCAGGAGGATGCCCTTTGCCCGGGAAAACAGGTGGCGGTGATCGGGGGCGGCAATGTCGCCGTGGATGCTGCCCGGGTGGCGCAACGGATGGGGGCGGACGTTACCCTGGTATACCGGCGGTCCGAAGCCCAGATGCCGGCCTATGCAGATGAGATTACCGGAGCCAGGCAGGAAGGAATCGAATTTAAACTCCTGACCACGCCGGTGCGGGTATTGGAGACCCAGGGCCGGGTCAGCGGGCTGGAATGCATCCAAAACCGGCTGGGAGCGCCGGACGCCAACGGCCGAAAGCGGCCCGAGCCCATCGACGGCTCCAATTTCATCCTGCCCTGCGACAGTATTATTACCGCCATCGGTCAGCAGATTATCCTGCCGGACGGTATCGCAAGTGACCTTGAATGCGCCCCCAACCATCGAATTATCACCAATGCCATCACCATGCAGACAACGATTCCCTGGCTGTTTGCCGCAGGCGATACGGTGACCGGCGCGGCCACGGTAGTTGAGGCAGTTGCCGGAGGCCACCGTGCGGCCGAAGCCATGCATGCCTATCTTTCAGGACATGATCTGGCAGAATTAAAAGCAACGGAATCAGAAACCAAAACGCAATTATCAGACACCCCGGATCACACGGCCATTGCCGACGATATCCCCCTGGTTCTGCGCCAGCATCCGATGCATCTGGCCCCGGACATCCGAAAAACCAGTTTTGACGAGGAAGCACAGGGATTTACCCCGGACCAGGCCCTGGCCGAAACCGGACGCTGCCTGAACTGCCAGGGCTGCTGCGAATGCATGGAATGCGTGTTTGCGTGTGAAGCCAAAGCCATTGATCATTCCATGAAAGGCCGGGATGAAGAAGTCCGGGTGGGCAGTATCATCCTTGCCACCGGATACGATGTGCTTGACCCGACCCCTATGAAGCAATTCGGGTATGGCCGGTACCCCAATGTGTATACCAGCCTGGAATTCGAACGCATCAGCAATGCCACCGGACCTACCGGCGGTGAAATCCTGATCCGGGACGCGGCGTTAAATTTTACCCGAAAACCAAAAAGCGTTGCCCTGCTGCACTGCATCGGCAGCCGGGATGTGAATTATCACCAGTATTGCTCCCGGGTCTGCTGCATGTATGCGTTGAAATATTCCCACCTGATCAAGGAAAAAACCGGTTACGATACAGAAGTATATGATTTTTATATTGATATGCGATGCTTTGGCGAAGGGTATGAAGAATTTTACCGGCGATGCCAGGAAGAAAGCACCCGCTTTATCCGGGGAAAAGCCTCGGAAATAACCCATGTGCCGCAAGGCGAAAAAGAGCAGGGAAAACTCGTTGTCATCGCCGAAGACACCCTTTTGGGTGAAGTGGTTCGCATCCCCGTGGACATGGTGGTGCTGTGCGTGGCCATGCAGGCCAGAGAAGACGCCCAAGAGGTGGGCCGGATTTTCGGCGTCAACCTGGGGGCGGACGGCTTTTTCCTGGAAGAACACCCAAAGCTCGGGCCGCTGAATACGGCCACAGACGGCATATTCATTGCCGGGGCCTGCCAGTCTCCCAAGGATATTCCTGATACCGTGGCCCAGGCATCGGGTGCGGCCGCCAAGTCGCTTTCCATGGCCGCCAGCGGACAGGTTCAGGTGCCGTCCACCATATCCTGGATTGATCCGGATATCTGCGCCGGATGCCGGGTGTGCATCAGCCTGTGTCCCTATTCGGCCATCGAGTTTGACGACCGGCGGCAGGTTTCCGTGGTCAACGAGGCCGTTTGTAAAGGCTGCGGGAGCTGTTCGGGCTTTTGCCCCAGCGGGGCGGCCCGCATCCGGCATTTTGAAAAAGACCAGATTTTTGCGGAATTCGAGGGCATCATGGATGCGATTTATGCAACAACAAGCTTACACTAACAGGGTGTTGAAAGAGGATCCTATGACAGAAAAACACCATCCCTTAATCCTTGCGTTTGTCTGCAACTGGTGCACGTATACGGCGGCGGACCTGGCCGGGACCTCGCGCCTGGCATACCCTGAAAATATCCGGCTGATACGTGTCATGTGTACCGGGATGGTGGACCCCCAGTATATCATCAAGGCGTTTCTCGAAGGGGCGGACATGGTGCTTGTCAGCGGCTGCCATCCGGGAGACTGTCATTACATCAACGGAAATTATAAAGCCCGTCGGCGGATCAGACTGCTCAAAGAAATACTGCCCCGGATCGGTATTGAAAAAGAACGGCTGAGACTGACATGGATCGGCGCAAGCGACGGCATCCAGTTTTCCAAAACCATGCAGGAACTGGTGGTTCAGGCCAGAAAATACGGGCCCAATCCGGTCAGCGCCGGGGCCCGAATATCAGAATGAAGATCATCAATTCCACGGAGATGAGCGATGGCAAAAACCACATTTCTCGATGTTGCCGATAAAAATCCCCTTCAGACCATCCGGGAATTTTTAAAATCCATTTTAAATACCGACGATGTTCAGGCGCTTCTGGTTCCGGGACGATCCGGGTCATCTCAGAGCATCATGCCGGTTTTGATCAATGATCCGGATCTCATAGACGACGCCGACCCCTTGAGCCCTTGTTTTCCCGTAAATTCGGCCCGGCTGGCGTCAAAGCTTTCACATAAACCGATAAAAGGAAAAATCGCCATGGTCTTAAGGCCCTGTGAAATCCGGGCCCTGATCGAACTTTCCAAGCTGAAACAGGCGGATCTGGCAAATACCGTCATCATCGGCATCGACTGTTTGGGTGCGTATTCCACCAAATACTGGGCACAAATAAATGCAACGGATGCGGACAGCTTGCCCGGCGGGCTTCCTGATCCCGGAAATCCGAATGACCCGCACCTGGCCGCAGCCTGCAGGGCCTGTGAACATTTTGTGCCTGAAAATGCCGATATCCTCATCGGACTTTTTGGAATAAATACCACTGAAAAAATTATGATCCAAGGCATAACAGACGCCGGCATGGCTTTGCTGAAAAACCTGCCCCAAGAGATGGTTGAAGAAACTTCAGAAGAACCAGTGGCGCGCGAAAAAGCGGTGACGGATCTTCTGGCATCCCGGATTGAATACCGGGACACCATGTTTGAAACCACCCGGCAGGCCATTGACAGTCATGAAAAGTTTGTCCGGTATTTTGACCGGTGCATTAATTGCTATAACTGCCGGGTGGCCTGCCCGGTCTGTTATTGCAAAGAATGTGTCTTCAATACCGACGTGTTTGACCATGATCCCTATCAGTATCTTCAGTGGGCGCGGCGAAAGGGAGCGGTCAAGCTGCCGGCGGATACGGTTTTTTATCACATGACCCGGGTTGCGCACATGAGCCTTTCCTGTGTCGGATGCGGGCAGTGCTCCAATGTCTGTCCCAATGACATCCCGGTCATGGAGCTGTTCCGGCTCACGGCCGCTGATGTGCAGCACGCCTTTGAGTACGAAGCCGGCAGGGACAAAGAAGAACCCCTGCCGTTATCCGTGTTCAAAGAGGATGAATTTACCGATGTTGTGGGGATAGGATAAGGGGAAAACCCATGAGTGATCAAAAATACAATGCCCTGGTGGTGGGCGCTGGAATCAGCGGCATCCGGGCCGCCCTGGATCTGGCCCAGCAGGATTGCCGGGTGGCGCTCATTGATAAAAGCCCGGCCATGGGCGGACTCCTGAACCAGCTGGATTTTCAGTTCCCTTCCACCCATTGCGGGATGTGCAAAATGCTGCCCCTGGTCCACCGGGACCGGTCCTCGCAGTTCTGCCTGAGAAAAGGATTGTTTCATGAAAATATCGACCTGATGCTCTCTACCGAACTCAGCGATCTGGCCGGAGAGCCGGGCAATTTTGCGGTAAAACTCCACCAGCGACCGACCTGGGTGGATCCCGGCCGGTGCGTGGGGTGCGGATTATGTGAAAGCGTCTGCCCGGAAACCGTGCCGGACTGCTTTAATGAGGGATTGTCCTCGCACAAAGCCATTTATCTTCCCGTTCCCCATGCCATTCCCAATGCCTATGTGATCGATCTTGCCGCGTGCAGCCGCTGCGGGGCGTGCGAGGAAATCTGCCCCACCGATGCCGTTACGTTATCGCAGTCCAATCGAAAAAATTTCAATATCCTGGTGGTGGATGACGAGCTGAGCATCCGGGATTCATTAAAAGAATGGCTCGAAGATGAAGCGTTTACCGTGGACATGGCCGCATCCGGGGCCGAAGCCTTGGAAAAGCTCAAAGCGCAGACATACCAGCTCATGCTCACGGACATTAAAATGCCGGAAATGTCCGGAACCGCCCTGTTGCAGAAGGCAAAACAGGCATATCCGGATCTGTGCGTGGTCATGATGACCGCTTATGCCACCGTGGAAACAGCAGTGGAAGCCATGAAAACGGGGGCCGAAGATTATCTGATCAAGCCGTTTGATCCGGACACGCTGGTTCCCATGGTCATCCTGATTTACCAGGATATTGAAGCGGCCAGGGATCGTGAAATAACAGTTGATACCGTTATCCTGGCCACCGGGACGTCGTTTTATGATCCTGCGGATGAAAAAAATATTTACGGCTACGGAATTTATCCCAATGTCCTGACCGGCATTGAATTTGAGCGGATGATCAGCCATTCCGGGCCGGGCGGCGGCGGGTTAAACCGGCTGGACAATGGCCGACCGGTTCAAAAAATTGCCTGGATTCAATGCGTGGGCTCGCGCGACATCCAGCACAACGCGGATTTCTGCTCATCCATCTGCTGCATGGCGGCCATCAAAGAAGCGGTACTGGCAAAAACCCTGTCTATTGAGCCGGTTGACACCGTTGTCTTTTATATGGACATGAGAACCTGGGGCAAGTCCTTTCAGCAGTATTATGACGCAGCCGAACAGGAACACGGGGTCCGTTTTGAACGATGCAGAATCCATTCCCTGAGCCAGGATAATCTCACCGGAGATCTTGTTGTCCGCTATGTGTCCGGTTCCGGGCGGACAGTAAAGGAATTGTTTGACATGGCGGTGCTGTCTGTCGGGCAGCGTCCGGGCAACAAAACAGAACATTTATCCCGGATCTGCGAGTTGCCGCTCAATGCCTGGGGCTTTTTTTCAACCCGGCCGTTTTCCACCATTCAAACGCCGCAAGACGGCATCCTGGCCGCAGGTTCTGCCACCGGGCTGAAGGATATAGCAGAATCCGTCATCTCCGCGTCTGCCGCCGCCCGGAGTGCATCCCAGATCATCACATCTCAAAATCGTCATATTAAACCGCCGGTCAAAGAAATGCCAGACGATCAAACGACAAAAACGGACAATGCGCCTTTTCGGGATGTTTCCCGGGAACCGGTGGTCCTTTTTGTCGGCGTCTGCACCTGTTCCGGGCGCTTGAATCAATGGGTGGATCCTGACGCACTGGCCCGATATTTTTCTATGGACCCGGATATCATCAGGGTGGCTTTTATCAATCAGGCCTGCACGGCCGACGGCTGGCAGCAGATGAAGAAAGAGATATCTGACTGCCTGGCCAACCGGGTACTCATCGGCGCCTGTCACCCCTATGTGTTTCTCAAAAAAATAAGGGAACTGGCCCAAACAGTTCGTCTTGATCCGTCCCTGATGGATGTGGCGGACATTATGGCGCCGGTGTTTCGGGCGGTTGCTGAAGAAAAAAAGGATATTCAGGCCATCTGCACCGGTGTATTCAGCGCGCTGAACAGCGGCGCCGAATCCATGAAACGCATGGAGCCGATAAATCCCCAGCCGATTCCCATTGCGCAAAAAACCCTGGTGATCGGTGGCGGCATTGCCGGCATGACCGCGGCTTTAGCTGTTGCCGATGCGGGCTATGGCGTGGATCTGATCGAAAAATCAGACCGGCTGGGCGGCAACCTCAACTGGCTGCATCAAACCATAGAGGGGGTATCTCTTAAAGATTTTTTGACGGACACTGTGGACGCGGTTGAAAAACATCCCCTGGTGAACATTTTTATGAGCAGCCGCCTGATCAGTTTCGAAGGATCGGCCGGACAATTTTATTCGACCATTGAAAATGAAGAAAAAAAAGCAGTGGACGTGACCCACGGGGCCGTCATCCTGGCCACCGGCGGCCATGAAGCTAAAACAGCAGCATTTGGTTACGGCACCCATGAGGCCATTGTCACCCAGAAGGAACTGGAAATCCGGCTGGCGGAGAATCAAATCGACCCGGCCCAGGCAGGTACAGTGGTCATGATCCAATGTGTGGATTCCCGGCAGGGATCCAGAAATTATTGCAGCCGGGTCTGCTGCCCCACGGCCCTCAAACAGGCCCGGCATCTAAAACAGCTGAACCCTGAAGCCAATATCTACATCCTCTATCGGGACATGATGACCTGCGGATTTTCCGAATCCTTTTTCACCCGGGCCCGAAACGAGGGCGTCATCTTCATGACCTATGACCGGGAAAACCCGCCTGCGGTGGATACTGGCGCCGGCCAGATCACCGTCAGCCTGACGGAGCCGGTATTAAAAATGCCAGTGGAAATTTCAGCCGACCTGGTGGTGCTGGCCACGGGAATCGTGCCCGATTTTTCAGATGACCTAGCATCTCTGCTGGGAATACCAAAAGACAGCCATGGGTTTTTCCAGGAAGCGGAATCCAAGTGGCGCCCGCTGGATGCCATAAAAGAAGGCATTTTTGCCTGCGGCATTGTCCATTCGCCCCGGTCGGCAACCGAGGCCGCGGACACCGGCCGGGCGGCGGCCCAGCGGGCCATCAGCCTGATTTCAAAACCGGCTTACCTGCCGGATAAAACCATGGCCATTGTGCGCCACAGCCTGTGCAGCCTGTGTGAACGCTGCATTGAGACTTGTCCTTACGGAGCCCGCATGTTTAATCTGGATCATACCCTAATACAGATAAATGAACTCATGTGCCAGGGGTGCGGTGCCTGTGCGGCGGTCTGCCCGAACGATGCATCCGTTCTTCCGGGACACTCGGGCCGCCGGATGCTGGGCACAATTGATGCCGTGTTTGAGCAGTTGCACAACTGACCCGATAAATAAAATCAGGGGGAAATTATGCGCAGCACCTCCCGACATATTCTGGGATCGGTTAAAGAAATGATACAGGCCTGTATCCAGTGCGGGACCTGCACCGGCTCCTGCCCCAATGCATTTGCCATGGACCATACCCCCAGGCACTTGTGGCAGATGGTCCTCAATGACCGGACCCGTGATGTGCTGACCAGCAAAACCTTTATTCTATGTTCTTCCTGTTATTACTGCACTTTACGATGCCCCCGGGGCCTGCCCCTGACAGACGTCATGGGCAGCCTGACCCGCCTGGCCCGAACCGAGAATCCGACCGGGTTTAAAAAAAGCCACCTATTTTACGGCCAATTTCTGCAAAGTATCCGGCGCCATGGCCGGGTCAACGAATCCGAATTAATGACCTTGTTTTTCCTTGAAATGAAAAATCCTCTGCTGCCGCTTCAATATGCCGGACTAGGGTTGAAGTTTTTACAAAAAAATAAAATCAGCCTGCCCTTTGTGGAGAAAGAAGGGTCGCACGGGCTTGAAAAAATTTTTGAAAAGGTACGGGAAATGGAGAACCAGGCATGAAATATTTCTACTATCCCGGCTGTTCGTTAGAAGGTACGGCAAAAGAATATAATCTGTCCACGGTTTCTTTGATGAAGGCCCTGGGAACGGATCTTATCGAGATTGAAGACTGGACCTGCTGCGGCGCCAGTGCGGCCCATGCGGTATCGGAACTGCTCTCCTATGTGCTGCCAACCCGCACCCTGGCCCTTGCGGAAAAAATGAGCCGGGAACGCAAAGAAAAACTCGACATCCTCGTTCCGTGCAGCGCCTGTTACCTGAACCTGAAAAAAGTGTCCCACGATATCTCATCTGCCCCGGGTTTGCTGGAAAAAATCAACGCGGTGCTGGAGATTGAAGGCCTTGTATTTGAAAACCGGCTGGCTGTCCGCCACTTGCTGGATATCCTGACCCGGGATATCGACATTCATGACGTTCTAAACCGGATTCAGGTGCCTTTTAAAAATTTCAGCATAGCGCCCTATTACGGATGTCAATGCCTGCGGCCGTTTCCCGTTTTTGACAATCCGGAAAAACCCGAATCCATGGAGCCTTTTATCCGGGCCGCCGGGGCATCGGTTCACTCATGGGAAATGGGGGGGCGCTGCTGCGGGGCCTCTCATATGACCACCAAACCCGAAGTGGGCCGGATGCTGGTGGCGAAAATCTTAACCCGGGCCAAATGGGCGGACATGATTCTTACGGTTTGCCCCATGTGCCAGATGAACCTGGAAGGATTTCAAAAAGGAATTTCCAGAGCCAGCCATGAAAAAATGGACATCACCATTCTCTACCTTCCCCAGTTTATCGGCATGGCCATGGGACTGCCGGAAAATCAAACCCGGACAGACCTTAATCTTTGCATCACCCCCGGGTTTTACGACAAATATCAGGCCGCTCTTAAACAATTATCAGACGGTATCACAAGATCGGCATAAGCCCTATGCATAAGGAGACGGATCATGTTTAAAAAAATCTTACTGGCAACCACTTCCGCAGATGAAAGCAAAGGCGCCGCCAATCTGGCCTTTGCTATGGCACGGCCCAGCCACACGAAACTGATTCTCTTTCACGCCTATGGTCCGGACGAAGAAGGCTGGAGCACCATCCGTTATTTAACACCCTCCGGCAAAGTGGAAGCCGCAGCCAAAGAGATCGAAACGCACTTTGAAAAAAAACTCTCCGGCATTGAAAGCTATGAAATCAAAGTGGTTCCCGGTGTGCCCCATGAAGAAATTTTAAGATACGCCCGGAAACAACATATGGATGTTATCGTAATGGGACCGCACCAGGTGCGGCACAACCAATTGAGAACCTGGGGAATGACCGGCAGCACACTGCAGAAAGTCAGTTTACGGGCCCGCTGCCCGGTGATGATCGTGCCCCCGGATGTTCCCCGAATCTACCCGTCAAGCCATGTGGAATTGTCGGCCGAAGACCGCAGCGCTTATAAAATCCTGGTGGTGGACGATGAACTCTCCCTGCGGGATTCACTCAAGGAATGGCTGGAGGAGGAAGGATTTACCACCGGCACGGCGGAATCCGGCGAGCAGGCCCTTGACATGCTGGCAGCGCAAGACTATCACCTCATGCTCACGGACATCCGGATGCCGGGAATGGACGGTGTTGCGCTTTTAAATGAAGCGAAAAAGGCGCATCCGGATTTGGCCGTGGTCATGATGACGGCCTATGCTACCGTTGATACGGCCATTGCGGCCATGAAGCAGGGGGCCCTGGATTATCTGGTCAAACCGTTTGATCCGGAACTCTTGATGCCCAAAGTAATAAAGATCCATCAGGATTATGAAGTCACCAAAGGACGCCTGAAGGTGGCTTTTTCCAACATCGTGCTGGCCACGGATTTCAGCGAACCGGCAGATTGTGCGTTTAATTTTGCGGTTGAAATTGCGCAGTATTATGATGCCCGGCTTCATATTTTTCACGCATTACCGGCATCGGAAGGTGATGAGAGCTATTTTCCCCAGAAGGTGATTGAAGAAAATATTGAAAATGCCATCGACCACATGAAAAAAAGATACGCCCCTCAATTAACGGATACAGTGAATTATTCTCTGGAATCATGGGAAGGCGCGCCGCACATGGAAATCCTGAAGTTTGCCCGGTGGCAGCATGCGGACCTGATTATCATGGCCCATCATTCCAAGGAAAGAGATCCTGAAAAAGCCCTGATCGGCTCCAATGTCATCAAAGTGGCATCCGGCTCCCGGTGCCCGGTTCTCAGCATCAACCGGGACTTTGTGCCCAGCTGCGGCAGTTAAGAGCCGTGGTATTTGTTTCGATCACAGCGATCGCACGGGCGTATGGAATACGCCCTTTTGTGATTGAAACTCGATGGGCGAATGCCATTCGCCCCTACGATAAAAATCATCACTGGCCAAAACGTCATCATGAAATGCTTTTTACGATCATCTATTATTTGTTAATTTCCGGTAATGCGAGATCATAATTTTTACAATTTTTTTTGGAGAAGAAACCGGCAATGAAATCGGACACTCCATGGAAACTGGTGCTAATTGACGATGAAGAAGGGATCCGGAAAATCACGGCCATTGCCCTTGAAGACTGGGGATATCAGGTAAAAACAGCAGAAAACGGAAAAGACGGCATTGATCTATGCCGCACCTTTGGCCCCCGGATCGTGATCACGGACATCAAAATGCCCGGCATGGACGGACTCCAGGTGCTGGAAACCCTGAAAAGGGAATTACCGGAAATCGAAGTCATCGTCATGACGGCGTTCGGCGACATTGATACGGCCATCCGGGCCATACAGCTGGATGCCTCTGATTTTATAACCAAACCCATAAACGACCAGGCCCTCACACTTGCCCTTGACCGGGCCAAAAACCGGTTTTTGGCAAAAAAACAGATCCGGGAATATACCACGTTGCTGGAAACCGGGTGGTCTTCCGCCACCCGGGCGCTTTTAAAAAATTTTGCCTTTCAGCAGCAGATCATTGAAAGCTCTATCAACGGCATCATTGCCTCCGGTCCGGACGGACAAATCAAAACGATCAATAACAGTGCGTTAAAGATACTGGGCTATGGAAAAGACCGGGTCGCAGACCAGATGATGATAGCCGACCTGTTTGATAAAGCGGAATATGAACAAATGATCCGCGCTCTTGAAAGCCGGTCGCACGGCGGGGAAAACAAAATCAATCTCATGGAAACCGTGCTGTGGGGCAGCGATGCCACCCATATACCGGTGCAGATATCCGCCAGCGTATTGTTTGAAGACAACAAAAAAAACGGGATATTGATCTGCATCCGGGATTTGCGGGAACTGAGGCAGATTGAGCGAAAAATGGCGGATCAGGAGCAGATCCTCCACCAGGATAAAATGATGTCTCTGGGCAAACTGGCCGCCAGCATGGTGCATGAGATCAATAACCCCTTGTCCGGCATTCTCAACTATCTCAGGCTGATGTCAAAAATTGTGAAAAAAGGGCTCACCCCGGAAAAAACCGACAAATTTTCCAGGTACCTGGATATCGCCGCCACCGAAACCGACCGGTGTTCCCGGATCGTATCCAACCTGCTGACCTTTTCCAGAAAATCCGACATGTCTTTTGCGGCCACTGATGTCAAAGATCTGATCCGCCGATGCGAACTCCTGAGCCGACATAAGCTTGAGCTGCAGCATGTGGCTTTAGAAATCACCACAGATGAAGATATTCCCCGGATTGAGGCGGATGCCAACCAGATCCAGCAGTGCATCATCAACCTGATCTTCAATGCCTTGGACGCCATGCCCGAAGGCGGCACCATCACGCTTCATGCCGGGTATGACCCGGAAAAAGAGCAGGTGGCCGTCCGGATCACGGATACGGGCACCGGCATTGATCCTTCAGACCTGCCCCATATTTTTGAACCGTTTTACACCACAAAAGATGCGGGATATGGCGTGGGGTTGGGGCTTTCAACGGTTTACGGCATTATGGAGCGCCACGGCGGTTCGGTCCGGGTGGAAAAAACGTCTTCCAGCGGCACCTGTTTTGTGCTTACGTTTAACCGGCTGGCAACCTCCTGACCTGGTGCGGAGACCTTTAATGATGATACGGTTGAAAAATCTGCGGGAAAGCCTGGCCTACAAACTGATCTTTGCCGTGGGGCTGACGGTCCTGATCACCGCCCTTTTGTGGGCTTTTTTTATTATCACGTATGAAAAAAACAAGGCCATGGAGAACATCACGGCCGAAGCCAGCCGTCTCAGCAACACCATTCTTTTGGGCACCCACTACGCCATGATGCTCAATTCGAGAGATGACATCAACCAGATCATTCAGAACATCGCCAAACAGGAGGAAATCGAAAACATCCGTATTTATAACAAAGCCGGTGAAATTCATTTTTCCAATATCAATGACGAAGTCGGCGATGTCACCAATATCCGGGATGAAGCCTGTTATGTCTGTCACAAGACCGAGCCGCCCCTGGAATCGCTTGCACTGGATCAGCGGAAACGGATCATCTCCTCTGAAAAAGGCTACCGGCTGATGGGGATGATCAGCCCGATTTTTAACGGCCCGGGATGTGCGCAGGTCTGTCATTTTCATCCGGAAAATAAAAAGGTACTGGGGGCGCTTGATGTGGTGGTGTCCCTGAAACAGACCGACCGCCAGATTGCGTTTTATGAAAAGGGATTGATTTTTTTCGCCCTTTGTCTGTTTCTCATCTGCTCTTCCATTATCGGGATCTTTGTGCTGCGGTTTGTCAACCAGCCCATTAAAAAGCTTATTTACGGCACCCGGCAGATCAGCAAGGGCGCTTATGGTCGCATCGAAGGCATCCGGGACGGGGAATTCCGGCAGCTGGCCGATGCGGTCAACTATATGGCCGAACAGATTGAAATCAAGCAGACCGGGCTCAATGAACAGCGCAAAGAATACCAGAGCCTGTTTGAAGCCGTGCCCTGCCTGATAACCGTTCAGAATAAAGATTTTCAACTGCTCCAGTACAACCGGGAATTTGCGGACATGTTTCACCCAGCAAAAGGGGATCTTTGCTACCACGCCTATAAAAGGCGATCCGAACCCTGTGAACAATGCCCGGTGGTGGAAACGTTCAAAGACGGCAAACCCCATCATGGGGAACAAAAAGGGATCAACAAGCGCGGGGAACTGTCATACTGGACTTTGAGAACGGCCCCCATCCGAAACCGCGAGGGTGAAATCACGGCAGTCATGGAAATATCCGTTGACATCACCCAGATGCGGCTCCTGGAAAAAGAGGTCCGGAAATCGGAAGAAAAATATCGGGCCATATTCAACAATATTCCGAATCCGCTGTTTGTTCTGGAACAAGACAGTTTCAAAATCATCGACTGCAACTCCAGCGTTTACAAAGTTTACGGGTTTATCAAAGATGAACTTCTCAACCGGTCGTTTGAACTGTTTTTCGATCCCCAGATCCGGGCAGACTGTATGGAAAGAATCAAGGCCTGCCGGTCCATCAATACGGTCCGGCAGGTGGGAAAAGAGGGGAAAATCATTTTTGCGGACATTCATGTTTCGCCGTCCCAATACCTGGACTCCCGGGTGCTCCTGGTGAATGCCACGGACATCACCAAGCGTCTGCTGGCAGAACAGCAGCTGATCCAGGCGGGGAAAATGGCGACGTTAGGCGAAATGGCCACCGGCATTGCCCACGAACTGAACCAGCCTTTGTCGGTCATCAAAAGTGCCAGCAATTTTATTATCCGGAAAATAAAGGCGGACGAGTCCATTCCCAAAGACATCATGGCCACCATGGCCGAAGAAATGGACGGCCAGGTTGACCGGGCATCGAAAATCATTAACCACATGCGCGAATTCGGCCGCAAATCCGATGTCACCCGGGAAAAGGCCCAGGTGAATACCGCATTGATCAAGGCGTTTGATATTTTCCGCCAGCAGCTCAAACTGCGACAGATCGAGGTCATCCAGAATCTTGACAATGACCTGCCCCTGATCCTGGCAGATGAAAACCGCCTGGAACAGGTTTTTATCAACCTGCTGATCAATG